>NZ_JBDXXH010000005.1 GCF_040373385.1 Nitratidesulfovibrio sp. | reverse complement strand
TGCCGTGGTGGCCGACGAGGTGCGCAAGCTGGCCGAAAAGACCATGAACGCCACCCGAGAGGTGGACGAGGCCGTACGCGCCATCCAGACCGGCACCCGCGAGAACATCCGGGGCATGGAAGAAGCCTCGGGCGCGGTGGGCCGCAGCACCGAACTGGCCACCGTTGCCGGGCGTTCGCTGGGCGACATCGTGACCATCGTGCAGACCACCGCCGACCAGGTGCGCTCCATCGCCACCGCCTCGGAGGAACAGTCCGCCGCCAGCGAGCAGATCAACAGGGGCACGGAAGAAGTGAACCGCATCGCGGTGGAAACCGCCGACGCCATGAACCAGTCCGCCGCCGCCGTGGCAGAGCTTGCCCGCATGGCGGGCGAACTGCGCGGCCTGGTCGAGGAGTTGAAGCGGGTTTAGCCCAGCGAGGCTGCGCGCGCCCACGCGGTGCGGGAAAACAGTGCGTCCCCGTCACGATTGTGGCGGGGACGTTCGTTTTTTCAGCCATGCGCAGCCGGTCATTCGGGGCTGGCCGGGGCATCATCCACAGTGCCGTGTACCTCGCGCGCAAGGTCCAGCCAGGCACGCGCCGCATGCGACAGGTAGCCGCCGCGCCGCCAGATGAGCGCCATGCGCCACCACATGTCCGGTTCGTCCAGCAGAACCCGCGCCGCCGTGGTGGTATGGTCCGCCACCATCAGCCGGGGCAGCAGCGCCACCCCCAGGCCCGCCTCCACCAGCCCGATGATGAAATCCATCTGACCGCTGCGCGCCGCCACTTTCGGACGAAAGCCGTTGCGCTCGCACCCGTCGAGAATGATCTGATTCAACTGAAACGCCTCGCCGAACAGGATGAACGGCTCACCCGCAAGCTCGCGCAGGCGCAGGCCGCACCTGCCGGACAGGGCATGACCCGGAGGCAGCAGCGCCACCAGCGGCTCCGCGCGCACATGCTGCCACTCGAATTCCCCGGATATGGGCGTCAGCGATGCCGCAAGATCCACCTCGCCCGCGTGCAGCAATTCACCCAGCCGCCTGCTGCCGTCCTCCACAAGTCCCACGTCCACGCCTGGGTAGCGGGTGCGGAACAACGCAAACACCGGCGCAAACAGGACGCGGCTGCCGAACAGCGGCACGCCCAGCCGCAGCGTTCCGCGCCGCAGCCCCCGCAGGTCGTCCAGTTCCCCCTGGATGTCCTCCGTGGCGGCCAGAATGCCCCGCGCCCGGCGAAACACCACCTCGCCAGCATCCGTAAGCTGGCTTCTGCTGCCCATGCGGTCCAGCAGCACCACGCCCAGTTCGCTCTCCAACTGGCGCACGGCCTTGCTCACGTTGGACTGGGTGGTGAACAGCGCTCTTGCCGCGGCGGAAAATCCGCCGTGGCGCACCACTTCCACAAAAGCCTGCAACGTTCTGAACTCCATAATCTATTCCTAACAGAGATACCATCCATGCTGTCAATTCATTTTACGACCACATGCGCCGGGCATACGTAGATATCGACGCCAAGCAGCGCCAAGGAGCATCACATGTCCGTTCGCAAGCTTTCCCTTTCCCTGCGGCTGGCCGCCCGCCGCAGCCGCCTGATCCAGTGTCTGTTCCTCGCCGCCCTGTGGCTGGCGGGCGAAGCCGTGGCCCGATACGCCCATCTGCCCGTGCCCGGCGGGGTGGTGGGCCTTGTGCTGGTGTTGCTGCTGCTGGCCTCTGGCAGGGTGAACGTGGTGGACCTGCAACGCGGCGCCCGGTGGCTGATGGCCGAAATGCTGCTGTTCTTCGTGCCCGCCGTGCTGGCGGTGCTGGATCACCGGGAATTCCTGAGTCTGCTGGGGCTCAAGCTGCTGGCCGTGGTGCTGCTGGGCACGCTGACGGTCATGGGCGGCACGGCGCTGGTGGTGGACGCCTGCTGCCGGTTGCAATTCCGTGGCGCCGGTCACGCTTCTGCCGGTCTGGCCCATACCTGCGCAACCCTGTCCGGTTCGGCCCGGCACCCTTCGTGAGCAATGCCATGAACCTTTACCCTGCCGCCCTGCCCCTGCTTTCCGGCCTGTTCTGGTCGGCATCCACCATCGCCCTGTACCTCGTGGCCCGATGGGTCCACGCCCGCATGGGCCGCTGGTGGACATCACCCCTGTGCCTTGCGCCGTTGCTGCTGCTGGCGCTGGCCATCGCCCTGCATGCCACCTACAGCGACTACATCCGCTCCACCCACTGGCTGATGGTCATGCTGGGCCCGGTGACCGTGGCCTTCGCCCTGCCCATCTTCGAGCAGCGCGCGCTGATCCGCCGCCACTGGCCGGTGCTGCTGGCGGGAGTCGCCACGGGCAGCAGCCTGGCCATGCTCTCGGCCTGGGGTCTGGCCACCCTGCTCGGTGTTTCGGGTGCCATGCGGCAAAGCCTGCTGCCGCGCTCCATCAGCACGCCCTTCGCCATGACCGTTTCGGGCAGCCTTGGAGGTGTGCCGGACATGACGGCGGTATTCGTGGTGCTTACGGGCGTATTCGGCGCGGCGCTGGGCCAACTGCTGCTGGCGCGGCTGCCCTTGCGCACCAGCCTTGCGCGCGGGGCGCTGCTGGGCATGGGCGCGCACGGCGCGGGCGTAGCACAGGCCCGCCGCGTAGGCGACGAGGAAGGCGCCATCGCCAGTCTGGTGATGATCCTGGCGGGGCTGGTCAACGTGCTGGCCGCCCCGTTGCTGGGCCTGTTGCTGAACCCGGCGCTGGGCTCGTCCATAAGCCCGTCGCTGCACTGAATTTCGCGGGCCATTCCCGCACGGGAAGAAATGGGTGTGCACCCGCCCGGCATCTTCCCCCTGAACGAAAAAGGCCCCCGTGCGGCGGGGGCCTTTCGTTTTTTTTGGGGGGGTAAAACGCGTGGTCGGCCTAGCGCACTGCCCCGGCATCCTTGGGGGCCATCTCCGCCGCCACCTCGGCGTACATGGTCAGGGCCACCATGGCGAAGGTGAGCAGCAGCGGCCCGTACAGCAACCCCAGGATGCCGAACATGTTCAGCCCACCCAGGATGGCCAGGAACAGGTAAAGCATGGGAATGCCCGCGCCCTCCCTCATGAACCACGCGCGCAGCAGGCCGTCGGAACTGGAGACCAGCACCGCGCACCACCCCAGCAGGAACACCGCCCGCCACGTCTCGCCCGACAGGTACAGGTAGGCCGTGGCGGGCGCCCAGATCAGCGCGGTGCCCACCACGGGGATCATGGCCGCGAAGGACATGGCGAAGCCCCAGAACAACGCGGGCAGGCCCACCAAGGCAAAACCCACTGCGCCGATGACGCCCTGGAACACGGCCACCAGCACCCCGCCCATGAACACCGAGCGGGCCACGCCGCGCAGGGCGGACAGCAGGCGATCCTCCTGCGTGTGGGCCAGCGGCGAGACGCGCTTGACAAAGGCCATCATCTGCCGCCCGTCGCGCAGCAGAAAGTACAGGATGAACAGCATCAGCAGAAAGTGGCCGAACAGGTACACGGCATTGCCCACCCCGGCGGTAATGGAGTGCAGCACCACCTCGCCCGCCTGACGGGCCGCGCCCAGCAGGGTGCCGCGCAGGCTTGCGGGGTCGAAGTCGGCGATGTCCGCGGCGTCGATGCCGAAATCGGCCAGGGTCTGGGTGAACCACACCGAAAGCTCGTGCAGCCGGGCCAGCCCCAGTTCCACTGGCGCAGGCAGGGAACCTGCCGCAGTGGCGGCACCGGACGCAACACCCGCGGCAGCGCCTGCGGTCGCCTCACCCGCACCGTTCCCGGACGCGGCGTAAAAGGCCATGGCCGCGCGGGCCAGGGCGCGGGCCTGGGGAATCAGCGCAGCCACGAACACGGCCAGCGGCGCGGCCACGCCCAGCAACAGGGTGAGAATGGTGGACGCCGCGGCAAGGTCGGGCTGGCGCACCCGGCGGGCGATGCGTTCCTGCAGGGGCGCGGCCAGCGCCGCCACCACGATGGCCACGGCCAACGTGTGGATGAACGGACGGGCCAGCAGCCAGCCGATGCCCACGGCCACCACGGCCAGCAGGGCCAGCCAGACCCGCGTGGGCGCGGCATGGCCGTCCCCGGATGGTGTCGGCGGCATTGGCGGCCCGAATGGACCGGACGGGCCGGATGATCCAGATGAGCCGGACAGGCCGGATGATTCGGATGAACCCGACGCTACGGACGGAACTCCCGCCGCCGAATATGCGACAGGGTTCGTCCCCTCTGCCTGTGCAGCGGGGCCATCGTGCATGAATTCGGCACGGGCGGAGGGACACCCCGCGCAAGGCGTTGGAGCGAAGGGATCGACGGGATTGGGTAAGCCGGAGCCATCAGCCTCGCACGGTGTGCCTGCGGCACCGGGGCAGCCGCCGCAGGGAGAGGCAATACGCGATGCGGCACGGCGCAGCACCGGTCGGGCAGAGTGATGGAGGGGGCGGCGCGATGAACGGGCAGGAGTACTCATGTCGCGGTGCTAGCATGCGGTGGGCACCGAAGCAACAGCGGCTCCGCGACGTTGCTGCGTCTTTGGGCACGGCGGGCGGCAAAGGCCGGAAAAGGGCCGGTCCCCCTACAATTCCGCGCGCTCCAGCAGCTTCAACGGATGCACCACAACCACCTCGCGGCGGGTCACCCGCACCAGTCCCTCGTCCTGCATCTCGCGCAGAAAATCGCTGACGGTCTGCTGGCACGAGCCGGTCATGGCGGCCATCTGCTCCTGGGTCAGGCGCACGGGGATCACCGCCGGTTCAAGCCAGGCCGCCTCGTCGCCCAGCACCTCGTAGGCCATGTACACCAGCAGCTTGGCCAGCCGGGTGCCCACGTCGCAGGTCATCAGGTTGCCCACCTGCTCGCCCAGATAGCGCACCCGCCCGCCCAGCGTGGCAATGACCTTGCGCGCCGCGCCGAAATGGCCGGACAGGAACTTCTCGAACTCGTCCCGTCCCGCCTCGCGCAGCACGCAAGGGGTAAGGGCCTGGGCATTGGCCTTGCGCGGCACCGAATCCAGCACCTCTGCCAGGCCGAACATCTCGCCCCGCCTGCGCAGGAAGAAGATGGGTTCCTTGCCGGACGGCGCGATACGGAAGATGCGCACGATGCCCTGCTCCACGTAGAAGCACGAATCGCCGGAGTCCTCCTCGAAGAACACCATGTCGTTCTTCGCAAAGTCCCTCCGGCGCGACAACGCCAGAAACGCCGCCCGCTCGTCCGGCAGGTCGGCGAAAAAATCCTCGGTCCAGAGATGCCAGTTGCGTTCCATGGGCCCCCCTGACGGAGAGCGTAGTGCTCCTGCGGCATATGGCAAGGGGCAAAGGCGGTATCGGACACCGGATGTCCGTGCCGCCCCCGCCCCCCGGCGTGTGATTACGCGTCCTTGTCAGTCCGGATGGCCTGGGCAGCGGCCAGACGGTTGCGGTATTTGTACATGGTTTCCACGCCGTGGATGTCCACGCATTTCCAGGTGATGTGGTCCTTGCCCATGATGGGCCGCAGGGACGCCTTGTGGTACCCCAACTGGTAGGGGATGCGCGTCTCTATGGCGGCGCGGGGACAGGCCTTGGTGCAGGACATGCAGTCCCAGCAGTCGCGCGTGCAGCGGCAGCGGGCCTTGCCCGTGGCTGCGTCCACCACCATCAGGTTGCCGGGGCAGGCTTCTTCGCAGCGCGATTCGGGCAGCCCTTCGCAGCCGTTGCATTTTTCGGTCAGTATTCTTGGCGGCATGTGTTCCTCCGTCCGGATGAAGTGCGGTTAGACCTTGAACCGGTCGCCGGGGACCAACTGCTCGTAGGGCCGGGTGAAGGCGGTCACCTCGCCGGTGGCCGGATCGCGCCGGGTTTCCACGAAGCAGTCGAAGTTGGCGTCGTCGCGGCCGGGGTAGTCGCTGCGGGTCTGCCACCCGGCCCAGCGGGTTTCGCGGCGGGCCTTCAGGTGGTGCACCACGGCCTCGGCCACGTCCACGCGGTCCATGGTCTCGTTGGCCTGCATCAGGTCGTGCAGGTCGGCGGCCTTCAGGTAGGCAAACTGCGATTGCAGCATCTTGATGTGGCGCAGGGCGTAGTCCAGGCGCTCCTCGTTGGTGCGGTAGAACTGCGAGCTGCCGCCCGCGTACTCGTCCATCAGACGCTGGAGGCGTTCCTTCATTTCGGTGGGGGTCACGCCGTCATAATCCTTGCCGCGCAGCAGCGGCGCGTACACGCGGGCCTTTTCGGACGCCACCTGCGCGTTGACGGCGGCTTCGTCGGGGGCAGCAAGGCCCGCCGCCATGTAGGCCATGGCCCCGCGCGCGGCCAGCTTGCCTTCCGCCGCACAGCCGCCCACGAACTTGTTGGGGTTGCCGCCTGCCGTTTCACCCGCCGCGAACAGGCCGGGCACGGTGGTCATGCGCTGCATGTCCACCCAGAAGCCGCCCATGGTGTGGCCGCCCATGATGTACGGGTCGGACCCGTATATCTCGATGGGTTCCTTGGTCACGTCCTGCCCCCGGCTGGCCAGGAACAGCACGAACGACGGACGCTCGTTGAGGTAGTCGGTCATCATGGCCTGCACCAGTTCGGGGGCCATGTTGCGGGTGTCGCAGTAGCAGGGGCCGCGCCCGGCCAGCCACTCCTCCATGGGGGCGTTGGCCCGGATGAAGCGCGGGGCTGCGTCGCCGCCGAGGTGGGCGTAGCGGCTCATGACCCGCTCGTCCTTGCAGTTGATGATGGGGGCCTTGTAGCCCACCGAAATGGTGTCCACGGGACCGCAGAAATCCTTGGTGCGGGTGGCCACCCAGCGCTGTTCCAGCGACGACAGTTCCGCGCCCTGGCGGAAGCCCATGGCGTAGCCGGACCCCACGCAGTAGGGGCACATCCAGATCTGCGCGCCGCTGTCGGTGGAATCGGCGGTGTACGACTTGTACAGGGTGCCCGCCCCGCCGGTGGAAACCACCACGGATTTGGCGCGGAACACGTAGAACGCGCCGTCGCGCACGCCAAGGCCCGTGGCGCCCACGCAGCGCCCGCCGTCCATCAGCAGGCCGGTGCCCGCCACGCGGTTGTACACTTCGGCCCCGGCCTCGATGGCCTTTTCGGCCATGATGGGCTTCAGCTGTTCGCCGTGGATGGAGATGTCCCACTTGCCGCGATAGCGGATCTTGCCGTCCGCGTCGCGCAGGATGGGCAGGCCCCAACGTTCTAGGTCGTCGATGGCCTCGTTGAGTTCCTCGGCGTTGCTGAGGGCCAGGTCTTCGCGCAGGGGACCGCCGCCCACCTGGGCGCGGCTCCAGCGCACCAGGTCTTCGGGGGTCTTGCCTTCGGGGATGTAGGTGTTCAGGGCGTCCATGCCCGCCGAACACGCGCCGGAACGCATGATCTCGGCCTTTTCCATGATCACCACGCGCAGCGACGGATCAAGCCGCTTGGCCTCGGTGGCCACGAAACACCCGGCGTTGCCGCCGCCGATGATCAACAGATCGCACTCCACCGTTTCCGTGCGCACCTCTGCAAGGCTGCGCGGCGCGATGTCCACGGCCCTGCTGGCCTTTCTGTTCGCCATGTCGTTTCTCCCGACGTTGATTTGGATACGTTACAGATGCGCCGCAGGGGCCACCGCATCATTCTTTTCGTCTTTCACGCGCCCTAGCCCGTTGCGGCGCAGGGGCTCATGAATGTTCTTTGGGCTGACGCGCGCCGCCTTGCTGCGGCGCAGGATCTCAATGAATCTTCTCTGGTTTGAAGTCCCGCGCCACCGCCACCCTGCGGCGCAGGAACGCAGGAGTCTTCTTTGGTCTGATTCGGGCTATCTTTTCGCGACGCAGGATTTTTGTTCGCTGGCAAGGAGAACAAGCCTGTCATGAGGGAATATACTCTTTGGTATTTGACCGACATGACAGGCGAAGTTCAACGCGTTGCTCTCGATGTCCGTAAGGCTCGCAAGCTCGCCTAACGGCCACGCTTCGCGCCCTTCGGATCGGTCTGCCAGCGGACAAAAAGACAAGTCGCGATACATTAGGCGCTGCCAAGGCCCAGCTTAATGCCCATATACTGCAACCCCACGAAGATCAGCAGGATGCCGAACAAGAGGCGCAGGTAGCGGGTGTCCACCACGCAGCCCAGACGCCGCCCGAAGTTGGCCCCGCAGTAGCCGCCCATCATGGCGAACACGGCCAGTTGGTAGATGACGGTGTCGGCCACGCCGCGCACAATGAACTGCGAACTGATGTTGGCCACCTTGACGAAGTTGCCGGTGCCCACGGCCACCATCATGGGCAGGCCGAAGGCCGCGTGCAGCATGGGGGTGAACAGGAAGCCGCCGCCCACGCCGATGATGCCGGTAACGGCGGCGATGAAGAAGTTGCCGAAGGCCGGGTACAGGATGTTGGTGCGGTAGGGCACGCCGTTCCATTCGCCGCCAGCGTACAGCGGGCCCTGCTTTTCGGTGGCCACGAAGCCTGCGCCCTTGCCCGTGCCGGGGCGGAAGGCGCGCCACAGCATCCAGAACGCCGCGCCAAAGACCAGCACGGAGAAGTACATCTTCAGCTGTTCCGGGGTCATGCCCAGAGAAAGATACGCGCCCGCGCCCGCGCCCAGAAAGCCGGTGGCCATCATGGGAAAGGCCACCTTCATGTTGGGGGTCTTCTTGGACAGGTGCACCATGGCGGCCATCAGGCCGATGACGGCAGAGGCAAGGCTGTTGGTGCCCAGGGCCACCTTGACCGGCAGGCCCAGCCACAGGGTGTACAGGGGCACGGAGAACAGGCTGATGAACGCCCCCACCATGCCGCCCAGGAACCCGGCCACCATGCCCACGCCGATGCCCAGCACCGGCACCACGTTGACGGTGCCCCAGTTGGGGTGGCTCCAGGCCACGGTCCACGAGGGCGCAACCGATTCCTTGATCAGCGCCAGCAGCAGCACGGCGGTCAGCGCCCACAGGGCCATGTTGCCGGGGGTGCGTTCGCCCAGCACCGCCCGGATGCCCGTGAGAAACGGGGAACAGGTGACGTCGGCGTCCGCCGCTCCGTTTGCCGGGGCCGCGCCCGCCGCTGCGCCCGTGTTGTTCGTATCCGCCATTCCCGCCTCCCTTGCTGGTTGAAGTGCTTGTGTTGGTGAGTGTGTCCGCCTCGCCGGGGCTTCCGAAATCGGGCAGCCGGACGCGGACCATGCATCGTGAGCCATGGGAGTAGCGCGGAGGGGGGAAGGGTTCTATCGCGGGGACGATAAACGGAGGAAACATGACGAAACGGGGGTGAAAAAAGGCGACAGGGGGGCGGGACGAAACGTAAAAGCATGCACCGGCAGTGTGTTATGCACCGATGGAGAAGAACGGGACGGACCACACGCGCCCTGCCCTCCTGCTGACAACCCGCGCGCACCGGGATATGGGAAAAGCATCCCCGTCCCTGCCGCCCGCCCCGCGCTTGGAGAGCACACGCACGGATCACACCGGGCATCCACCACGGAATGCGGCGCCGCACGGGGAAGGAAGGTGCGCCGTGTTCGCCCTGCTGTTTCTGCAACGCCCCTGCGTGGGCTGCGGCTTCTGCTGCGCCAAGGCCCAGTGCCCGCCGGGCCGCGAGGCCTACGGCGACCGCCGCCGCTGCCCCGGCCTGTTCTGGGACGGGGCGCGCTACCGCTGCCGCCTGGTGATGACCGATGCGCAGGCCGCCGCCGTGTTGCAGGTGGGGGAAGGCTGCCGCCGCCCGCTGAACCGCTGGCGCAAGGATGTGCGGGAGCGGGTGAGGCCGTTGTGACGGTGGCCCCGCCCCTTCCGGTGCGGGGTTCGGCACGCGACCCAGCCCCCCCCCCGATTCGTCATCGTTCCCGGCCAGTCTCCACCAGCCCGGGCCAGTACACGCCCTCTCGAACGGCTTTGCTTCGGGCGCGGCGTGACGTATACCCTTTGCGCAGGTTGCCCCGACCCAGGCGCGCAGCCGGTGCCAGCTCGTGCGCACCCCCTTCGCGCCACTTCGCACCCAGTCGCGCCATCCCCTCACACCCAACCGCCAACCGGAACCAGCATGTCGCTCACCCAACGCCTCGGCCTTCGCGGCGAGCCCCTGTGGCTCATGGACGGCTCGGCCTTCATCTTCCGGGGCTTCTACGCCTACCAGAGCATGCAGCGTTCGGACGGGTTTCCCACCAACGCGCTGTTCATCGTCACCCGCATCCTGCTGCGCCTCCTGCGCGAGGAACGCCCCACGAATTTCTGCTTCGTGCTGGACGGCAAGGGACCGACCTTCCGGCACGAGCTGTTCCCGCCGTACAAGATGCAGCGCGCCGTGACGCCGGAACCGCTGGTGCAGCAGTTGGACCCCATCAAGCGCATGGTAAGGGCGCTGGGCCTCCCGCTGGTCGTGTCCGACGGGTGCGAGGCCGACGACTGCATCGCCTCGCTGGCGGCGCGCCACCGCAGCGAGCGGCCCGTGGTCATCGTGGGCACGGACAAGGACCTCAAGCAGTGCCTGCACGACAACGTGGTGCTGTGGGACCCGGCGGCCAAGGAAGAAAAGCTGGTCACGCTCAAGGACTTCACGGCGGAAACGGGCCTTGCGCCCGCCCGCTGGCCCGACTTTCAGGCGGTCATCGGCGATTCGTCGGACAACATTCCCGGCATCCCCGGCGTGGGCCCCAAGACGGCGGAAAAGATATTCAAGGACTTCGGATCGCTGGAAGACATCCGCGACCACGTGGGCGAACTGCCCGAAAAGCTGCGCGCCAAGTTCGAGCCGCATCTTGAAACCATGTTCCTGTACCGCCAGCTGACCACCCTGACCACCGACGCCTGCCCGGAAGTGACCCTGCCCGATCTGGCCGTGCGCCCGCTGGATCCGGCGGAGGCCGGGGCCATGCTGCGCGAATTCGAGCTGCGCCAGTTGACCCGCGAACTGTCCGGCATGATCGAGAACGGCAGCGTCACGTCCGCCCCGCGCTCCACCAGCCAGGTGCAGGCCAGCCTGTTCGGCGACGAGGGCCGCCGGGCCGACCCGGTGAACACCTGCCAGGACCCCGGCAAGCTGCCCGACTGCGAAGGCGTGGCCGCCGCCGTGGTGCCACTGTTCGACAACGGGGCCGTCATCGCCTACGCCGTGGCCGCCGGTGACTGCGAAAGCCGCTACTCCGGCCCGGTGGAGGCCCTTGCCCGCCACCTTTCCAAGGCCGCGCAGGTGGCCGCGCCCGACGTGAAGCACCTCTTGCGCACCGACCCGGCGTGGGGCGGCGTGGACCCGGCCCGCTGGTTCGACCTGGGGCTGGCCGCCTATCTACTGAACCCGGAAGAGCGCGACTACGGCTGGCCGCGTCTGGCCGCCCGCTGGGGCGACGAACTGGAACGTTCGTCCGGCAACCCCGGTCTGCTGGCGCTGGAAATGGCGGGCGCCCTGTCGGGCCGTCTGGCCGGGGCGCAACTTTCGCGCCTGATGCGCACGCTGGAAATGCCGCTGATCCCCGTGCTGGCCGACATGGAGGCCGCAGGCATCGCCGTGGACCTGGACGCCTTTGCCGCCTTTCTGCGCGAGGTGCAGGGCGAACTGGACCGCCTGACGCGCGACGTCTACAAGGCCGCCGGGGGCGAATTCAACATCCGCTCCTCGCAGCAGTTGGCCGAACTGCTGTTCGGCACGCTGGGCCTGCCCACGGGCGGCAAGACCAAGGGCGGCCAGACCTCCACCGCGCAGGACGTGCTGGAAAAGCTGTCCGGCCGCCATCCGGTGGTGGATGCCATCCTGGAATTCCGCAAGCTGGAGAAGCTGCGCTCCACCTATCTGGAACCGCTGCCCCGCCTTGTGGACGGCGCCGGGCGCATCCACACCACCTTCAACCAGCTGGCCACGGCCACCGGGCGGCTGTCGTCCAGCAACCCGAACCTGCAGAACATTCCCGTGCGGGGCGACCTTGGCCGCCGCATGCGCACCTGCTTCACCGCCGCGCCGGGCCTGCGCCTGGTGTCCGCCGACTATTCGCAGGTGGAACTGCGCGTGCTGGCCCACATGTCGCAAGACCCCACGCTGCTGGCCGCCTTCCGCGAGGGGGCGGACATCCACAGCCGCACCGCCAGCCTGTTGTACGACGTGGCGCAGGATCAGGTTTCCATCGACCAGCGCCGCAACGCCAAGACCATCAACTTCGGGCTCATCTACGGCATGGGGCCGCAGAAGCTGGCGCAGGAACTGCGCATCCCGCTCACCGAGGCCAAGGCGTTCATCGAGCGGTACTTCAGCAAGCTGCAAAAGCTGCGCGAATTCTACGACGAGGCGGAAACCACCGCCCGCGAACTGGGCTACGTGACCACCATGGCGGGCCGCCGCCGCCTGCTGCCGGAAATCCATTCCGAAAACACCCAGTTGAAGTCACAGGCCCGCCGCCAGGCCATCAATACCCTGATCCAGGGCAGCGCCGCCGACATCATCAAATTGGCCATGCTGGCCGCCCACGCCGACCCGGACCTGCGCGCGCTGAACGCCCGGCTCATCCTGCAGGTACACGACGAACTGCTGCTGGAAGTGCCCGCCGACAACGCCCCCGCCGCCGGCGAGCGCCTAGCCGCGCTCATGTCCGGCGTGCGCCCCGGCGGTGTTGCGCTGGATGTGCCCCTTGCCGTCGATTGGGGGCAGGGCGAGAACTGGGGCGTTGCACATTGACGTAATCTGTTGGAAGACATCACGTGGGGGAGAGGCGGGAAACTTTTGAAAAAGTTTCCCGCCTCTCCCCCACACCCCCTCTCCACCCTTCCAAACTTTTCAAATGGGGCTGACGCCACGGCGTTTGCCCTCACCATTAAAAAGTTTGGGGGGATGGGGGTACGGGGGAAGGAGACCCTTTCCAAAGGGTCCCTTCCCCCGCAACGCTTTCCTTATTTCATCAAAGGACCGCATGAAGACACTGATCCTGACACGCGGGGAAGAGCGCCGACTGCGCGTGGGGCACCTGTGGGTGTTCAGCAATGAAGTGGACGTGCAGCGCACGCCGCTCAAGGACTTTGCGCCGGGCGAGGCCGCCCTGGTCATGGACGACGGGGGCCGCTGCCTGGGCACGGCCTACGTGAACCCGGCCTCGCTGATCTGCGCCCGCATGGTGAGCCGCCGCGAGAACGAGCCGCTCAACGCGGACATGCTCAGAACGCGCATTGACCGCGCGCTGGCCTTGCGGCAGGCGCTGTTCGACACGCCGCACTACCGGCTGTGCTTCGGCGAGGGCGACATGCTGCCCGGCTTGGTGGTGGACCGCTACGGCGATACGCTGGTGGCCCAGATCACCACGGCGGGCATGGACGTGCAGACCGACGCGGTGGTTGCCGCGCTGGTGGAGGCCACCGGGGCCACCGGGGTGCTGCTGCGCAACGACACGGCCTCGCGCGAGTTGGAAGGGCTGACCCGCGAGGTGCGCGTGGCGTACGGCTCCGTGCCCGACACGGTGGAAATTTCCGAGAACGGCTGCACCTTCACCGTGCCGCTCACCGCCGGACAGAAGACCGGGTGGTTCTACGACCAGCGCGACAACCGTGCCTTTGCCGCCCGCTTCGCCAAGGGGCAGGACGTGCTGGACGTGTTCTGCTACGTGGGCAGCTTTGGCGCCACGGCGGCGCGCGCGGGCGCGGCCTCGGTAACGCTGGTGGATGCCTCCCTGCCTGCCGTCGAACTGGCGGTGGAAAACGTGAAAGCCAATGGTCGCGCGTACGGGCCGGGTGGTGTGGACGACGCCGACGGACTGGAAGGCGACGCCTTCGAGGCCATGACGGAACTGCGGCGCGAGGGCCGCAAGTTCGGCCTAGTCTGCCTGGACCCGCCCGCGTTCATCAAGCGCAAGAAGGACGCCAAGCAGGGTCTGACGGCCTACCAGCGGGCCAACGAACTGGCACTCGACCTGGTGGCCGATGGGGGTGTATTCGTCACCTGTTCCTGCTCGCAGCACCTCGACAGGGAAGAATTGCGCCGCGTGCTTACCCATGCCGCCGCAAAACGGAAGATGCAGGCCCAGATCATCGCACAGGGGCATCAGGGCGCGGACCATCCGGTACACCCGGCCATGGCCGAGACCGACTACCTGAAATCCTTCACCGCGCGGATATTCCGCGCCTGAACCGGAGACATTGCGGCATGCTCGACAAGCCCCGCCTGCTCACCCCCGGCCCCACACCCACGCCCGAACGGGTGCGGCTGGCCATGGCCCATGACATGATCCACCACCGCAAGCCCGCCTTCAAGGCCATCATGGCGGCGGTGCAGCCCAAGCTGCGCGATCTGTTCGGCACGGCCCAGCCGGTGCTGCCCATGGCCTGTTCCGGCTCGGGCGTCATGACCGCCGCCGTGCATGGCCTGTTCAAGCCGGGCGAGAAGGTCATCGTGGTCGAAGGCGGCAAGTTCGGCCAGCGCTGGCGCGAAATCGCCGCCGTGCGCGGCCTCTCCGTGGTTTCCGTGGTGGTGGACTGGGGCCGCCCGGTCACCCCGGCGGAAGTGGAAGCCGCCCTCGACGAACACCCGGACGCCGCTGGCGTGCTGGTGCAGGCGTCGGAAACGTCCACCGGCACCCTGCACCCGGTGCGCGAAATCGCCAGGCTCACCGCCGGGCGCGACACCCTGCTGGTGGTGGACGGCATCTCCGCCGTCAGCATCTCGCCCTGCCCCATGGACGAATGGGGCATCGACTGCCTGCTCACCGGCTCGCAAAAGGGGCTGATGCTGCCGCCGGGCCTGGCGCTCATCGCGCTGTCCGAGCGGGCCTGGCGCAAGGCGGACACCGTGCCGCCCTCGTGCTTCTATTTCAACTTCCGGGGCGAACTGGCCAACCAGGAAAAGCAGCAGACCCTGTTCACCACGCCGGTCAGCCTTATCATAGGGCTGAACGAAAGCCTGGACATGTTCCGCGAGGTGGGGCTGGACACCGTGTACCGCAAGCAGTGGGCGCTGACGCAGATGGCCCGGCGCGGGGTGGCGGCCATGGGCCTTGAGCCGCTGGTGAAGGAAGGCTACACATGGGGCCTGACCAGCGTGCTGCTGCCCGAGGGCGTACCCGCCACCGGCGTGCTGCGCGTGGCGGCGGAACGCTACGGGGTCATCATGGCCGCCGGGCAGGACCACCTGAAGGAACGCATCATCCGCATCGGCCACATGGGCTGGCTGGACTGGGCGGACCTGGCCGCCGGACTGCATGCCCTGGCCGAGGGCTTCCGGGCCTGCGGCGGGTACATCGGCACGCGCGACGTGCTGGAACAGGCCCTGGCCGCGTACCAGGCCGGACTGGCGGTTACGCCAGGCACGGAGATTTAGGAAATACGGGGAGGGGACCCTTTGGAAAGGGTCTCCCTCCCCGAACCCCTCCCCCCCAAACTTTTTGAGAGTTGGGGCTGCCATCATCTTTTGACTGGGGTGCAGGGGGCGTGCCCCTTGCCCGCCGGGGGCACCCAAAAGCCTGCCCGGCCCCCAAACGCGAGGATGTGACCATGACCGACAACGAACGCACCGGCTGCGGCTGCGCGGCTGGCGGGGACAAGGACAGCGGCAAGGGCGGCGCGCAGGACGGCGCGCCCCAAATGCCGCAGGTGACCTTTTCCACCTTCATCCTGTCGCTGGCCTCGTCGGCGCTGGTGCAACTGGGCGAAGTGCCCGACCCCGACACCGGGCGCACCAGCGAGAACCTGCTGATGGCCAAGCACACCATCGACGTGCTCACCATGCTGCAAGAGAAGACGCGCGGCTGCGCCGACGCGGACGAGGCGCGCCTGCTGGAAGGCGTGCTGTACGAACTGCGCATGAAGTACGTGGTGCACCGGAAGTAACCGCCGTATTCCACAGGTTCCCCAGATCACACAGATCCCACGGACCGCACGAACCCAACAGATCAAACAGCGCAAGGACCACGGCATGACGAGCATCCGCGCCGGCCTCGTGGGCGTTACCGGCTACACGGGCATGGAACTTACCCGCCTGCTGGCGGGCCACCCGAACATGCGCCTTGTGCGCGCCACCTCGCGCACCGAGGCGGGCCGCCCCCTGTCCGACATCTATCCCTTTTTGCGCGGGCTGCCCGGCGGCGACGTGGTCATGACCACGCCCGACCCGGACGACCTGGCCGCCAACTGTGACGTGGCCTTTCTGGCCGTGCCCCACGGGGCGGCCATGGAAATGGGCGCGACGCTGCGCGAACGCGGCCTGCGCGTGGTGGACCTTTCGGCGGACTTCCGCCTGCGCGACCCCGACGTGTACGAGGCCTGGTACAAGGTGCCCCACACCCGCCGGGCCGAACTGCCCCAGGCGGTGTACGGCCTGCCGGAACTGTACGGCGAGCAGGTGAAGAAGGCGGGGCTGGTGGCCAACCCGGGCTGCTACCCCACGGCCA
Source organism: Nitratidesulfovibrio sp. (assembly GCF_040373385.1). NCBI lineage: Bacteria > Pseudomonadati > Thermodesulfobacteriota > Desulfovibrionia > Desulfovibrionales > Desulfovibrionaceae > Nitratidesulfovibrio > Nitratidesulfovibrio sp. Next base: position 250,262 of record NZ_JBDXXH010000005.1, on the reverse strand, counting down.
CCATCCTCGGCCTGTACGCGGCGCTGAAACACGGGCTGGTGGAAACCGGCGACATCGTGGTGGACGCCAAGTCCGGCGCCACCGGCGCGGGGCGCAAGGCCGCCGTGGGTACCCTGTTCTGCGAGGTGTCCGACACCTTCCGGGCGTACAACATCGGCAAGCACCGCCACACCCCGGAAATCGAGCAGGAACTGTCGGCCATCGCGGGCACGTCCATGGTGGTGTCGTTCAACCCGCATCTCTTGCCCATCAACCGGGGCATCCTGACCACCATCTATGCGAAGCTGGCAAAATCCGTCAGCCCGCAGGACGTGCAGGCCGCCTTCGAGCAGACCTGGCAGGGGTCGCGCTGGGTGCGCGTGCTGCCCGCCGGGCAACTGCCGGAAACCCGCCACGTGCGCGGCACCATGTTCTGCGACGTGGGCGTGGTGACGGACCAGCGCACGAATCGCCTGGTCATCCTGTCCGCCATCGACAACCTGTGCCGGGGCGCTTCCGGCCAGGCCGTGGCCAACGCCAACCTGATGTTCGGCCTGCCCGTGGAAACCGGGCTGATGCTGGCCCCGCTGATGCCGTAACGCGCGGCGCGGCAACCATCGTTCATGCAAGGGGGCGCTCCGGTACGGGGCGCCCCTTTTTGCGCCCGCGCGACGGGTAGCATCCGCGCGGATGCGCCCGGCAGCCTGCCTGTCTGCCTGCCTGTCGGGCAGCCTCCCGTCAGTCCGCTCACCAGGCACCACCCTGGCGCGCTCTCACCATCCGCCGTGCGTGGTCCCCTCTTCCCGACGCCGCCCGCGCGCATGATAATCATGGGCCACCATCCCCCGCCCTGCCATACACGGAACCATAGGGGGGAGCGTATATGAGTATCCGGCTGCGCATCCTGCTCGCCGTCCTCGGACAGGCGCTACTGGCCATGGCTCTTTGCACGGCGGTCATCGTCATTTCCAACCGCCAGGCCACCGATGGCATGGCGGTCAACCTGGCCGGGCGGCAGCGCATGCTCAGCCAGAAGATGACTAAAGAGGCGCTGGCCCTGCTGCATGGCGGCCCGGCCACGCTACGCCAATCCATCGCCAACCAGATCCGCGTGTTCGACCTCACGCTGACGGCCTTCATCGACGGCGGGCAGGCCCCGCTCACCCTGAAGGCAGACGGCCCCACGGGCCAGTTGCCCCCGCCCAGCGCCGTGGTACGCGGCCAATTGCTGACCGTGCGCGGCGAATGGCTGCGCCTGCGCGGCCTGGTGGAGGCCGCCCTTCCCGAAGGGGCGGCTCCGGCACCTGAAACGGCACCCGCCCTGCTGGCCGCCAGCGACGGCGTGCTGGACGCCATGAACAAGGCCGTCACCCTGATGCAGGGCGAATCGGAAAGCCGGGTGTCCACACTGCTGGTCAGCCAACTCGCCGGGTTGTGCCTGGCCCTGCTGCTGGGCACGGCGGCGGTGCTGGTGCTGCACCGCCAGGTCATCCGGCCATTGCACGACATCCGCGACTTCGCGCGGGAGCAGGCCCAGGGCGCCCGCTGCATGGACCTTGCGGGCAACTTCCACCGCGAACTGCGCGAGGTGGCCGACGCCCTGTGTGCCATGACCGCCAACCTCACCAAGGCGCTGGGCTTTGCCGAAGGCATTCTGCTCAGCATAGAGACACCCTACCTCGTGGTTGATACCGAAGAACGGGTCGTGCGATGCAACGCTGCCCTGCTCCAGTTGCTGGAGCACAACGGTGACCCCGCGCAATTTCAAGGGATTGGCGTTTCGGAATTCTTCTATGGCGAACCCGGTCGCCAGACCGTGGTGGGACAGGTGCTGCGCGACGGCAAGTCGGTATTGCAGGAGGTAGACCTGCACGCCCGGCGCGGCAGCGTGCGCAAGGTCAACGTTGCCGCCTCACAGTTGCGCAACACCCTCGACGGTTCCCTTATCGGGGCCATCTGCCTGTATTCCGACATCTCCGAACTGCGCCGGGCGGAAGCGGACGCCCAGGGCCGCAACGAGCGGCTGGCCCAGGCCGCCCGCGAGGCGGACGGCATTTCGCGCCAAGTGGTGGACGGCTCCGAATCGCTGGCCGAACGGGTGCGCGACGCGGCCCTGGGCGCGCAAACCCAGCGCGACCGGGTGGACGAGACCGCCACGGTCATGCAGGACGTCAGCGCCGCCGCCGTGGACGCCACCCGGCTGGCCGGGCGCGCCGCCGACGCGGCGGAAAAGGCCGTGGACGAGGCACGGGCCGGGTCGGACAAGGTGCGCCGCATGCGCGAGGCCATGCGCGGCGTGGTGGAGCGGTCGGAAGAATTGCGCGGCGGCATGCGCGAACTGGGCGGACAGGCGGAATCCATTGGCCGGGTGATGGCCGTCATCGCCGACATCGCCGACCAGACCAACCTGCTGGCGCTGAACGCCGCCATCGAGGCGGCACGGGCCGGTGACGCCGGGCGCGGCTTTGCCGTGGTGGCGGACGAGGTGCGCAAGCTGGCCGAAAAGACCATGCAGGCCACCAGCGAGGTGCACGCGGCCATCACCGCCATTCAGCACGGGGTGCGCGAAAGCATGAACCGGGTGGACGCATCGGGCGGGGCCATCGACGAAACCGCGCAATTGGCCGGTGAATCCAGCGAGGCGCTGGAGCGCATCGTGCATCTGGTGGGGGCCACCACCGACGAGGTGGGCTCCATTGCCGACGGGGCAGGCTTTCAGGCCGACCAGGCGGCCCGGGCGGCCATGGCCATCGACGTCATCCGCGAGGTGGCCGAGGGCATGGCCCAGGGCATGCACGAGGCGGCCAGCGCCGTGGACGGGCTGCGCCAGCAGGCCGACCGGTTGCAGGCGCTCATCGTGCAGATAACCGCCTGACCGCGCTTGGCGCGGCACTCGTCCATCGGCACGCGTCCATCGGCCCCCCCACGCCAGACCACGCACGAAACCCGCCGCGAACGAAACTGGCCGCAAAAGAGACCAACACCAACGAACCGGGGCGCCCCACTGGAGCGCCCCGGTTCTGTTCGCGACATGACGTGCAATGACGAAAGACGGAAGGTCCGGGATGCCGTGGACCAAAGGCCGGGTGACGCCGCGTCAGCGGCCCGGCGGTCAGGAAACGCCCAGCACCTGGCCGGGGTCGATGCCTGCCTCGCGCGGGTCCAGGCAGGCCACCACCTTCACGGCGGTCTGGCCGGAAAGGTCCAGCCTGCGCTGCTGGGCCGGGCGGCCCTTGGGGTCGCGCACCACGATCACTTCCGGCAGCAGCGGTTCGCGCGCGTTGGCCTTGCTGACCACGCCGCGCTGCCCGGTGTTCAGTTCCACCACGCTGCCCACGGGGTAGATGCCCAGGCACCGGATGAACCGTTCCACGAAGCCGGGGTGAAAATCCTGCCCGCGCATGCCGTACATCAGCCCCAGCGCCTTGTGCGGCAGCATGGCCGCCTTGTACACCCGGCGGCTGGTAAGGGCGTCGTACACGTCCACCACGGCCAGGATGCGGGCGATGATGCTGATTTCCTCGCCCTTGAGGCCGCGCGGGTAGCCGAGGCCGTTGTACTTCTCGTGGTGCTCCAGCATGCCCGCCAGCACCTCGTCGTACACCATGGGATTGTCACGCACCTGCTCCCACCCCAGTTCGGGGTGGCGCTTCATGACACTGAATTCGTCGGGCGTCAGGCGGCGCGGGCTGTTCAGGATGGCATCGGGCACGCGGGCCTTGCCGAGGTCGTGGAACAGACCGGCCAGGCCCACCCGGCTCAGGGTGATGTCGCCAAAGCCCAGGTGTCGCCCGAAGACCACAGCCAGCACGGCCACGTTGATGCAATGGGTGTAGGTGTATTCGTCCACCGAGCGCAGCTTGGAAAGGCCCAGCAGCGCGCTGGCGTTGCGGGTGACGCTGGTGAGGATGCCCTCGACCATGGGCTGGGCGGCCTGCACGTCCACAAAGCCGTCCTTGCGCATGACGTCCATGGCCTTGCGCGCGAAGCCCACGGAATCGTCGTACAGCGCGCGGGCCTGGGGCATTTCCTCGGCCAGGGCCACGGTGGGCGCCAGCGGGTCCTCGTCGCCAAGGTCGCGCGCCAGTTCGGCGGAAATGGCTTCTTCGTCGCTCAGGCCGTCGGTGCCGTCGCCCCCCAGCGAACGGCGCGTATCCACGAAGACCTCCATGAAGCCTTCGCGCTGGATGCGCAGCACGTCGCCCTCGGAACCGACGACCCCCACCTGGCTGTACAAGTACGGGTTCTCGAGCCACGACAGGCCCATGTCCACCACGTACATGCCGGGTTTGAGATCCCGCGTGGAGATCTTCTTGAGCACCGGTCCCTCCTTCTCTCCCCCTGCTGCCGCCGGTGCGGCGACCCTTTGCATCTACGTATATTCCCAGCAAAAAACAACTACTCGCATGGCGTTTCGGCTTCGGAAGGGCGTACGAATGAAGTGCCACCGCAACACCCTTTGGTGCAATGCAGGCTCCCCCCCATGTGACGGTACTCCCTTCCTGCGGCTCTGGGGGTATCACCACCTTGCCCGAGACCGCGGCACCTGCCATACTGAAATACCAGCTCCAGACCACATGGACGGGCCGCAGGCGCGCCACCGTCATGGATCACCGGACGGGCCGCCGAAGACGCCGCCGTCCACAGACCACAGGACGGGCCGAGGGTGCGCCACCGTCCACAGATCAACGGGACGGACCGCAGGCGCGCCACCGTCATGGATCACCGGACGGGCCGCAGGTGCGCCACCGTCCTTGCTCAACGCGCACGCGGGGCGGAGCCCGCACCCCCATGCAGGCCCAGAATCCCACGCAGCAGCCCACCATCTTCATCGCCCGGCAGCCCATCTTCGACGCATCGGGGGCGCTGTGGGGGCACGAACTGCTGTTCCGCGACAGCCCCAGCGGCCCCGCGCGCATCGACGACCCGGACGCGGCCACGGCCTCCGTCATCGCCGACGGCTACGCCATCGCCAGCGAGACCATACCCGGCACCACCCCCTTCCTGATCAACTTTCCCGAAGGCCTGCTGCTGTCCGGCGCGGCGGAAGTGCTGCCGCCGGACCGGTGCATCCCCGAAATCCTCGAAACGGTGCACCCCACGCCCGAACTGGTGGAGGCGTTGCGCACCCTGAAACGTGCGGGCTACCGGCTGGCCGTGGACGACTTCGTGGGGCAGGACCAGGCCCTGCCGCTGCTGGGGCTGGCGGACATCATCAAGGTGGACGTGCTGGGTGTGCCCCCGGCGGAACTGCCCGCGCTCACCACGGGACTGCGCAAGCGCCACCACGCCCTGCTGCTGGCGGAAAAGGTGGAAAGCGCGGCAATGTTCGGCCAGTGCCGCATGCTGGGCTACACCCTGTTCCAGGGCTACCACTTCGCGCGGCCGGTCATCGTGCCGGGGCGCACCCTGTCGTCGGCCCAGGCCTCGCGCCTGCACCTGATGCAATCGCTGACCGGAGAGGCCGACCCGCACAAGCTGGTACGCGCCGTGACCGTGGACCCCGGCCTGACCTATCGTCTGCTGCGGTACATCAACTCCGCATGGTTCGCCCTGCTGAAGGAAGTGACATCCATCCAGCACGCGGCATCGCTGCTGGGCTTCGAGACGCTGCGCAAGTGGCTGCTGGTGATTACCCTGGCCGACACGGCGGGCAGCGCCGCCCCGGCGGAGGTCATGCGGCTGGCCGTGACCCGCGCACGCTTCCTGGAACTGCTGTGCGGCCTGGTGCGCACCTGCTCCCACGCGCCGGAATCCATGTTCCTGCTCGGGCTGCTGTCGCAACTGGACGCGCTGCTGGGCATCCCCATGCCCGTCCTGCTGGCCCACCTGCCGCTGGACGCGGACTTTCGCGCCGCCCTTTCCGGCGAGCCTTCACCCATGCACGACGAACTGCACCTGGCCGTGCTGCTGGAACGCGGTGCCTGGGACGAGGCCCTGCCGCTGATGGCCAAGCTGGAATTTTCACCGGTGGACGTGGCCCGCAGCAGCATCGAGGCGCAAGTGTGGGCCAGCCGGATACTGAGTTAGCGGGGCACGGCAAACATCCCTCGGCTTCCGGCACGGGGGGGGGCGTTCGGGAACGCAAAAAGGGCACACCATCGGTGTGCCCCTTTTGCATTCAATACCTATGGAAGACGGTGCGTTAGCACCAGCCACTCCAAAAGGGTTTGGGTACCCTATGCAGAGTACCTACCCATCAGTCATACGCTGGTCGGTCACCCGCTTGGACTTGCCGAACGAACGCGGCAGCACGCCGGGGTCCACCACCTGCACGGCCACGCGGGCCATCAGCTTCTTGTGCAGGCGGTCGCCCACCTCGCGCGTGAGGCCCGCGTCGGCATCCGCCGTTGCGCCTTCCTGCCGTTCCACCTGCAACAGCATGGCGTCCCGGCCATCGGTGCGGGTGAGCTGGATGTGGTACTCGGACCCCAGCACCGGAAACTCGTGCAGCACGTCGGCGATCTGGCCGGGGTAGATGTTCACCCCCCGGAAGATGATCATGTCGTCCGAACGGCCAAGGATATGATCGTGCCGGGGAATGCACCGCCCGCACGAACACTGGCCGGGCAGCATGCGCGTCAGGTCGCGGGTGCGGTAGCGCACCAGCGGCGAGGCTTCCTTGCGCAGCGAGGTGACCACCATTTCGCCCACCTCGCCGGGGGCCACCGGTTGCAGGGTGGCCGGGTCCAGGATTTCGATGACGAACAGGTCGGCCCAGTAGTGCAGGCCCTCGCGCGCATCGCATTCCAGCCCGGTGCCGGGGCCGTACATTTCGGTCATGCCCGCGATGTCGTAGCTGCCCGTCAGGCCCAGCTTCTGCTCGAAGGCGGCGCGCATGCGCGGGCTGTGCGTTTCGGCGCCAAAGATCACCTTGCGCAGCTTCACCTTGTCCAGCAGGCCGTTGCGCTCCACTTCCTCTGCCATCAGCAGGGCCATGGAGGCCGTGGACCCCAGGCAGGTCACGCCCATGTCGACCAGCAATTGCAACTGCATCTCCAGATTGCCCGGCCCCACCGGCACGGTGAGCGCGCCGAACTTCTCGGACCCCAGCTGGAACCCGGCCCCCGCCGTCCACAGGCCGTAACCCACGGCGATCTGCACGCGGTCTTCGCGGGTAAGGCCAGCCAGTTCGTAGCAACGGGCCATTTGCAGGGCAAAGGTGTCCACGTCGTTCTGGGTGTAGGCCAGTATCTTGCGCTTGCCCGTGGTGCCCGACGAGGCGTGGATGCGCACCACGTCGCTCTCCGGCACGGACAGCAACGGCAGGGGATAGCCCTCGCGCAGGTCTTCCACGCTGGCGGTGGGCAGGCGCACGATATCGTCCAGGGTGCGGATGTCGTCGGGGTGCACGCCCGCCGCGTCAAACTTGGCCTTGTAGGCCGGGCAGTTGGCGTAGGCGTGGCGCACGGTCCAGCGCAGGCCCTCGGTCTGCACGCGGTGCAGGGTTTCCGGGTCGAGATGGGGCAGGAAGCGATGCTGCGACATGGAAGCGGACTCCTGGGGACGGCGGACTATGTGGGCGCGGCGCGGCAGCTGCGCGGCAACTGCGTGCGATCGAGCGTTAGCAACGGACCGGGCGGACCGGGCGGACCGGACGAAACTGGGCGAAAATGGGAGGAATCCGGCGGAGCCGGGCTGGCCGAGCGAGGCCGAACAGGGCTCCACACGGTGTTCCGGACTGCGTTCCGAACGGTATTCCATGCAGGCGGCGCGGCTTGTGCGGCGGCGCAAAAGCCTGTATCTGAGGCCCACGCGACGCACCGGCCAGCCCCCCCCTTTGCGCGGGGACACCGGCAACCCACCGGCAAGCCTCCGGTGATTTGCCGCAGGCTGCACCCCGACGGGGCAGGCGGCCCGTGGAAACCGGCACGACAACCGGCTGCCACAACCAGTCAGCATGACACCGGATTGCGCCGTCGCGCGGCGCCCGCATATTGTATACAATCCGGGGCGCTCCAGAGAGCTACCACGAATCCTCGCGGGGGAAAACCCCGGCCAGCCGCCGCGCGGCCCCCGCACCATCACCCCTTGCCGCATCAGGAGGCCCACAGTGCGGATACTCATCGTCGGATCCGGCGGGCGCGAACACGCCCTGGCCTGGAAGCTGCGCCAGAGCCCCCTCGTCAAGGACATCTACATCGCGCCCGGCAACGGCGGCACCGCCCTTGAAGGCACCAACGTGCCCATTTCCGATGGCGACCTGCCCGCGCTGGTGCGCTTTGCGCTGGACGAAAAGATCGACCTCGTGGTGCCCGGTCCGGAACTGCCGCTGGTGCTGGGCATCAAGGACGCCATGGTCGCGGCGGGCGTGCCCTGCTTCGGCCCCGACGCCTACGGCGCCCAACTGGAAGGCAGCAAGGCCTTCGCCAAGGAAATCATGCGCGCGGCGGGCGTGCCCACCGCCGCCTTCGGCGTGTTCGACGATGCCGATGCGGCCCGCGCGTACATCCGCCAGAACGGCGCGCCCGTGGTGGTCAAGGCCGACGGCCTGGCCGCAGGCAAGGGCGTGGTGGTGGCCCGCACCGTGGACGAGGCGCTGGACGCCGTGGACGACATGATGGTCAAGCGCGCCTTTGGCGACGCAGGCGACCGCGTGGTGGTGGAAAGCGCGCTGGCGGGCGAGGAAGCATCCTTCCTGTGCCTGTGCGACGGCGAAACGGTCATCCCCCTGCCCTCGGCGCAGGACCACAAGGCCGTGTTCGACAACGACCAAGGCCCCAACACCGGCGGCATGGGTGCCTACAGCCCCGCGCCGGTGCTGCCCGAATCGCGCTACGAGGAAATGATCGACCTCGTGATCCGCCCCGTGCTGCGCGAACTGATCAAGCGCGGCCACCCCTTCACCGGGGTGCTGTACGCGGGCCTGATGATGACCGCCGATGGCCCCATGGTGCTGGAATTCAACACCCGCTTCGGCGACCCGGAATGCCAGCCGCTGCTGATGCGCCTTGACGGCGACCTTGCCGCCATCATGGTGGCGGGTGCGCAGGGCCGCCTGCACGAAACCACCCTGCCCCTGAAGCGCGAAACCGCGCTGGGCGTGGTCGTGGCGGCCAAGGGCTACCCCGGCAGCTACGCCAAGGGCATGACCATTTCCGGCATCGATGATGCCGAGGCGCTGGGCCCGGTCAAGGTATTCCAGGCGGGCACCGAGCAGCGCGACGGCGTTGCCGTGTCGCGCGGCGGGCGCGTGCTGTGCGTCACCGCCCTTGGCGACACCCTGGCCGACGCGCAGGCGCTGGCGTACAAGGCCGTGGCGAAAGTGCGCATGGACAATGCCCACTACCGCAGCGACATCGGCGCCAAGGGGCTGAAGCGCGGGGGATAGCCCCGCGCGCGGGTAAATCTGCGGGGAAAGGCCGGGAGCGGCGAGCCGCCACCCGGCCCCGACCGATCAGGTCAGACCGATCGGGCCAGTCCGGCCAGGTCCCGCTGGCTTCGCCCGAAGCAGCCGGGGCCAAGCGGGCACGACCGAACCCGACCGATTCAGCACAAGCCGCACACGACGTTACCGGCATTGCCGCGCGTTTCGCCACGCCGTCCAACATGCCTGTCAGCCCTGAACCGGCACACGACGGCATGGAACGCCAGGTTACCGAACCCTTATCGACACCAGGAGACCAGCCATGACCTCCATGACCACCCCGGCCCAGGTTGCCGTTTTCATGGGCTCCGCCTCGGACGAACCCACCGTGAAGCCCTGCACCGAAGTGCTCGACAGCCTGGGCATTTCCTATCTGTTCACCGTCAGCTCCGCCCACCGCACCCCGGAACGCACCGAGGCGCTGGTGACCAGGCTGGAAGCCGAAGGCTGCCAGGTGTTCATCTGCGCGGCGGGCATGGCCGCCCATCTGGCCGGGGCCGTGGCCGCGCGCACCCAGAAGCCGGTCATCGGCATTCCCGTGGCGGCGTCCGCCCTTGGCGGCATGGACGCCCTGCTGGCCACGGTGCAGATGCCCCCCGGCTTCCCGGTGGCCACGGTGGCGCTGGACAAGGCAGGCGCGCGCAACGCCGCCTGGCTGGCCGCGCAAATCCTGGCCCTGGCCGATCCGGCCCTGTCGCAGCGCCTTGCCGCCGCCCGCGCCAAGATGAAGGCCGACGCCGAAAAAGCCGGGGAAGAACTGGAAGCGCGGTACCGGAAGTAGCCTGCTTTCGCCGCTCCCCGCGTGTGGGGTCAGCCTTGCACCTGAAGGGATGCGCACCATGCGCATCCTTTTTTCTTGACCATTCTGCGCACCATGCGCATCATACGTACATGCACAGCAGGGACGTCATCCGGTGCCTTCGCGCCGCAGGGTTCGAAGAGATGGGGAAGCGGGGCAGCCACCTCAAGCTGCGCCACCCGGACGGGCGCACGGTCATCATCCCCGAGCCCAAAAAGGATCTGCCCCTGGGCACCCTGCGCAGCATCGAACGGCAGTCCGGCGTACAACTGCGTGCCGCAACGGACAACAAGAGGTGAATACCATGCTCTACCCGGTCATCATCCACAAGGATGCGGGCAGCGCCTGTAGCGTGATCCTGCCCGACTTTCCCGGCTGCTTCACGGCGGGGGATACTCTGGAAGAAGCCCTCACCAACGCGCAGGAGGCCGTGGAACTGTATTTCGAGGGGGAACGCGACGCCGTGGCCCCTCCCCCTTCCCCCATCGATGCGGTGCTCGGCAGCGAGGATGCCCGCGACGGCGCCGTGCTGCTGGCGAATATCGACCTGTCCTTTCTGGATACGACATCGGTGCCGGTGAACATCACCATGCCCGTGCACATTCGCAACACCATCGACCGCGCTGCCAAGGCGCGCGGCATGAGCCGATCAGCGTTCATGGTGGAAAGCGCACTGCGTGCCGCCGGGCCGGGCAAGGCCGCAGGCGCGTAGCCCGCCCCCCCCCTCAACGCAATGACGGCCGCATCCCATCGGGACGCGGCCGTCATGCGTTATATCCGTTTCGGAAAGGAATCGACCCTTTGCCGTGGGGCAACCGGGAGGGGTTGCGAACCCGTCAAAACCTCTGGTGGCCGACACGTGGCTGCCCGACTTTTCGTGTCCGGGCCTCTCGTGTCCGGGCCTCTCGTGTCCGGGCCTCTCGTGTCTGGAGTCCTCGTGTCTGGTCCTCTCGCTGTCTGCCCCCGCAGGCCGTGGCCCTTTGGCCTGACCGGACGCCTGTTGGGGGGGGGCGATGCAATCGCTCGATGCTCCGTCCTGGCCCCGTGCCTCTCCACTCGGCTATCCTGATGGCGGCACATTCTGGGCAGGCACTCCGTCAATCCGGTGCGTACGCTCAGGCGTTGCCCACGGGCTCACCGTCGCGCAGCAGGTCGCGGTACACAATCTCGCTGATACGGATGACCTTCAGCCGATACTCGTCTTCTTCCGGGTGGCAGTGCGCGCAGCCGTCGGTGACGATCATGCAATGCTCGTCAAGATCGGCGGCGCGTACGCCCACGCCATGCAGTACCACGGTTGCGCGGCCATGTTCCCACATCACCGGCCTGCCGCAACGGGCGCATTCCACAAACATCAATTCAGGGTCATAGCCTTTCGGCTGCGATGGCACGTGGGGCTGCCGCTCAACAACGCGATCAATGCGGTCAATCTGGCGCATGGCGTTCCTCCCTGGCTTGTGCCCGGCTCGTGCCGAACCTTTTGATGGTCGCGGAATTGTTGGTCGTTCGTCCTCCCGATTGTTCCCGTGCAGCGCTCCATGGCAGGCGTTCGGCACCGTCCGTAAACCGGGCCGTCCACCTGTTCCACGCGCTATGCCTTTAACAGTAAGTTATGCGCGCGTCCGAAGCAACGCCTGCGCACCAGGTGCAACACGATAAATGTGGCCAGCGCCGTGGAGGCCACTATCATCAGCATGACCACTATCTGGTAGCGCACGGCGTCCGCCGGGTCCGCCCCGGCCATGATCTGGCCGGTCATCATGCCGGGTATGGACACCAGGCCCACGCCCATCATGGAATTTATGGCGGGAATCATGCCCGCGCGCAGTGCTTCGCGAAAGATGTCGGCGCTGGCCTCGTCCCTGTCCGCGCCAAGGCACAGGCGCATTTCCACCTCTGCCCGGTGGGCGCGCAGGTCGGCAAACAGCCGGTCCAGCGCCACGGCCAGCGCGTTCATGGAATTGCCCGCCACCATGCCCCCGATGGGGATGAAGTACTGCGGCTCCCACCACGGTTTGGCCCCGATGATCAGCCCCGTGACCACGAAGGTGACCAGAAAGAAGGTCACCTGCACCGCCAGCAGGGTGGGCATGAAGTAGTCCACGCTTTTCTCGCGCACCCGCCCCTTGACGATGCGCGCGGCGAACCATGTCATCACCATGTACATACCCACCACCAGCAGCGCCGATTGCAGGCCGAACAGGATGCGCAGCAGGTAGCCCATGGCGAACAACTGGACAAAGGTGCGCAGCGTGCCGATGGCCAGGTCGCGTTCCAGCTTCAGGTGGTGCACCAGCGACAGCGCGCCCGCCAGCAGCACGAACACCACGGCCACGGCCATCTGCCACGGGCCGATCTGGATGTAGGCCATGCCCAGCGGATCGTTCATGCGGCGTCTCCGGCGGCCATTGCGGCGGCCACTGCGGCGGCACCGGCAACATCGGAAGCCGCCACCGCCGCTTCCTGCACCCCGCCGTCCTGCACGCGCACGTTGCGCCAGGGGCGGCGCACCGGGCGGTAGGCCCCGTGGGTGACCATGAGCACGGTCACCCCGTCCTCGTTCAGTTCCTCGGTCAGGGCTTCCACCACCGCGCTGCTTTCCTGGTCCAGCGCGCTGGTGGGTTCGTCCATCAGCAGGGCTGCCGGGCGCAGCAGCATCGTGCGGATGATGCACACCCGCTGGCGCTGCCCCACGCTCAGCGACGCCGCAACAGCGTCCAGCCCCACCCCGGCCAGCCGGAAACGGGCCAGCCACCCGGCCAGTTCCGCGTCGTCGGGCGGGGTCAGTCCCTTGTTGGCGGCAAAGGTGAACGGCAGCAGCAGGTTGTCGCGCACCGTGCCTGCGCCCACCGTGGGGGTCTGCTGCACGAAGCCAAGGGCGCGACGCAGTTCCGCCGGTGGAATGTCCGCCACCGGTCGGCCCCCACATCGGACCACCCCTGCGTCTGCCTCTTCCAGCCGCACGGCAAGCCGCAGCAGGGTGGATTTGCCCGCGCCCGAAGGCCCGGTGAGCATGACGAAATCGCCGGGGTGCACCGCAAGGTTCACGTGGGCAAGGCCGGGGGGCCCTGCCTGCAAGGCAGGAGCGGAGGGCGCGACGGCGGACGTGACCACGGATGGCACGGCGGACGTGCCCACGGATGGCACGGCGGACGCCATGGGCTGCGCGGACGGCTTGGCCGCACCATTCCCCGTCGTGCCGGACGCATACGCGAACGACACGTCATCGAACTGAAGAAGTGGCTGCATGCCCCCAATCTACCGCCGGGCGCGCGGGGGTGTCATCAACTATCATCCGGGCCGATGGGCGCGCGCAGCCGCATGGTTGCCCGCCGATACCGTGCCGACTGCCCTGCGGGCTTCCCCGCCGCCGCTTTACCTTGCCCGCCCGAGTGGCTACAGATGAACCATGCACACGCACGACCACGACACCGCACCAGCCCCCGTTTCCGGCAACGCCGCAGCCTCCGCCCCGGATGCCACGTCCGGCACGTCCTCCTCATCCGCCACATCCGCCTCATCCGGCACGTCCGGCAATAGCGGGCCGCGCGGCCCGCGCCGCCGCATCCAGGTGCTGCCCGCCGACCTGCGCAACCAGATTGCCGCAGGCGAAGTGGTGGAACGCCCGGCCAGCGTGGTCAAGGAACTGGTGGAAAACAGCCTGGACGCCGGGGCCACCACCGTGGAAGTGGCCCTGGACAACGGCGGCCAGTCGCTGATCATGGTGCGCGACGACGGCACCGGCATCCCGGCGGAAGAACTGGAGCTGGCCGTCACCCGCCACGCCACCAGCAAGGTGGCCAACCTCGCCGAACTGGCCCGCATCGGCAGCTTCGGCTTTCGGGGCGAGGCGCTGCCCTCCATTGCCTCGGTGTCGCGGTTCCGCATGACCTCCGCCCCGGTTGCTCCAGACGGCACCCCCGGCGAGGCCACCTACATAGAGGTGGCGCACGGCCACGTGGTCTCCGCCGGTCCGGCGGCGCTGCACCGGGGCACCATCGTCGAGGTGCGCGACCTGTTCGCCAACGTGCCCGCGCGCCTGAAATTCCTGAAGACCCAGGCCACCGAACTGAAGCGCGCCCAGGAACTCTTCGCGCGGCTGGCCCTGACCCGGCCCGACGTGGCCTTCACCCTGACCGCAGGCGGGCGCGAGGTGCTGCGCTTTCCCGCCGGGCAGACCCTGGCCCGACGGCTGGCGGTGCTGTGGCCCCCGGCGGTGGTGGACACCCTGCACCCCTTCGACCGCATGACCGACGGCATCCGCGTGCACGGCCTGGCGGCGGACCCGCGCGGCGCCCAGCCCCGGCCCGACCGCATGCTGCTGTACGTCAATGGCCGCGCCGTCAACGACCGCCTGCTGCTCAAAGCCGTGCGCGAGGCGTACAAGGGCCGCCTGCTGGCCCGCGAATATCCGCAACTGGCGCTGTTCCTGGACATCGACCCGGAAGAGGTGGACGTGAACGTGCACCCGGCCAAGAGCGAGGTGCGCTTTCGCGACGAGCGCGCCGTGTTCGTGGCCGTGCTGCGCGCGCTGGGCGAGTCGCTGGACCGCATGCCTGCCATGGGCGCTGGCGATGAAGCGTCGGGGGCGCAGCCGGGGCAGAACCCGTTCGCGGGCATGGGGCAACAGCCGAACGACTGGCGGGCCGGGAATCACGGGCAGCCCCCGCAGGCTGGCGCCGTCGGCCACACTCTTTCCGATCCGGACGCCCCCCGGCGCGAGGCGCGCCCGCTGGGCTTCTGGGGGCAGGCCGACGCCCGCGACGTGATCATCGACAAGCGCCAGCGCGAGGACGATCCTTACGCGGCCCCTGTCGGCAATGACGCCGCTGGCCCCGACGGCGCTGGCGGCCACGCCGCCCCCGCTCCGCTCGACCCGTTCGGACCATCCGGCTCCGGTGTTGCGACTGGTGCAGACCCCGCCCATCTTTCGGACTCCGCAGACCCGCGCATCGACTTCCGCCCCGGCCTGCCCGGCGCGCGGCGCGACGGCCCCGCACCCGCCCTGCTGGTGGCCGAAGAAGCGGGCCTTGCCGCGTCCCCCGGCCTGCTTTCGGACGGCAGCCGCCCCTTTACCGATGCGGACGCCCCCGCCGCGCAGCCATATCCAGCGGACTTCATCCCTGAGGACACCCGCGAGGGCGGCGTACGCATCGGCGAGTACACCTACCTCGGCCAGATCGCGGACACCTATCTGGTGCTGCGCCGGGGCCGCGACACCCTGCTGCTGGTGGACCAGCACGCCGCCCACGAATGCGTGCTGCACGAGCGCATCAAACGGCGCGGCACGGCGGGCGGCGGCCAGTTCCTGGCCCTGCCCGTGGAACTGCCCCTGCACCCGGCGGAGGCGGAACGGCTGCACGAACTGCGCGCCGACCTGGAAGCCCTGGGCTTTGCGCTGGAAACCACCGGCACCACGGTGCGCGCCCGCGCCGTGCCCGCCCTGCTGGACCGTTCCGAAGCCGCCGCCTTCCTGCGCGAGGCGGTGGCCGGACGCACCAACAGCCTGGATGCACTGTGGGCCATGATGGCCTGCAAGGGCGCCATCAAGGCCGGGCAGCGCCTGACCTCCGACGAGGCCGCCGGACTGGTGGCCCAGTGGCTGGCCACGCCGGGGCGCGACTTCTGCCCGCATGGCCGCCCGGCGGTGCTTACCTTCACTCCCGGCGAGATGGAGCGGATGTTCAAGCGGAAAGCCTAGGGGCTGGTTCCAGGTTGTCGTTTTCCCCCTGCCCTCCGCGCCCGCCCTTTCGCGCCAATTCCACTCAGCCCCTTTACCCGGCGCCACCGCCGGGGTACTCTGCACGGGATACCCTCGCGCAGGTGCCGGAGCCTCGCCGTTCCGGCCCTGTCCACGCCTTGAGCCCTTTGCCGCCGGACACCGCCCGTGTCCGCAACGCCTGCCCGCGCGCCCGTGCCGCGCGGCCGCAAGGAGCCCGGCCCCCATGTGCCCACAGTCCTCGCAGCCGCCCCAATCGCCCCAGTCACCCCAGTCACCCCAGTCCCCGCCGTTCCCTCCACCCCGCGCTCCCGGCGCCCCTCACCCGCATGGCCGCCCCGCCTGCGTGCTGTCGGTGGAGGACGATCCGGTCATCCGCCAATCCATCGCCGCGTGGCTTTCCGATGAAGGCTATCAGGTCATCGAGGCAGAGGACGGCATCTCGGCGTTGCGGGTGGTACGCGAACAACGGCCCGACGTGGTGCTGCTGGACCTGGGCATTCCCGGCATTTCCGGCGATGCGGTGCTGGAACGCATGGCCCAGGAATCGCCCGAAGTGCCGGTGGTGGTGGTATCCGGCCGGGCGGAGATCGGCGACGCCATCAACGCCTTCAAGCTGGGCGCGTGGGACTACATCACCAAGCCCATCCTGAACATGAACATGCTGGCGCTCACGGTGCGCAACTGTATGGAACGCCGCCGCCTGCGCGAGCGGCTCTCCGCCATGGAGTCGCGCTACTCCGGGCTGGTGCAGGGCTTGCCGGTGGTGGTCTTCAGCCTCGACGACACGCTGGAGCTCACCTTCGTCAACGAGGCCTGCCGCACCGTGCTGGGCTGGACGCCGGAACAGGCCCTGCTGGAACCCGGCTGGTTCATGGACAACGTGTTCCCCGAAGACCGCGAGCGGGTGCGCGCCGCGTTTTCCGGCGCGTTTGCCGCCAGCACGCCCTTTTCGCTGGAATTTCGCATGATAAACCCGCGCGGGGTGCCCCTGTTCGTGCAGGCCCGCTCCACCGCCGTGGCCTCGCCCGACCTTGCGCGCGGCATGCCGGGGCGCATCGAGGGGGTACTGATCGACCTTTCGCGCCGGGTGTTTCTGGAACGGCTGCTGGTACAGCGCGAAAAGCTGAACACCCTGGGCGCGCTGGTGGACGAAATCGCCCACGAATTCCGCAACCCGGTCTTTGCCCTGGCGGGTTTTGCCCGCACCCTGCACCGCAAGTTTCCCGACGCCCACGAGGCGGAGGTCGTGCTGGAGGAAGCCACCCGGCTGGAAGCCCTGATCAACCGGGTGCAGCGGTACCTGGCCCCCGTGGACATCGCGTCCCGCCCGTGCAGCCTGGCCGCCGTGCTGGATTTTGCGGCGGACCTGCTGCACGCCCCCTTGCAGCGCAAGGGGGTGGGACTGCGGGTGGAGGCTGCCGCTGATCTGCCGTCCGTGCAGTCGGACCCGGACCTGCTGGCCCAGATCGTGGTGGGCATGGCGGGGCTGGCCGTGGAGCACGGCGCGCCCGGCAGCGAAACCGTGCTGCGCTGCCGCGACGTGGGCCGTGGTCAACTGGTGGAGGTGCTGCTGCGCACCGAATCGCCCCTGGCCCACGACGCGGAACTGTCGCTGATGCCCTTCGGCGACCAGCAGGGACCGCAGCCGCTGGCCGTCAGCTACAAGCTGGCCCGTGACCTGAGCTGTCTGCTGCACGTGCGGCGCGAACCGGACGGCCTGCTGCTGATGCTGGCCGTACCCGTGGACCCCGGCGACGTGGCCGACCTGCTGGCCGAAGAATAGCGCCGCAACGTCCTTCGGCCCCTTTCCGCCCCTTTCCCTGCATCCTGCCCCCCCAAGGCCCGGCTCTTCAGTGCGCCGGGCCTTTCCTTTGCCCGATGCGACCTGTCTGGCGCATCTGTTCGGGCGCATCTGTTCGGGCGTGCCCGCGCCCGTCCAACCCCCTCCATGCCGCCTCCCTGCCCGCCGTCCCCGCCCCCTCCCGGCATCATTCCCGCCCCCATCCCCCTGCCACCTCCGGTGGCACGCTTGCCCCGTTCGTGCCGCCCGATGATTATCATTCGCCGCCCTTGCCGCCCCACCTACGGTCGAACATCCACAACCCCCATCAGGGAGGCGAACCCGATGCACCGTATCCGATGTCTTGCGGCGGCTTTCCTCCTGCTCCTGCTGCCCACGGCGCTGCTGGCGTACGAGGTGCCCAAGGAGATCATCATCAAGCGGCCGGAAAAGAACCAGCCCATGGCCGCATGGGTGAAGGCGGTCACCTTTCCTCATGGCAAGCATGCCGTGCTGAATTCCTGCGATTCGTGCCACCACGAAGAGTCGGACAGGACCCTCGGCCAGTTCCTGCCCTGCACCCAGTGCCACAACAAGCCCACGGTCACGGAAACCTCGTCGTTCTACATGGCCTGGCACAACGACAGCACCCACAGTTGCCTCGGTTGCCACCGCAAGATGCGCGAGGCCGGAAAGATGCCGCCCCTCTCGTGCACCCGTGGCTGCCACAAGAAGACGGAGGCCCAATGAACGCTCTCGCCCAATTCGTGGCGCGCCGTGCAGAGGCCGAAGAACGCGGCGTCTCGCGGCGCGACTTTCTGAAATTCTGCGGCATGGTGGCCGTGGCCATGGGGCTGGAGGCCTCCATGGGCGCGCAGATCGCCCGCGCGCTGGAAGGCAAGAAGAAGCCTTCGGTCATCTACATGCACGGCGCGGAATGCACCGGCTGCACGGAAGCGCTGCTGCGCCTGGTGGACCCGTACTTCGACGTGCTGATCATGGAGGTTGTCTCGCTGGACTACTGCGAGACGGTCATGGCCGCCGCCGGGCATGCCGCCCACGCGGCGCTGCAAAAGGCCATGAAGAATCCGGACGGCTACTTCTGCGTCATCGAGGGGGCCATACCCACGCGCGACGGCGGAGTGTACGGCCAGGTGGGCGGACAGACCATGCTCTCGCTGTTCACCGAGGTGGCGGGCAAGGCCAAGGGCGTCATCGCCATGGGCAGCTGCGCCAGCTACGGGGGCATCCAGGCCGCCGCGCCCAATCCGTCCAAGGCCATCGGTGTTGGCGCCGCGCTGAAGCCGCTGGGCATCGCGCCCATCAACCTGCCCGGCTGCCCGCCCAACCCCGTGAACTTCGTGGGCACGGTGGTGCACCTGCTGACCAAGGGCCTGCCCGCCCTCGACACCTCGGGCCGCCCCAAGCTGTTCTACGGCAAGACCGTGCACGACCTGTGCGAACGGCGGCCCCACTTCGACAAGGGCGAATTCGCTCCCACGTTCTCATCGCAGCAGGCGCGCGACGGCTGGTGCCTGCACAAGCTGGGGTGCCGTGGCCCGTGGACGTACAACAACTGTCCAACCGCGCTGTTCAACCAGACCACCTGGCCGGTGCGCTCGGGCGCGCCCTGCATCGGATGCAGCGAACCCGGATTCTGGGACCAGCTTGCCCCCTTCAACCGCGACGTGCGCGAAAAGGGCGATGACGCCTGAGGAGGCATTTCATGGCTGACAAAGCCTATACCGGCCGCATCGTGGTGGACCCGGTCACCCGCATCGAGGGACACCTGAAGATCGACGTCTCGGTCAAGAACGGGGTGGTGGACAACGCATGGTCCAGCACCCAGCTGTTCCGGGGGCTGGAGATCATCGTCAAGGGGCGCCCGCCCGAAGACGTGCACAACTACGTGCAGCGCGCCTGCGGCGTGTGCACCACCACCCACTCGCTCACCAGCATCCGCGCCGTGGAAAACGCCATGGGCTTCAAGGCCCCCCCGGCGGCGGAACTGGTGCGCCACCTTATCCTTGCCACGCTCATCGTGCACGACCACCTGGTGCACTTCTACCACCTGCATTCGCTGGATTTCTGCGACGTGGCCAACGCCCTGAAGGCCGACCCCGTGGCGGCGGCAAAGCTGGCGTCCCAGGTTTCCGGGCGCGATGTGCCCCCCGGCGACCTGTTCGTGGTGCAGGGCAGACTGAAGAAGTTCGTGGATGCCGGGCAGCTGGGCTGGCTGGACAACGCCTACTTCCTGGGCGGGCACCCGGCCTACCGCCTGTCGCCGGAAGAGAATCTGGTGCTGGCCGCCAACTACATCGAAGCCTTGCGCGTGCAGATGAAGATCGCCAAGGCCATGGCCATCTTCGCGGGCAAGAACCCCCATTCGCAGACCATGCGCGTGGGCGGGGTGACCTGCTACGAGGCCCTGCGCCCCGAACGGCTGGCGGAATTCCGCGCCCTGTACGAGGAGTGCCGCACCTTCATCAACCACAACTACCTGGGCGACCTGACCATCATCGGGCGCCGCTACCCGGAGGTGGCATCTTACGGACGTACCACCAACTACATGGACTTTTCCGACTTCCACGACCCGGAAACCGGCAAGGACCCGTTCTTCCGGGGCGGGGTGCTGTGGGGCCACGCCATCGGCAAGGCCGAGGACCTGGACCCCGCGCAGATTCAGGAACACCTGTCGCGCGGCTGGTACAAGCCGGGTCCGCCCGCCCATCCCTATGACGGCGTGACCGACCCGGACTACACCGGCTACGACCCCGACGGCCACTACTCCTGGTCCAAGGCCCCGCGCTACAAGGGCGAGGCCGTGGAAACCGGGGCGCTGGCCCGCCGCCTTATCGCCTATTCCCGCGGGGAAAAGGAAACCGTCACCCGCATGGACGCCTGGCTTGCCGCCTGCAAGCTGAAGCAGGAGAACCTGTTCTCCACCATGGGCCGCACCGCCGCGCGCATGGTGGAAAGCGTCATCCTGATGAACCGCGTGCAGGGCTGGCTGAACGACCTGGAAGACCGTGCCAAGGCCGGTCCCGTGGAAATCTACAAGGAATGGACCATGCCCGACGAAGCCAGGGGCGTGGGCTTCTGCGCGGTGACGCGTGGAGGGCTTTCGCACTGGATACGCATAGAAAAGGGCAAGACCGCCAACTACCAGATGGTGGTGCCCAGCACCTGGAACCTTGGCCCGCGCTGCGACAAGGGCAAACCTTCCGCCGTGGAACAGTCGCTGATGGGCAACCCCGTGCTGGACCCCGACCGCCCGGTGGAACTCTTGCGCACGGTGCATTCGTTCGACCCGTGCATTGCCTGCTCCGTGCATGTGCTGCACGCGGGGGGCAAGCGGTCGTTCCGCATTCTGTAGCACTTGACGCGACGAACGATCAGGGCGGCGGCCTGACCAGCGGGCAATCCGGCAGGCAATCCGGCGGACTGACAGTTCGCCGCTGTCTGACAGACCTGCGGTACCCCGCCCTCAAAAGACACCACAAATGAACAACGGGGCGGACCGCGCACATCGCGCAGTCCGCCCCGTTTTGCTGTCTTCTTTTTTTGGGGGGGAGAGGTCTCCCGCCCTTACGCTTCCGGGCTCAGGTACGGATCATCGGTGGCCAGGTAGCCGCGCACGTAGTCGTCAACGCCCTCTTCCAGCGACCGGAAGCCCACGTCGCACCCGGCCCGGCGCAGCTTGTCCATGCTGGCCTGGGTGTAGTTCTGGTACTTGCCCGCGAGGTGCGCGGGCATGTCCATGTATTCGATGACCGGCTGGCGGTCCATGGCGGCGAACACGGCGCGGGCCAGGTCGTTCCACGTGCGCGAGGTGCCGGTGCCCACGTTGAACACGCCGCCCACGTCGGGGTGTTCCAGCAGCCACCACATCACTTCCACGCAGTCCTTCACGTACACGAAGTCGCGCATCTGGCCGCCGTCGGCGTAGTCCGGGTGGTTGGAGCGGAACAGGGTGATGCGGCCCGCGTTGTTCACGTTGTGGAACGACTTGCAGATGACGCTGCGCATGTCGTCCTTGTGGTATTCGTTAGGGCCGTACACGTTGAAGAACTTCAGGCTGGCTATGGAATCCAGCAGGCCTTCGCGCCGCGCCCACAGGTCGAACAGCTGCTTGGAGTAGCCGTACATGTTCAGGGGCTTCAGGCGGGGCATCAGCGCGTCGTCGTCGGAAAAGCCCAGCGTGCCATCGCCGTAGGTGGCGGCGCTGCTGGCGTTGACGAAGCGCGCGCCGGACTGCATGGCCAGCGTGCACAGCATGCGGCTGTAGCGGAAATTGTTTTCCATCAGGAAGTCGGCGTCGCGTTCCGTGGTGGACGAGCACGCCCCCATGTGCACGATGGCGTCCACTTCCCACGGCAGGTCGCCGTGCAGGACCATGTCCATGAACCCGTCGCGGTGGATGTAGTCTGCGTAGCGCAGGTTGACGAGGTTCTTCCACTTTTCCGTGGTGGCCAGGTTGTCGACGATGATGATGTCGTCGATGCCCATGCGGTTCAGCTTCCAGACCATGGCGCTTCCGATGAACCCCGCGCCGCCGGTGACGATGTACATTTCAGGCTCCTTTGCGAAGGCTGCCCGGCAGGCGCGCCGGGCGTGCGGCATGATGCCGCGATGCGGCCCGCAGGGCAAGGGGGCGGCGCGTGGATGGCCGCACTACCGGCACCAGCGTGCCTTGCAACCATGAAAGCGACTTCTCAGGCCCGTTTCCACTGCGAGAATTTTTGTTCTCTGCCTAGGAAGAATCGTTTTTTGTGAAGGGAGTGCCTCAGCCGTTGGGCGAGCGGAGCGAACCTTACGGATGAGGACCGCAGAGCGTACTTTTGTGGTATTCGACCGGAATAAAAAACCATTCTGACGACGGCAGAGGGCAAAAAGGCCGCAGTGGAGGCGGGCCTAGGTGGGGAAGACCACCACTTCCGGGCCATCGGCCCCCATGCGCACGGCCACCCCATACATGGCCGCCGTGGCCGCAACGGTGCGCCCCAGCAGAAAGTCCAGTTCTTCCATGGCCGCCCCGGCCCGCTCGCGCACGATGGACCGGAAGGCGAAATCGAAGCGCACGGCTTCCAGAAACGCATCCACGGCGTGGGCGACCTCGTCCGGTGCCACCGTATCGTCCGGATATTCCGGCAGGGGGATCGGGTCCGCCATGCCGGGGTTGCGGGCGCGCAACTGGTCCGCCGCGCGTTGCAGGGTAGCGCCCACGGGGGCGAGTACCGCGTAGCCGCAACGTTCCTCGTGCGCGGCCAGAATGTCTGCCCACGGCACACCGGGGTCGACGCAGCCAGCGAGAACCTGACCCGTGGAATCGGCCTGGCTTGCCG
Organism: Nitratidesulfovibrio sp.; assembly: GCF_040373385.1. Lineage (NCBI taxonomy): Bacteria > Pseudomonadati > Thermodesulfobacteriota > Desulfovibrionia > Desulfovibrionales > Desulfovibrionaceae > Nitratidesulfovibrio > Nitratidesulfovibrio sp. The sequence goes on along the minus strand of NZ_JBDXXH010000005.1, from coordinate 227,270 downwards.
AATATGTCTGGCTTGCCGAATCCGCCCGGCTTGCGGGTTCTGTCTGACAGGTCCGGCTGGCGCGCTCTGCCGCGCCTTCCGCCCAGGCCGCCAGCACGTCCAGCCGGGTCACCCGGTCCACGGCGTGCAGGGTCTTGATGGCCCAGGTATCACGGCACAGCAGGGCGCGGCATTCGGCGGGCCGGTGTGCGTAGACGCCGCACCGGCTGTCGGACTGATTCAGGAACAGGCAGGACCAGTCGCCATTGCGGGCCGATTGTCCCAAAATTTGGCGCGGGCGCAGTTTCACCAGTTCCCGCTCCAGCGGGCGCAGGTCGCCGCTCAACTCGCGGGCCAGTTCCCCCGCGCGCAGCGTCAGGCAATGTTCCGGAGCCAGGTGCCCGGCCCGAAACAGCTCCAGATCCTGCGTGTGCAGGGCCGGTCCGCCCTTGCGACAGCAGGTGCCGCAGCCCCGGCAGTCGATGTCGGTGTCGTCGGCTTGCGGGGCCAGGGCGGGCATGTCGTGTTCGTTGTGCATCCGGATTCCGTGAGGGATGAAAAGCGTTGAGAGCAGGCCAGTTGTGCGCGGTCAAATCGAGCGCGGGCCAGTGCGGGTAGGTCGAGCGCAGCGTTCGCAATGCTGCGGTCGGGCGGCGGAATGGAGGCCGGAGCGCGGGCGAGGCGGGAGCAGCCTGCGCGGCGTCGGGTTGGCGACGCCATGCTCGTGGCCCCGTGCAACCCGAGCCCGAATTCACGCCGGAATGTCGCTAAGCATATTCCGGACCACACGCACATGGAAACGACAGGTGTCGTCCTGCCAGCCCACGAAGCCCATGGACGTGCTGACGAACCACCCCGCCGTGAACGACTTGCGATCCGCCGTCCACAGCGGGTCGGGGGCCGGGTCCAGCGCGGGGGGCACGCAGTGGCCGCCCCCTTCCGGCGGCGGGGCCAGCAGGGTGCACAGCTCGTCCACGGTGGGCAGCCGCCAGTCGTCGTACCCGGCAAACCGCGCCGCGTTCATGTCGGCCACGTGTTCGCGGGCCTCGGCCAGGGTCAGGCCCCACTCGCTGCCGCCACGCTGCCACAGCAGCCCCGTGGCCGGTTGGTACGCCACCAGCGCGGCAAGATCAATCGGCGGGGCCTGCACACCGGCGGCGTGTGCGTCCGGCACGGGCAGCCCCGGCAGCACCCCGCAGGGGGGGCCGCCGGTGCGGCCATCCGCCAGCGGCGCAAACACCCCGGCGGGCCGCCACAGTTCGTCCAGCCAGAACAGGGCGCGGGCATGGTGCGGCACGACCTTTACCGGGGCTGACCGAACCGGGGTGGTCCTGACCGGGCGAACCTGTCCGGACAAGATGGAGTCCGCCGCCGCACGGCCAGCCGTATCCGAAACATCGCCGCCCGCCGATGCGGATTCATCCCCGCCACCAGCCCCCGGCGCGCCGTCCCCTTCCGGCAGCAGGCACACCGCGTCCACCCGCTGGCGCCACGCGGCCACCAATGCGTCCAGTTCCGCCGCCATGGTCCGGGCGTCCGCAAAGCGCTGTGCCGGGTCGCGGGCCATGGCCCGCGCGAAAAAGTCGTCCCACGCCGTGTCCATATCCGCATGGCGCTTGCTGGCGCGGGGGATGCGCCCGCCAAAGGATTCGTCCGTGGGCAGCACGCCGGTCAGCATGCGGAACAGCATCACCCCCACGGCATACAGGTCGGCCCGGCCATCCGCCGCGTCCGGGTCGCGCTCCTGCTCCGGCGCGGCGTAGTACGGCGACCCCACCTTGACCCCGCGCGGCAGGGGCCGGACATCGCCGCGCAGGCCCGACAGAACGCCCGTTTCGCCCCGCAACCGCGACAGGCCGAAGTCGATGAGCTTCACGTCGTCTTCGGCGGTGACCATGATGTTGAAGGGCTTCACGTCGCGGTGGATCACCCCGGCGTGATGCATGCGGGCCAGCGCGTCCAGCGTCTGCGCGGCGTAGCGGCAGGCGCGCTCCAGCGGCAGGCGGCGGGTGGGGGCCTCTACCCGGTAGCTTTCGCCGATCAGCAGGCCCAGGTTCAGGCAGTAGTATTCCATGACGAAGAAGGGCAGATCGCCGAAGCGGGCCACGCGGGCAGCGCGGTCGCGCTCCGGGTAGCAGTCCTCCGGGGGGGCGGAATCCGTGTCTCCCACACTCCCGGAATCCCCTGCGTCTCCCACAACCGGAGTCCCCGCGCCCCCGCCCCATGCAGCGGGCGGCGGACAGAAATCGTCGCCGGAGGGCAGGCGCAACGTGCCCGCCGGGGCCACGTCCACGTCCCACACCGCCGCCACGTGGGGGTGGTCCAGCGCGGCCATTACCTGCGCCTCGTGCAGGAAGCGGCGGCGCAGATCGTCCATATCTGAAAGGTCGGCCAACGCGTCGGCGGGGCGCAGCAGCTTCAGCGCGGCGATGCGCCCGGTGACCGGCTGGCGCACCTTGTACACCGCGCCCATGCCGCCCCGGCCCAGCAGTCCGCACACCTCGTAACGACCTATGCGCATGGGGAAAATCCTCGGGACGGGATGCGCGGGGCGCGCGGGGAGAGAAGTGGCAAAAGAGCGGGCGCGCCCGCCGGAATGTCCCCGGAGTGGCGGCCCCCCTGCGGCAGGGAGCGGGACAGGACGTTGCAGGGCATGGCCGGACGCATCGTGGCGGGGGGGATCATGATGGGTCGGCGCATGACGTGGCGGGACGGGGTTCTCTGCAACATGGCGTCGGGCACCCCTTACAACAATCGCAGCACATACCGCTCATTCACCCCCGCCTCGCGGAAGCGCCGGGCGGCGTCCTGCACGTCGTAGGGGACGAAGCGCACCGTCAGGCGGCGCTGGGCGGGTTCCCACAACAGGTACTTGGCGCGGTTGTCGCCGTCGCGCGGCTGGCCCACGCTGCCCGCGCTGATCAGGTAACGCCCCCCCGCGGGCGGCACGCGCGCGCCCTCTGTCAGCGGTTCGCGGGCCACCACGCCGTCGGCATCGCGCCGGACCAGCTCAAGGTCATGGGTGTGCCCCACGAAGCAGATGGGCTCCGGGAACAGGTCGAACACCGACGCCAGCCGCTTGCCGTGAAATTCGTACAGGTAGGTGAAGGGCGAATCGGGCGGCATGCCATGCACGAAGCGGCAGCCTTCGCGCACCAGCACGCGGGGCATGGCGCGGGCCAGTTCCACCTCTTCGTCGTCCAGCCAGTCCATGGTCATGCGCACGGCATCGCGCGACTGGCTGTTGAACTCGCGCAGCCAGCGGGGGTCGGCCACGGCCATCTCGTGATTGCCCGCCACCGAAGGGATGTGCCGACTGGCCACAAGGCGCAGCACCGGGCCAGGATCCGGCCCGTAGCCCACGTTGTCGCCCAGAGACACGGCGCAAGTGGCCCCCTGCGCGTCCATGTCGGCCAGCACCGCCTTGAACGCACCGAGGTTGCCGTGAATGTCGGAAATGACCGCCAGCTTCATGGCTTACGGATAGCAGGCGCGGGGTTGGTTGGGAAGGGTGGGAGAGGATGCGCAACCGGGGAATGCGAAAGCCCCGGCGGATGTTTCACGCGCTGGGGCTTCGGGGTGACTTTTTCTACGGCAGATACGGCTGGGGCGTCACCGGCAGCATGGTGTCGGAAAAGGCGTCGCGCTCGTAGGACCGCGAGTAGCCCGGCGACAGGGGCCGCCAGCCGTAGCGGGCATCGGCATGGGCCTCGCGCCCGTTGGCCGTGGCGGCCTCGGCAACATAGCCGCTGGCGGCCTGCGGGCCGAGGGGCAGTTCGCCGGACATCAGCTGTTCCACGCGGGGCCGGATGGCCCGTACGATCTCGAAGCGGCTGGCGGTCCATTCCGACCACGCGGTGCGGGCGGCGGCTTCATCGCGGGCGGCAATGGCGGCAATGCCCGCCCAGAACCGGGCGTATTCGGCGGCGCGACGGTTGGTCCACAGGGGCTTCAGAACGTCCTGAGCGGCCTGATAGTCTCCGGCGCGGTACAGCGCATAGCCGCGCCGCACGCCGGACTGCCAGTCATCCGGATTTTCACGCTGGGCGGCGGCGTAGGTTTCCGCCGCCTGACGGAACTGCCCTTCCTCCATCTGCGACGAGGCGTGCATGCTGGTGGTGGCGCACCCCGTAACGGCAAACGCCGCCAGCACGGCGGCGAGGGTGAGCGTGCGAAGGCTGGTGTTCATGGTATTCTCCTGCCTGCCGGGGTGCATGACGGCCTCGGAACGGGCAGCACAGTACGGCCCCGGCCCCACCCAGCCAAGCTAAGTCGATTTATCAGAAAGAACACTGGTGCAGGCGTATAAAAATAAATATCACATGGAACAACCATGCTTCTTATAAAACTTATTTATCAACGGGCTACAAAAATCTTTCCAGTACTCGCTAAGATTACCTATCAAATTCAACCCATTAGCATCACCAGACCGCAACATTCTCTCAACTTCTAATACAGTGCTTATTTCATCAACACAGCACATTGGACTCATTGGCTCACATATAGACATTGCACTGCTCGATACGTTGCGAACAACATCAAGCTTATCGCAATACGCATGCATAGACGCCACAAAATGCGTATACTCTCCAATATCAAGCCCCAATTCCACCGCCATCATTTCTTGCAGCATGGTCATGAAATACACATCATAGCAGTAGCCTAATATAAGATCATTACTACGCATGCTAACAAAACAATCAATTTTTCTATTTCTTACCATAAATTGCATATTAGAAATGCATGGAACGTCCTTTGCTGACTCCAGATCATACCCAGGATCTGCAAAGTACAACACCGCACGCCTGGAGTTCACATCGGAGCGCAAGAGATTCTTAACAGTGCTCCATTGTGATGCATTTCCACCAGAAAAAATATGCCTTCCATAGCAACTTCCACTAATCTCCACCCCATTATCCGAAAATGCTCTCCAGGCTTCAGAATAGTATTTTATAAATTCAAGACTATTATCAGCAGACATGTGCCAACAAAATTCTCCGACAGCATACGATGCGCTCCACCTTCTCTCAGGCACACACACGATACGGTTTCTCGGGTCCTTTATACGAATAAGCACTCCTCGCAACTCAAGTGTAGGAATATCTCTCGGTGACGCTGGAAAACCTTCAGAAATCAGCAGGCGGGATAATGCAACTAACGATTCAGAAATAGATTCACTTTCTATGTACATCTCCGCCCCCTTCAACCACAGATAAACGCTCCTTAAGCCGTGAAATCTCGACGTTCATGCTTTTTATATCATCACGAGCTTCAACCTGTACGAAGTCCAGCGCTCTATTCTGCATATTATACTGCATCCACGCGACATAAAACCCAAACGCTGTAACCACAGCAACAAATAGAGACGTATAACTCACTATCTTTGTTATAAATTTCCCAAAAACTTCTTCATGTACACGTTTCACGACTCCATCAGCAACACCCTCTACATCAAGAAATGTTGAAGGATAAACCTTTGTGTCCTCAATAACACTTTTTATATATTTAGATCTACCGCTACCCCTTCTCCCAAACATAATCGCATTATCTTCACAAAATTTATGAAAGACTATCCTTAAAAAACTTTCTCCTTTTTTAATAGTATACGCCCTCTTTCTAAAATTAATAATAACAGTTGAAATATGCCCATCATATCCAGGATCAATAATACCAGTATTTAACGCCAATATTCCACTTCTACAAAGCGACGTTTTAGGATGCGCAAAAGCAATATGGCTATCGTCCAAACATATTCTCTCCTTAGAAACAACAACGACCATCTGCTGCGGTTCAAGAGTATACTCTCCAGATTCTACAACATTACCATCACAAACTATCGCATCAACAATGACGTCATAAGATCCACTCCTAAGATTAGATGCAGTCCCATCAATGACAAAACCATTATTAATAACATTCCGCGGTGATATAGCCATACCCAAAAAACTCCTTATCGAATTGCCTCATATCTAGCACGGCTTCTAATTAACACACCACACAATCAAACTTTTCACAAAAATGACGCACAAGGTAAACAACAAAACAGATGCCAGCCATCGATAACTTCCGGTATTAAAATGAACACTGTTTAATTTCAACGCCTTATCTACTGAAACTACTACTAACACGCCATAAACCATGCCATCCCTACAGCAGAAAGGAACACGGATGAATTTTTCACGCCAAATTCGCTACATGTAAACTGCGCACAAACGCCCCCGAAAGCTCACCGCTTCCGGGGGCGTCATCTTTCACCAATCTGTCGTATCTACCCAATTCTTCTCGTTCTCTACAGGGCCTTTTCCACCATCTCGCCAAACGCCACGGTGCCCACGGTGGTGGCGCTGGCCATCTGCGAGGCAAGGTCCACGGTAACGGTGCGGTTGCCGATGGTGGTGTTGATGGCGTTGTAGATGCGGGTGGCCGCATCGTTCCAGCCCATGTGCTCCAGCATCAGCGCGCCGCACAAAATGAGGCTGCCGGGGTTGGCCTTGTCCTGCCCGGCAATGGTGGGCGCGGTGCCGTGGGTGGCTTCGAAGAAGGCCAGCGAGTCGGACATGTTCACGCCCGGCGCAAGGCCAAGCCCGCCCACCTGCGCGGCCAGCGCATCGGACAGGTAGTCGCCGTTCAGGTTGGACGTGGCGATCACGCTGTACTGGTCGGGGCGGATCAGCACTTCCTGGAACATGGCGTCGGCAATGCGGTCCTTCACCACCACCTTGCCTGCCGCGCCCCCGGCGTCGGCTTCCAGCACGGCGGCGTCGGTGAATTCGTCGCGCACCACTTCATAGCCCCATTCGCGAAAGCCGCCTTCCGTGAACTTCATGATGTTGCCCTTGTGCACCAGCGTAAGGCTGGACCGCTTCTGGGCCACGGCAAAGTCCATGGCGCGGCGCACCAGCCGCTTGGAGCCGCGCGCGGTCATGGGCTTGATGCCCACGGCGCTTTCCGGGTCCACGTTGGCGCCCAGTTCGTTGCGCAGAAAGTCGATGAGCCGCTTGGCTTCCGGCGTGCCCGCCTTGTATTCGATGCCCGCGTACACGTCTTCCGTGTTTTCGCGAAACACCACCATGTCCACCAGGTCCGGCCTTTTCACGGGCGACATGATGCCCTCGAAGTAGCGGATGGGCCGGATGCAGGCGTACAGGTCCAGCGTCTGGCGCAGGGTGACGTTAAGGCTGCGAAAGCCCTTGCCCACCGGGGTGCCCAGCGGCCCCTTGATGGCCAGTTCCGCGCCGCGCAGGGCCTGCATGGTGGCCTCTGGCAGGTATTCGCCGGTGGCGGCGTAGGCCTTTTCACCGGCCAGCAGTTCCTTCCATTCGATGGAGCGCGCGTCGCCGTAGGTTTTCGCCACCGCCGCATCGATGACGGGACGGGCGGCCTTCCATACGTCGGGGCCGATGCCGTCGCCTTCAATCCAGTAGACCGTCTTCCGCATGGAGGCGCTCCTTTGCGCTGGCCCCGCCGGGGCGGGGCCGTACTGTCGTGCTGATGTCGTGCTGCCGAAAAGCGGCCGGACGGCGTACCGCCCGGCCTTGTATCACGTGCTTCCGGTGGGATCCGGTGTACCCTTGGGGGTCAGTTCCGGTAGCCGGTTTGGCGGATTTTGTCAAAACGGGGCCGCGCAGGGAATCACCCTGTCCCCCCCCTCCTCGGGCATGAAAACGGGACCGCCCCCCGCGCAGGACAGGACGGTCCCGATGATTGCGAATACTGTTGCGCCGCAGCGGCGCGGCGGGCAAGGCCCAATCCTGTCCAATCCTCTCCTACTCTACCCGGCCCGGCCCCGCTCGTCTGTCCCGCCCCGCTACTTCCACGCGGCCAGGAACGATTCCGCGCTGTTGCCCGCGTCGATGTGGCGCAACAGGGCAGAGCCGAACACCACGGCGTCGGGCCTGTCGGGAAAGCCTTCCAGCTGCTTCGGCTCCTTGATGCCGAAGCCCAGCGCCAGCGGCAGGCGGAAGGCCTTGCGGGCGCGGGCCAGCGTCTGCGGCACTTCCGGCGGCAGGCCTTCGCGCACGCCGGTGATGCCCAGCACCGACACCACGTACACGTAGCCGGAGGCCACGGCGGCATATTCGGCCATGCGTTCCTCGCTGGTGTTGGGGCCGACAAGGGCAATGAGGTCTATGCCCCGCGCGGCCAACAGTGCGCGCATCTCGCCGTCTTCCTCCAGCGGCAGGTCGGGCACGATGAAGCCCGCCACCCCCGCCGCCGCCGCGTCCACCGCCAGGTTTTCCAGCCCGTATTGCAGGAACGGGTTGTAGTAGCCCATCAGCACCAGCTCGGCGTCGTAGCGGCCCGCGCGGGCCTTCAGGCCGTCCAGTATCCAGCGCAGGGTGACGCCGTTTTCCAGCGCCCGCAGGGATGCCGCCTCCACTACCGGGCCGTCGGCCACCGGGTCGGAGAACGGCACGCCGATTTCGATGACGTCCGCGCCGCCGCGATCAAGGCCGTCCATTTCCTCCCAGAAGCGGTCCAGGGTGGGAAAGCCCGCCGTCAGAAAGGGCACCAGCGCGGGCCGCCCCGCCGCGTTGGCGGCGGCCACGCGGGCTTCCAGCCGCGACACCGGGGCATCGGGCAGCATGTCGTTCATGTCGGTATGAATGGCCGCGCTCATGCCAGCTCTCCTTCGCGGAACAGCACTTCCCGCACGATTTCCATGTCCTTGTCGCCCCGACCCGAAAGGTTGACCACCACGTGGCCCCCGGCAGGCAGCTTGTCCCGGTTGTTCAGCACCCACGCCAGCGCGTGCGACGATTCCAGCGCGGGGATGATGCCCTCGCGCCGGGTCAGGGCCTGGAAGGCTTCCAGCGCCTGACTGTCGGTGGCCATGCCGTACATCGCCCGGCCAGTGGCCCCCAGATGCGCGTGCTCCGGCCCCACGCCGGGGTAGTCCAGCCCGGCGGACACGGAGTGCGACGGCTCGATCTGCCCGTCCCCGTCCTGCAGCAGCATGGTCATCTGGCCGTGCAGCACGCCGGGGCGGCCCAGGTTGATGGGCGCGGAGTTGTAGCAGCCCGGCTCGCCGGTGCCTGCCGCCTCCACCCCCACGATGCGCACCGAGGCGTCATCCACGAACGGGTGGAACATGCCGATGGCGTTGGAGCCGCCGCCCACGCAGGCCACCACCATGTCGGGCAGTCGGCCCACGCGTTCCAGCATCTGGGCGCGGGTTTCACGCCCGATGACGCATTGCAGGTCGCGCACCAGCGTGGGGAAGGGGTGCGGGCCCGCCGCCGTGCCGAAGCAGTAGTGGGTGCAATCCTGCTGGGCTATCCAGTAGCGCAGGGCCTCGTTGATGGCGTCCTTCAGGGTCTTGGTGCCGCTCTGCACAGGCACCACCTTGGCCCCCAGCAGCTTCATGCGCATGACGTTGGGGGCCTGGCGCACCACGTCCGTCGCGCCCATGTACACCACGCATTCCAGCCCCAGCCGGGCCGCAGCCGCCGCCGTGGCCACGCCGTGCTGGCCCGCGCCCGTTTCCGCCACCAGCGCGGTCTTGCCCATGTATTTGGCCAGCAGCGCCTGCCCAAGGGTGTTGTTGACCTTGTGCGCGCCGGTGTGCAGCAGGTCTTCGCGCTTCAGCCACAGGTGCACGCCCAGTTCCGCCGACAGCGTGGGGCAGGCCGTGAGCGGGGTTTCGCGCCCCGCGAAGTTGCGCAACAGGTCGTCCAGTTCCGCCCGGAACTTGTCCGAGGGCAGGATGTCGCGCATGGCGGCTTCCAGTTCCCGCAGCGGCGGCATGAGCAGCTCGGGCACGAACTGCCCGCCGAACTCGCCGAAATAGCCTTTTTTCATGGTGGTATCCTTTGGCGCCGGGGCGCCAGTTGGTATCGACTACGCCGTGCGCAGCGCCGCAAGGGCGGCGGCCACGCGGGGTGCATCCTTCCGGCCGGGGGCGCTTTCCACCCCCGAATTGAGATCGACGCCGATCAGCATGGCAGGGTCATGGCCGCCGCAGGCGGCAACGGCGCTGGCCACGTTGTCCGGGGTCAGCCCGCCTGCCAGCAGCCATGGGGCACCGGGGGCCAGCCCGCGCAGCGCGGCCCAGTCCATGGTGGCGCCGTGCCCGCCGCCGCTGGTGCCCGCATCCAGCAGAAAGCAGCGCACGTGCGGGGCAAGCCCGGCCAGTTCGGCGTGCAGCGAAGCGAGGCCCGCCCCTGCGTTCAGGCCCGATGCATCCACATGGCGCTGCGGCCATGCCACGCGGATGACCCGCTCCGCCCCCACCCGGTCGCAGAAGGCGGCATCCTGCCCGCCGTGCAACTGGGCAAAGTCCAGCCGGGCCGCGTCCATGATGGCCAGCACCTCGTCGGCGGACTGCTTCACGAACACCCCCACCCGCGCCATGCCGTGGCTGTGCAGCCCGGCGGCCACGGCGGGCGTTACCGCGCGCGGGCTGGCCGGGTGAAAGATGAACCCGCACAGGTCCACCCCGGCCTCTGCGCAGGCGTCCGCGTCCTGCTGCCGGGTCAGGCCGCAGACCTTCACCAGCAGGCGGGAGGGACTATCGAACAGGGCGGCTGGTTTTGACGCACTCATTGGGCACCTTCACTCCCGCCGCAATCTGGCACGACAGGATTTTCGTTCTCCGGCAAGGAAGGCGAGCCCGACGCGCAGGGAGCGTACTCTGACCGTACGTGACCGGAGCAGGCGGCGCAGCCTGACGACGCCGGAGGGCGAAAGGACGGAGTGCCCTCGCGCCCCAGAAGACGCAGCAGCGAACCTTCAAGGTCTCCGCCGTCCATGAGCGCGGTGCCCACCAATGCCGCGTCATACCCGGCATCGGCGGCTTTCGCCAAGTGACGGTTCTCGCTGATGCCGCTGGCCGCTATCCACACTTCGTCGGGTTGGCTCAGCGGCCCCAGGCGCAGGCAGGCGGTGCGGTCCACGGCCAGGGTTTCCAGGTCGCGGTTGTTCACCTGGATGATCCGCGCGCCGGATTCGCGGGCCAGCGCCAGATCCGCCTCGTCGAAGATCTCCACCACGGCGTGCATGCCGTGCGCTTCGGCCTGCTCGCGCAGGTCGCGCAGGGTGCGCGCATCGGGCGTCAACCGCACGATGAGCAGCAGCGCCGCCGCCGGGGTGGCCGCCGTGGCCGTCACCTGCAACGGGTCCATGATGAAGTCCTTGCGCAACAGGGGAATGGACGGATCGACGCCCGCCATGCGCCCCAGATAGGCCAGGTCACCGCCGAAGTACGCCTCCTCGGTCAGCACCGAGATGGCCGTGGCCCCGGCGGTGGCGTAGGCCGTGGCCGCGTCCTCGGGCGACACACCCGTCTCGATGACCCCGCGCGAGGGCGAGGCGCGCTTGTATTCGGCGATGACCGCCACCGGCGCCCCCCGGTACCCCGAGCGGTCCAGCAGTGCCCGCAGGAAGTCGGGACGCGGGGTGCCTACAGCCAGCGGCGCGGGCAGCCCGCCAGCCTCGGCCAGCTTGCGCAACCGGTCCAGTTCCGGCTGCTTGGCGATGCGGAAACGATCAAGCATGCAGCACCTTCCCCCCTGCCCCGGCGGCCAGCCCCAGCCGCGCGGCGGCCATGGCATCGGGCAGGGCCAGGCCCGGTTCCAGCAGGTGCAGGGCCATGCCCACGTTCAGCACCAGCATGTCGCGCATGGGGGCGGGGCCGCCGCCGGACAGCAGTTCGCGCAGCACGCGCACGGCGGTGTCGCGGTCGGGCACGGCCAGTTCCTCCGGGGTGCACGGCGAAATGCCGTAGTCCGACGGGTCCATGCTGATTTCCGTAAGCGTGCCGTGGCCTTCGCCGTCGCCCTCCAACAGCATGATGTGCGCGGGGCCCATGGGCGTCAGTTCGTCGTAGCCGCCCGCGCCATGCACCACCGCCGCCCGGCGCACGCCGGTCAGCAGCAGGGTCTGGGCCATCAGGGGCAGCAGTTCGGCGCGGGCCACGCCCAGCAGCATGTGGGTGGGCCGGGCCGGGTTGAGCAGCGGCCCCAGCAGGTTGAACAGGGTGCGCACGCCCATTTCGCGCCGGATGGGCATGACGTTGCGGAACGCCGGGTGGAAGCGCGGTGCGAACAGGAAGGCGAAGTTGCGCTGCGCCACCAGGTTGCGCACGTCCTCCGGGTCCAGTTCCAGCGGCAGGCCCAGGCCCTCCACCGCGTCCGCCGCCCCGCACGAGGATGACACCGCGCGGTTGCCGTGCTTGACCACCCGGTGGCCCATGCCCGCAAGGGTCAGCGCCGTTGCCGTGGAGCAGTTGAACGACGAGCGGCCATCGCCGCCGGTGCCCACGATGTCAATGGTGGGACCGTCAATGCCGGTCACCCGCACGGCGCGGGCCAGCGCGGCGCGCACCGCCTCGGTGAGTTCCTGCGGGGTCTCGCCCTTCATGCGCAGGCCCATCAGGAACGAACCCGCCTGCGCACAGGTCATCTCGCCATCCATCAGGCGCGAGAACCCGGCCTCGGCCATTTCCGGGGCAAGGTCCATGCCCGTGGCCAGTGTTTCCAGTATGGTGGACGTTGCAGTCTGCATTTGCTGTCTCCTTCAGGAGTTCCTTGTTGACGGGCAGCCCACCTAAAGGGGGTGCAGGGGGCCTGCCCCCTGCCCGCCGGAGGCGAACAAAAAACCTCTTCGTCGCCCCGCTCTCACTTCCCCGCCACCTGGGCGGGAAAGTTGGCGAGCATGCGCACGCCGTCGGGGGTCAGCACGGATTCGGGGTGGAACTGCACGCCCACCCACGGGCGGTCGGTGTAGCGCAGGGCCATCACCTCGCCTTCGGGGGCGCGGGCGGTGACGGCCAGCAGGTCGGGGCGTTCCTCGGCATGCACGATGAGCGAATGGTAGCGGCCCACCTGCATGGGGCTGGGCACGCCGTGGAACAGGCCCTGCCCGTCGTGGGTGATGTCCGAGGTCTTGCCGTGCATGATGCGCGGGCCCACATCCACGGTGGCCCCGGCGAACAGGCCCAGCACCTGATGGCCCAGGCACACGCCCAGCACGGGTACGCGGTGCGGCAGGCGGGACAGGAAATCAAGGCAGAAGCCCGCGTTGCGCGGGTGGCTGGGGCCGGGCGAGATGCACACCATTTCCAGCGCCGGGTCTTCGGCCATGGCGGGCACGGCGGGGTCGTCGTTGCGGACGACAACCGGCTTCAGCCCAAGGCCGTAGAACGCCTGCACCAGATTGAAGGTGAACGAGTCGTAGTTATCGATTAACAGGAACATATTCCCCTCCGGTAACGGCGGCGCGGATGACGGCGGCCTTGTTGTTGCATTCCTTCCATTCCATCTCGGGCACGGAATCGAACACGATGCCCGCGCCCGCCTGCCAGTGCACCTGGCCGTCGCGCACCCACAGGGAGCGGATGGTGATGCCGGTGTCCAGGTTCACGCTGTCCCGGTCCAGTCCCAGCCAGCCAATGGCCCCGGCGTAGGGGCCGCGCGCCAGGCCTTCCGCCTCGGAGATGATTTCCATGGCCCGCACCTTGGGGGCGCCGCTGACGGTGCCCGCCGGGAAGGTGGCGGCCAGCACGTCCAGCGCATCGCGCCCCGGTTCGATCTGCGCGGTGACGCGCGAGGTCAGGTGCATGACGTGCGAAAACTTTTCCACGTCCATGAACCGCTCCACCTGCACGGTGCCCGGCGCGGCAATGCGGCCAAGATCGTTGCGGCCCAGGTCCACCAGCATGACGTGCTCGGCGCGTTCCTTGGGGTCTTCCAGCAGTTCCTGGGCAAGGGCGGCGTCGTGGGCATCGTCCGTGCCGCGCGGGCGGGTGCCCGCAATGGGGCTGACCTGCAACTTGTCCGCCCGGCAGCGCACCATGACCTCCGGCGAGGAACCCAGCAGCGAGACGCCGGGCAGCCGCATGAAGAACATGTACGGCGAAGGGTTGATGCGGCGCAGACGGCGGTACAGGGTGAACGGATCGCCGCTGAACGAGGCCTGGAAGCGGGTGGACAGCACCACCTGAATGGCCTCGCCCTGGCGGATCATCTCCTTCACCCGGGCCACGGCGCGGGTGTACACGGCCTCTTCCGGCACGTTGGCGACGGGGCCGACTTCCGGCGGTTCGGGGGTACGATCCACCTGGCTGCGGTCCACCCTGGCCCCCGGCAGGTCGGTGAGCGAAAGCTGGCACAGCCGGTTGTACAGGTGGTCGAACAGCACCACGGTGCCGGGCAGGGCCAGGCAGGCTTCCGCCGACGAGGTCGGCAGCACCTTGGCCAGCTTGGGCTCGAACAGCCCGGACACGCCGTAGCCGAAGTAGCCGTACAGGGCGCGGGTGATGGGAGGCTGGTCGGCGAAGGCCGCGTCCGGTTCGATGCGCAGGGCGCGCATCACCGCGCGGGTGCCCTCGATGAAGTCCATGCCGTCAAACCTGCGCAACGGGGCAAGGCGCGGATCGCGCACGGCCACTTCCAGCTTGCCGTCGCGGCAGCCAAGCCGCAGCAGGAAGTTGAAGGCAATGACGCTGTACCGGCCCCAGCGGCCATCCACTTCGGCGCTTTCCAGCAGGATGCCCTGCCCGGACCCCACCATGCCGAGGAAGACGCTGATGGGGGTGTCCACGTCGGCCTCCAGCCAGCGGCCCGTCTGGCGCAGCACGATCTCGCCGCCTTCGGGCAGCGGGGGAATGTCATCCGCCGCACCCGTGGGGGCGCAGCCGTTGGCGGGAGTGGGTGCGGCCATGGTGATCGTGGCGGGTTCCGGGGTTTCCGCCTGCTCGGGCGTACCAGTCTGATCAGGCGTGTTGGGCATTTCGGGCATTTCCATCTGGGTTCTCCTTCAAGTTCGGCGTGCCGTGAGTGGTGCATTGAAAACAAAAAGCCGCGCTCCCGGGGAGGGAGCGCGGCCTGCAATTGCCTTGTCCGTTACTCTACTACTCGCGTGCAGCTATGACGGACGCACTCCTCCCCTTTCGGTGTGCGAACGCCACCACCACTGGGCGCGGTCTACCAGCACGTCCACATCGCCGGCGGCGGCGAAGTTGAGGAACGACAGGTAGCTGCGGACAGCGGTCTGGCTGTGGGGATTGGCTTCGAACATGCCTTCGAAGAGGGATGCGTCCTCGGTGAGCATCTTGCGCGCCGCGTCGAGGCGGCGGCGGAACGAGGGGGTGATGAAGGGGGTCAGCTCGTCGCGGTGGGCCAGCGTGGCAAGATAGGCGACGCTGGTGATGAAGTTGAGGCCCTGGATGCAGGCGGCGGCCTCGTCATGCTCGTCGGCGGTGGTGCGGAAGGGCACGCAGCCCATGTCGGCGAACACGCGCTCGATGAGCGCTACGTCCGTTTCGTGGGCCGCATCGCCGGGGGTGATGGCCACGCGCAGGTTTTCCGCAGGATCACCCGCAGGCGGCACCGGCCCGAACAGGGGGTGGGTGCCCACCACGGGGCCCGCGTAGTGGCGCTCCATGACCTGCATGGGGCGCGCCTTGACGGACGTGATGTCCGCCAGCACCTGCATGCCGTTCAGCAGCGGGGCCAGCTGGCGCAGCACCTCATCCATGGCCTCCACGGGCACGCACAACAGCACTGCGGCGGCACCGTCCACGGCATGACGCAAGACATCCTGCGTCAGCGGACGGTCCACGCCCCCCACCGCGTATCCTGCGGCGGAGAGCCTGTCGGCGAACAGGCGGCCCATGCGGCCCCCCGCGCCGACCAGCGCGATTTTCACTGCGTTCATGCGCGTACCTTTTCCCACTCGTTCCAGAAATGCGGGAACGACTTGGCCACGCAGGCCGGGTCGTCCAAAGCCACCTGTACCCCGGCAAACCCCAGAAGCGCAAGACTCATGGCCATGCGATGATCGCCGTATGACAAAAATGGCATCACTTTTTCGTCAACAACCGGGGCCGGACCGCCGCTACGCAGCGAACCGTGCACCACGAGGCCGTCGTCCAGTTCCTCCACCCGCACCCCGGCCTTGCGCAATTCCGCCGCCGGGGCGGACAGCCGGTCGCATTCCTTGATGCGCAGGTGCGCCACGTTGCGGATGGTGGTCACGCCCTGCGCAAAGGCCGCCGTGGCCGCCACCGTGGGCACCAGGTCCGGGCAGTGGCCCATGTCCACTTCCACCCCGGTCAGGCTGGAAGGCGCCACCACCACGCCGTTGTCGGCCCGCTCGAAGCGCGCGCCCATGCGGCCAAGGATGTCCAGCATGGCCCTGTCGCCCTGCAACGAATCCACCCGCAGGCCCGCCACGCGCACCGGGCGCGGCCCCACGGCCCCCGCCGCCAGGAAGTACGAGGCATTGGACCAGTCGCCCTCCACGCGGTAGTTGCCCGCGCGGTACACCCCCGGCGACACCACGAAGCGTACCAGGCCGGGCCGAACTTCACGCAACATTCTCCAGTCGTCGGCCTGCCACTTGCCGCGCGGGGTTTCGCGCGTTTCCACGCGAAAGCCGATGCCGAAGTCTTCCAGCGCTTGCAGGGTCAGGGCCACGTACGGCCACGACACCACCTTGTCGCCGGAAACCTCGATGGTCAGCCCGCTGGTAAGCGGCGCGGCCAGCAACAGCCCCGACAGGTACTGGCTGGATTCGCCAAGGCCGATGGCGGTCGCCCCGCCGGACATGCCGTCGGAATCGATGAGCAGGGGCGGGCAGCCTTCGCGGCCTTCATAGGTCACGCGCACCCCGCGCCCGCGCAGCACGTCCACCAGTTCGCCGATGGGCCGTTCGTGCATGCGCGGCGCACCGTGGATGCGGAACTGGCCCTTGCCCGCCGCAAGTACCGCCGTCAGCAGGCGGCAAGTGGTGCCCGATTCGTGCACGTCGCACGATGCCGGCGCGTCGAATCCGCCCGCAGGCGTGCCCGCCACGCCCGACACCGCGAACCTGCCGTCGCCCTGCCGCTCTATGCGCGCGCCCGCAGCCCGCAAGATGTCCGCCGTGCGCTCGATGTCGCGGCTTTCCAGCACGTGCTCCACCACCGAATCACCCGCCGCCAGTGCCGCCCCGATCAACATGCGGTGCGACACCGACTTGGACGGCGGCGCCGCCACGATCACGGTTTCACGTTTGCTTTCCATCATGAATCCTTTTGGCAATCCGTATGGGAAGAAGAGCCACCGGGGGAAGGGACCCTTTGGGAAAGGGTCTCCTTCCCCCGGACCCCAGCTTTGCTGTCGCCATCCGTAAGGCTCGCGCTGCGCGCTCGCCTAACGGCTGCCGCTCCCCCCAAACTTTTTATTTGGGGGTTGGAGAACCTTGATTCACCCTGCCGTGCCTGCCACCGTCATCGACGGCACGCGCGGTAAGGAAAGGCGATGCCTGACGATGCCAGAGGACAAAAGGTCGCGCCGCGCTAGTCACCACTCATATCAAGCTGCGGCCCGGCGGGGTAGCTCCCCAAAATCCTGAGGGTATGACACAGCCTGCGCAGTTCATGCACTACCCGGCCGTAGTCCTCGTTGCCAAGGTCGCATTCCACGTCCACGAAGAACACGTATTTCCATTTTTCGCCACGCAGGGGCCGCGATTCCAGCTTCTTCATGTTGATGCCTTCGCGGGCCAGCAGGTTCAGCACCTCGGCCAGCGCACCGGGCCTGTCCGGCACGGAGAACAGCATGGAGGTCTTGTCCGTGCCGGGCTGGCCCGCCGGAGCGGGGCCGATGACCACGAAGCGCGTCCAGTTGTCCGGCTGATCCTCTATGCCACGCGCCAGAATGTTCAGCCCCAGCAGTGTGGCCAGGCTGCGGTGTCCGATGGCCGCCGCGCCCTTCTCGCCCACCACCCGGCGCGCCGCCGATGCGGTGGAATCCGCCGGGATGATCCGCGCCCCCGGCAGGGCCTGGCGCAGCCAGCCGCCGCACTGGGCCAGCGGCTGCGGGTGCGAGTACACCGTGGTCACGTCGGCCAGGCTGGTTTCCGTGGTCAGCAGGCAATGGCTGATGCGGCAGAACAGCTCGGACTGGATGAATACCTCGTGCGACAGGAACAGGTCCAGACTCTGCCCCACGGTGCCGTGCAGCGAATTTTCCAGCGGCACCACGCCAAGCTCGCACTGCCGGTCGTGCACGGCGCGGAACACCCCGTCCAGATCCTTGTGCGGCATGTATTCCACGGCCTTGCCGAGAAATTCCACGCCCGCAAAGTACGAAAAGGTGCCCTCCGGCCCAAGGTAGGCCACCTTCTGGGGCCGTTGCAGGCTGCGCGAGGAGGAAAGAATCTCGCGCCAGATGGAGCGCAGGTGCTCGTTGGGCAGCGGCCCGACGTTGGCGGCCATGAGATTTTCCAGCACCTCGCGCTCGCGAAAGGGCTTGAACACGATGCCCGCGTCGTCGGCCTTGATGCGGCCCACCTCCAGGCTCAGCGAGGCGCGGCGGTTCAACAGGTGCAGCAGGTCGCCGTCCAGCCCGTCGATCTCGTGGCGGATCTGCCCCAAACGCCCGGCCAGGGCGGCTTCCGGATCGGCAGACGGCGAGGCCGGGGTTGCGCCGTCGTCCGTGCCGTTGGGGGAGTGGGCGGCGCTGGCGGCTACGTCATCCCCGCGCCAATGGGGGTCCTTGTCGTCGGTGAGGCTCATGGCCGCTTCCCCCGGCGTTGCATCGTGGTGCGCATCAGCATTCCTTGATGTCCTCCTTGATGCGCATGCCGAAGTGACGGCCCGCGCAATCGGTGCGGCACAGGATCTGGTCGCCTTCCTTCAGGCTCACCACGCTCACCGGGGTGCCGTCCGGGCGGGTCAAGCGGATGGTTTCCGCGTTCTGCAGGAACACCGCGCCCTCCACGTCGCCCACTTTCGCGCGCACCAGCAGCATGGGGCGCGCCTCCACCTTCAGCCTGCCCACGGTGGCCACGGTGGTGGAACCGTCGGCACTGACGATGAGCACCTCGTCGCCTGCGCGCAGTTCCTCAAGATAGGTGGTCCTGTCGCCGGGCATCTGGGCATAGGCGTGCACGGCACCGGCATTGATGCGGAACGGCCGCGCGGCCACGTATTCGTTGTGTTCCGTCTCGGCGTGCACCAGGAAGGTGAACGCGCTGGAATTGCCCACCAGCATGCCCTGCCCCCGGCGCAGCATGGACATGGTGTCCACGCACACCCGGTGGCCAAGGCCCACGTTCTCCACCGCCGTGACCACGCCGGGGACCAGGTCCATGCAGCCCTGCGACAGCTTGAGGTCGGCCACGATGGACTTCAGTTCGCCTGCGCCCTCGGGCAGCACCACCACGGTGGACACGCCCCGCTCCAGAATGCCCGCCGCAAGGCGCGCCTCGGAAAGGTCGGCCACTTCCACGGCCACATCGTCGGACTGGGCCAACAGATTCTCCACCGGAATGATCTCCCACCCGCGCGCCAGCACCACGGTTTCGCCCCGCGCCAGACGCGCGGCGGCGTCCTCTTCGTCGGCCTTGGCCGCCAGCGCTATGGTCGCCACGTCCTCGTCGGCCAGCACCCGGCACCTGGCCAGCGCCGCCACCGAATCCACCTGGGCGCGCGGCACGATGATGCCGTCCACGCCCGACTCCAGGGCCAGGGTCACCAGACCCTTGTCGAAAGGCACGCTCTTGAAAAGAATGGTCCGCATCAACCCCTCACATTTTTGTCATGGCGGCGAACCGCTCTTTCAACCCACCCAGAGTGCGGCCACAGCAGGGGCCGCCCATTCTGAAGGAACAAGGACATTCCAGTTCATCAGGCGAGGAGCTCGGGCCTCTTCGGGCGTGTCGGGATTCAGAGCAATTTCGTTCTCTGGCAAGGAGATGGCAACCGCTCGAACCCGACCGCTTCCCGCGCGCGTATCGGTGCGCCGGCAAGGAGGACAAGGATTCCGGGAGGGAGCGTACTCTTTGGTACGTGACCGACCGGAAGCCGCCGTCCGACACCGCCCGCGCGCCGATACGCCGCGGGAAGCTATTCGCCGACGAGAGCCATCGCCTGCTCCACATCCCAATCCTCGTGCACCAGGCCGCGCAGGGCCTTGACGAGGGCAGGGGTGCGTTCATGCTGAAAGATGTTGCGGCCCACGGAAAGACCGGCAGCGCCAGCGCGCACCGCGTCGTGGACCATCTGCAGGAACGAGCGGGTGGAATCCAGCTTGGGACCGCCCGCGATGACCACGGGCACGCAGCACGAGGCCACCACGTGGGCGAAGCTGTCCATGTCGCCGGTGTAGGCCACCTTGACCACGTCGGCGCCCAGCTCCACACCCACGCGGGCGGCATGGGCCACCACTTCGGGATCGAACTCGTTCTTGATGCGGGGGCCGCGGGCGTACATCATGGCCAGAAGCGGCATGCCCCAGTCGTTGGCCACGGTGGCCACGCGGCCAAGGTCGGCCAGCATGTCGCGTTCGGTCTCGTCGCCAAGGTTCACGTGGACGGACACGCCGTCGGCGCCGTGCTTGATGGCGTCTTCCACGGTGGCGACCAGGGTCTTGGCATTGGGGCGGGGGGAAAGGGAGGTGGATGCGGAAAGGTGGATGATGAGGCCCACGTCACGGCCACCCTCGCGGTGGCCACAGCGCACCAGGCCCTTGTGCATGAGCACGGCATCCGCGCCGCCCTCGGCCACCTGGTTCACGGTCTCACGCATGTCCACAAGGCCGTAGATGGGCCCCACGCTCACGCCGTGGTCCAGCGGCACGATGACGGCGCGCCCGGTTTTTCGATTGAAAATGCGCTCCATCCTGATTCTTTTGCCGATTTGCATCGTATGTTCCCCTGATCTTTCGGAAAGGTTGCGGCGCAACTGGCCGTGGTGGTGTTTCCTTGCCTTGCGCCCGGACCGTCGGGTCGCGGGCGCCGGGGGGCAATCCCCCCGCGTACCGGGTACTGCTGATGCGGCAGCGTCAGGCGTCGGACCTCGGGCGGCCTTGCGGGGCGCCCGGTCTTCCGGATCACACGTTTTCGGGGTGCGCCGCGCGTAACGCACCGCCGAAAAAAACAGAAAGGGGCCGCCGGCTTTTCGCCCGCGGCCCCTTGAGTCTTCGTGTGTTTACACCCTCGTCAGATGCTTACGCACGCTCCATGCGGCCACGGGCTTCTCCATAGCTAAAAAAGTACCAAAAGTAATAGTTGGTACGATAGGCAGTGGTGAAGGTGGCGGAGGTGGAATGCATTGTCGTGGTGTCCTGACGTTATCCGTTTCAGGTGTTTCGCGATACCTACGCCCGCCCCGCAAAGGCTGTCAAGCGGAATGTTCGGGAAAACGCCCACTTTTTCGCCCTGCAAAACACTCTTCAGTTTACGTTTTTGTTCCTGCAAGCACGCGCTTCATGTTCAAATTTGTCATTATAACACACGCCGCAGACTCTCGTACGCCTGCCTCGCCACCCGCGACGCCTTGAAATTCGCCGGGTTGCCGCCGTTGGCCCCTGTTTTGCTATCCTTTCAGCACGGACGGCATGGTGCCGCCGTGCCGCCCCGCACCGGCTGCCGCCGGAAGGGGCATCGACAGAAACAGAATCTTGCGGGCCCCTGCCGCCCGGATACGGGACACTGCCATGCACGCCGCGCCACGCCACACGCCAGCCAGCCATGCACTCCGCCGCCACGGCGCGGGGCGCGCCATGGTCATGGTTGCCGGTGCCCACGCGGACGTGCTGCCGTTCACGTACCACGGTGCGACCGAAGGCTCCACCATTCCAGCGCCGCCCGCGGGCGCCGGACGTGCCTGCGACACGCCCGGCCACACCTCGCGCGGCCTTGCGCCGGGGCTCTCGTGCCTTCTGGCGGCCGGGCTGGGCGTGATTGCCGCCGCCCTGCCCGGCGACCCGGCCCGCATCGCCTGCGCGGCCCTGGTCTGCGCTTGGCTGGTGTTCACCATGCATGTGGTCGCCGCCTCGCTGCGCAGCCTGCTGTACCTGCCCCCGCACGCCAGCCCGAACGCTGGCGAAGGCCTTTTCGACAACGCGACACCATTGTCAGCCCGTGCGCACGGAACTTCCCGCTACGGGGAACACACCGGCGCAACGGGTGGTGGCTTTCCGCCGGAAGCCCCCGGCGCAGGTTCTGCGCCCGGCTTCGCGGTTCCTTCCGTGCAGCGTTCCGCCGGGAGGAGCACCCTGCCGCTCCACCTGCAACCCGACGGAATCACGCACGGTTCCTCGCCTTGGCGAAGGAACTGACAACGGCGTGAACGGGCGGCGACACCCCAGCAACCCCCGCCGCCCGCACCCTCCGCCGGACCGGGGCACCCTTCCCCCGCCCGCCGCCCCGGTCCGGCCCTTTTTTGCCAGCGCGCTGCCGCGCCCACGAGACGACCACATGATCGCCACGACCACGGCGCGCGAAGGCAGCCCCTCGCCCGCCAAACCGCATACCCACGCCACCTCCGCCGCGCGCGGCGCGGCACACGCTGGCGCGCCCCCTGAGGAAACAGCCCCAGACGGGGGTACCCGTGCCAGCGCGTCCCATGCCGGGGAAACCTGCGGCCCCCCTGCGCACGCCCACGCCACCCCCGTGCCGGGCGTGGCCATAGCCGACGTGTTCACCCTGTTCCAGCCGCTGGTTTCCGTGCGCCGCCGCGCCGTGGTGGGCATGGAGGCCCTGAGCCGGGGCCGCGTGCCCGGCGGCGCGGTGATGCCGCCCGACCTCATGTTTTCCACCGCAGCAGCCAGTGGCAGCGCCTTGGAACTGGACCGCCTGTGCCGCGAGCGGGCCTTTGCCGCCTTTGCCCCGCAGGTGCGGCGCAGGCCGGAACTGCTGCTGTTCGTGAACATCGACACCGCCGTGCTGCGACGCGGCGTGGTGGGTTCCGGGCACATCCAGCGGCTGGCCGAAGCCACGGGAATCAGCCCCAACAACGTGGTGCTGGAGATCGTGGAATCGCAGGTGGACGACACCGACGCCCTGATGGAATTCGCCGCGCGCCACCGCAGGCTGGGCTTTCTGGTGGCGCTGGACGACGTGGGCGCCGGGCATTCCAACCTGGAGCGCATCGCCGCCCTGAAGCCCGACGTGCTGAAGCTGGACCGTTCGCTGGTATCCGGACTGCCCGATTCGTTCCACCGCCAGGAGGTGGTGCGGGCGCTGGTGGGCCTTGCCCGGCGCATCGGGGCCATGACCGTGGCCGAAGGCGTGGAGCACGAGCGCGAGGCCGCCCTGCTGATGGACCTGGGTGCCGACGTGATGCAGGGCTTCCTGTTCGCGCACCCCTCGCCGGAAGGGGCGGTGGCCGAGGGCGGCACGGCCATGCACAACGTGGCCCGCGCCTACGCCGCGCTTACCCTGGCCCAAGTGGAGGAAGAGGAACGCCGCGTGGCCACGCTGCGCAACGCCGTGCACCGCCTGCGCGAGGACTTGCACCACGCCTGCCCCGGCGACTTCGACAAGCTGCTGGCCCGCTACCTGAACGCGGAATCGGAGCTGGAGTGCCTGTACGTACTGGACGGCGCGGGCCGCCAGATATCGGACACGGTGTGCAACCCCTACCGGCTTTCCGCCAGCAGGCGGTTCATCTACCAGCCCGCGCGGCGCGGCACCGACCATTCGCTGAAGGAATATTTCCTGCCCATGCGCAGCGGCATAGAGGAATGCCTGACCGCCCCGTACATCTCGCGGGCTTCGGGCAACCTGTGCGTGACCCTGGCGGTACGCTTCACCGATGCCATGGGCGCGCCCCATGTGCTGTGCGCCGACGCGGGCCGCCCCGACCGCAGGCGGCGCGGCGCGTAGCCACAGAACCGGGCACCAGGCCAGCGCTGCCATGTCGGCGCCCGGCTGACTCCCTATCCCTTCCCTCCGCACGCAAGGCCGCCCCCCGGAACCCCGGAGGGCGGCCTTGCCATTTTCAGGTACGGTTCCATGGGAACGCCGTGACGCTGGTAAGCACGGACTGGCTGCGCGCATCCGCGCCCCGTTGGCACGCCCCGTCGGCACGCCGCACAACGCATCGGCGCGCGGGCCGAAGCACGCACGCAGTTGAAACGGCTACCAATGAGGGGGGTGGCCCGACGGCGCGCTACTTGCCGTCCGCAGACACCGGAGCGGGGATTGCGACAACACCGCTCGCCGCCACGGGCGCTCCGCCATCCGGCGCAGCGGATGCCGCACCGGATGGCCCGGCGGGCAGCGGGGCCGGGGCCTTCTGATCGGGCTTGCGGTCACCTTGCGGGGCAACCTTTGGGGCGGCCTTCTGTCCGGGCGCGGGTTCCGCCCCGGCAGCGGGCCTGGCGTCCTGTCTCGCGTCGGGCTTCTGCTCCGGCTTCGCTTCCACCTTGGCCCGCATTTTCTTGCGGGGGGCCAGCAACCGCTTGTAGATGAAGAATTCCACGTTGCGGCCATCGGCGGCGGCCAGGGGAATCTCGGCCCGGGCCATGGCCCGGTGCCCCCCGGCGGACCCCACGTCGCCGAATTGCAGGCTGGCGTGGCGGCCAAGGTCGCGCCCCATGCCGTCGCCGCGCAGGATGACCACGATGGTGTCGCCGTACACACCACACACCGCCGCCCAGCGGATTTCGTGCACCCGCATGAAGAAGTCGGCAATGACCACCAGGATGTCCGGGTTTTCCACCTCGCCCACGTACACGTACTGGCCGGTGCCCAGCTTGTGCATGCTGATGAACGCCCGCGAGAAGTAGTCCAGCCAGTGCAGCCGGAATTCGCTGCGCACGATGCGCGAAAGCAGGTTGTGGTCCGCGAATTTGGTCAGGTAGCGGTAGGCGCGCATGTCCACGTCGTGGAAGGCGCGTTCGAAGCTGGCGGTGTCGGTCTTGATGCCGAACTGCAACGCCGTGGCCAGCAGCTTTCCGGGCCGGATGCCGAGGTTGTACAGGTACTCGGTCATGATGGTGGAGGTGGCGCCGTACTCGTTGCGGATTTCCTTGAAGTCGGCCACCACCGGGTGCTCCTCGACGAGCGGATGGTGGTCGATGACCAGCGAGAAGGACAGGTCCTTGAACGAGGGATGATGGTGCGGCTGCGAATCCACCACCGCAAAACGGTCGAACTGGGCGGCCAGCGTGGGGGTAAGCTTGACCATGGGGATGCGCAGGTAGCGGGCCATGGCCAGGTTGTCGGGCCGGGTGATCTCGTTGACGCGGGCGATGACCACATCGTCCACGCGGTGGATCATGATGCGCTTCAGCGCCAGGGCAGAGGCCATGGCGTCGGGGTCGGCGTTGATCACGATGAGCCAGCGCTCGGCGCGGTCGAACAGCTCTTGCAGGTGGGTGAGCCTGGTCTCCAGCTTCCGGAAGTAACTCATGATCTCCTCTCGGCCCCGAATCGCGTGATGCCCGATGCGCGTATGCTCGTGATGTCAGTGATGCCAGTGATGCCCGCGATACCAGCGATGCCGGGCGCGCGGCACCCCCGGTTCAGAGAAGCGCCCGACAGTGCCAACCCTACGGAAGCGCCCGACAGTGCCAGCCCTACGGTTTCAGGCCGACACCCCGTCCAGCAGACGGTCCAGCACCGGCAGCGAGGCCAGCACGCCATCCCAGGCGAACACCTCCACCATCAGCACCGCGTCCGGCGGCAGGGCGGGCAGCACCCGCGCGGCCCAGGCGGCCTCGTGGGTCGTCAGTTCGGTAAGGGGGCGGTGACGGTCCATGCCGCCGGGGGCATGCACGTGCACCATGCGCACCCGTTCCAGCAGTCCGGCGGATGCGGGCAGCCTATGTTGACCGTAGGTCAGGACATGACCCATGTCCAGACACACCGTGCAGTTTCCGTCGCCGATGACCGGCAGCAGGTCCGCCAGGTCCTGCCCGGCGATGTTTTCCAGCAGCAGGCTGGCCGGGTCGCGGCCCTGGCGCGTCCATTCGGACAGGAAGGCCGCCAGCAACCGGGCCGGGCCTTCCGGACCGGCAAGGCCCGCCGCCTCGGCCTGATCCGGCGTGGGCGGGTGCAGCACAGCGCGCCGCGCCCCCAGAAAGGCCACCCGGTCCAGCAGCAGCCCGCACACGTGCGCCGCACCCACGCCGGGCGCGCCGTACGGCCCCGCCCCCCAGGCAAGGTCCACCGGCAGATGGGCGTGCCAGGTCAGGGGCAGCCCGGCCAGCGCCGGGGGCAGGTCAGCATCGGTGTAGGCAAGGCAGGCGTCGGCCTCGAACAGGCACAGCCCCACCTCGTGCACCCGGCCTGAAAGAAATGCGCAATTATCATGGACGTTGCCCGCAATGATCCACGAAGGGGCCGCTACGGTTCTGGACAGAAGCCGAGGCGATGCGGTAAGGGCCTGCGGAGCGTGCATGCCGTCCCGGTTACGGGCTTTCCGCCTGACCGGCAAGCGCTGCCCGGCAGAAACGTGCCGTCCGCAGGGCCTGGCTGCCGGTTTTCCGTCCGCCCCCACGGCGCCCCCCCCTCGCAAGGGGCCGCCACCATGGACCACGGACCGCACCGGCATGGGGCATGCATCGCATACGTCGTTCCCCCGTCAATTCCACCATGGGGTACGGCGAGGAACAGGAGACCTTGATGCGCCACGTGAAGCATTTTCTGCAGCACCGTTTCAACCCCCTGCACGTCTACTGTCGCCTGCGCGACGTGGGCCTCAGCCCCCGCACGGCGGGCAGGGTGTCCGGCCTGTACGAACGCTACGTGTACCGGGTGTGCTGCCCCCAGTAGCCGCCCGCCACCGTCTTCCCGCACGGGAAGGCGGCCCGCACGACGAACGGCCCCCGCGAGGGGCGGCTCGCGCCGGGGCGCACCGTCCGCGACGGCCTTCCCCTACCCCCGCAAAACACCACGGCCCGGCATGACCGGGCCGTTTGCATTGGATGGGGGAACGGAAGGTTGGCTGCGGGACAGCAGCGGACACCCACGAGCCGGACAACATACCGCGCCGGAACATCCACGCACGCCTGCCGCCGCATTCCGTATCGACGTCGACGGCGGAAAACCGGCACGTGTCACATCAGCGACAGCTGACGTTCCTTGCGCTTCTGGTGCTGCACCAGCATGGAGCGGCGCAGCCCTTCCAGCGGCACGTCATCCAGAAAGCGCGAGGGCTTCAGGCGCAGCTCGCGGCCATACAGTAGGCGGCGCGCGGCGCAACTCAGGAACAGCCCCTCGGCCGCGCGGGTCATGCCCACGTAGAGCAGCCGGCGTTCTTCATCCATGTCGGTACGGGTGTCGGGGCTTGCGCCGTCGCGGTCGGGCTTGCCGGTCAGGGTGCCCGCCCCGGCAAAGGGCATGATGCCGTCCTCCAGCGCGGGCAGGAACACCGCGCGAAATTCCAGCCCCTTGGCCGCGTGCAGGCTCATGATCTGTACCTTTTCGCTGCCGCGCCGCACCAGTTCCAGCTCGCTTTGCAGGCTGATCCAGTTCATCAGCCCGGCCCAGCCGCCGTGGGTGTCGTAGGCGCGGGACAACGCCCGGAAGGCCGAGGACTGCCAGAACAGGTCGTCGAAGGGCGGGGTTTCGCGCAGGTAGGCGGCCACGCCCAGCGGCCCCCTGGACAGCACCTTGGGCGGGCAGTCCACCTCATGCGGCATGCCGCGCGTGGGAATTTCCGCATCGGGATGCAGGGGGGTATCGCCACCGTCCGCAGCGGTGGTGGCGGTGGAGCCGGAGGCTTCGTCGCCGTCGCCGCGCGGGCCGTCGGCAGCGACGGCATCGGGTGAATCGGCAGGTGCCTCTCCGTCCCGGTGCACGGCAAACGGCGACGCATCCAGCCCCAGCCGGTCAGCCAGCGAGGGGTGCACCCCTTCCGCCACCAGACGGCGGTGGCTGAGCCCGGCGGGCAACGCGGGGCCGGACGGGGACGACGTGGACCCGATGCCCAGCATGCGCCCGGCAGCCCCCAGGATGAGCGCCACCCGCTGGTCGGCCCAGAAGGCCTCGGCCTCGGGCACGGCGCAGGGCACGCCGAAGCGGGTCAGGGTGCGCTGCAACTGGGGGATCAACGATTTGACGCGGACCAGCACGGCGATGTCGCCGGGGCTGAACCCGCCCTCGTCCAGCACCGTGCCCCGGCGCGAACGGCCATGCCCGGCATCCAGCAGCGAATGGCTGGTGGCCCCGATAAGGCCGCGAATCTGCTCGCCGATCCAGGCCGCCTCGCCTTCCGCCGTGGGGGCCTCGAACAGATGCAGTTCTCCGGGCAGGTCGCGCGCGGCGCGCAACGGGCCGCAGGCCGAGCGCCCCTGCATCAGCCCCCCCGCGAAGTCGAGGATGCGTGCCGAGGAGCGGTAGTTTTCCTCCAACGCCACCACGGAAAGGTCGGGCCATGCCTCGCGCAGGAAGGCGGCCACGTCGCCGTGCGCCCCCCGGAAGCCGTAGATGGACTGATCCGGGTCGCCGATGCCGAAAAAGCCCGCCCCGCCGCGCGGGGCCAGCGCCCGCACCAGCGTCAGTTGCAGCGGCGAAAGGTCCTGGATTTCGTCCACCAGCACGTGTCGCCACGGGCTGGCGTAAATGCTGTTCTGCACCTGATCCAGCCAGAATTCCAGCAGATCGGTGTAATCGGCCAGATTCCAGGCCGCCTTCTGGTCGGTGTAGCGGGCCAGCAGCGGGGCGTGCTCCGCAAGGCACGAGCGCATCTTTTCGCGGCACACCCCGATGGCTTCCCATGCCTCGCGCAGGCGCTGGGCGGGCTCGTCGGGGTTGGCCTCGGCAAACACGCGGCGGGCCGCCTCTTCCGAAAGCAGCACCGGGGGGGTGGGCGTGGCCCGGTGCCAGTATTCGAAGGCCAGGGCATGCAGGGTGTCGGTGCGCGGCAGGGGCGCGCCCTCGCCAAGGGCCGTGGCCAGCCGCTCGTCCATTTCCGCCGCCGCGCGGCGGGTGAAGGTGACGGCCAGAATGCGCCGGGCGTCGATGCCCGTTTCCACCAGGTGCAGCACCCGGCCCACCAGGGTGCGGGTTTTGCCCGTGCCGGGACCGGCCAGCACCAGCACCGGCTGCGGACCGGCGGTCAGCGCGCGGCGCTGGGCGGGGTTGAAGCGCATGGCCGCGCCTTCCGGCGGGCGGGGCGCGCTGAACGCGGCAAAGGCGGGCGGGGTGGGGCCGTCGTCGCCATCGGAACGGGGGGAAACGTCTGAAAGATCGGGAGTACCGGATACGCCGGGGGCCGCAGCCGCGCCGGGCGTTGCAGGTTCCGGCGAAAATTCGAAGTCCGGCTCGGACGCGGGGGCCGGTTGCGCCGCCTTGCCAGCCCCGCCCAGTCCCTCCAGCAGCGAGGGGCGGTCCGCGCCCTTGCCCTTTTTACCCTTGCCGGTAGCGCGCGGGGCGGCGGAAACGCCCATGCCTTCCAGCAGCGGCAGGCCGCCCACCACCGAACGGCGCTGGATGGAGGCGCGTTCCTTGTCCGTGAACACGCGCACCACGCCGTACTCGCCGTCGTAGCCGGACTGGCGCAGCACCTCGCGCCGCCGCATGCGGGCAATGCCTTCGCCCAGCGGTTCCCAGAACCGGGAAAGCTCGGCCTCGGGCACGTCCTGCAGGATGTTCAGTTCCGAGCCGAACCGGGCAATGCACCGGGCGTGCTGCTCGGCCACCTTGCGGCTCTTGGCGCCCACGCCCAGCAGTTCGCCCAGGATTTCCGGCAGCGGAATGAGCGAAAGGTAGCCCTGCTGCCCCGGCGACTGGATGGGCGTTTCGCGGTCGGCCAGTTCCACCACCCGGTGCAGCACGCCCACGGTCACCGGCTTGCCGCACACCGGGCACAGCCCGCCACGGGCGCGGGTTTCGCGCGGCTCCATGACCACGCCGCACTTGCGGTGGCCGTCCAGGTGGTATTTGCCTTCTTCCGGAAAGAATTCCAGCGTGCCCAGAAAGCGCCCGCCGATGCCCTGCCCCTTCAGGCTGCGCAGAATGCTTTCGTAGCCGATTTCGCCGGAGAACAGGTTGGCCTCTCGCCCCAGGTTCTCGCCGGAATGGGCGTCGGAATTGGAGATGAGCGCGAAGCGGTCCAGTTCGCTCCACAGCCAGTTCATCTCCGGGTCGGACGAGAGGCCCGTTTCCATGGCGAAGATTTCGGACGACAGGTCGCCGAAGCATTCCGCCACCGAATCGAAGCCCGACTTCGAGCCGAACAGGGCAAACCACGGCGTCCAGATGTGCGCGGGCACCAGAAAGGCCTGGGGATGCGTTTCCAGCACCATTTCCAGCAAATTGCGGGAATCAAGGCCCAGGATGGGCCGCCCGTCGGATTCGATGTTGCCGACCTCCGCCAGGCGGCGTGACAGGCGGTCTGCGGCGTCCATGTCGGGCACGTAGACAAGGTTGTGCACCTTGCGCACCTTGCCGCCGCGCTTGTAGATGCTGCTGATTTCCGCCTGGAGCATGAACAGGGTGCGCCCTGCCAGCGGCTTGCCCGCGTAGTCGGGCAGTTCGGCGTCCAGCCCGCGCGGGTCGCGCAGGCGGTACAGCCCGCTGGGCTCGTCCAGCACCAGCTGCTCCGCCAGTTCCGCCCGCCACTTGGGATGCGTGAAGTCGCCGGTGCCGAGCACGTCCAGCCCCTTCACCCGCGCCCACGCGGCCAGATGGCGGGCGTTGAGCCGCCCGCTGGTGGCGCGCGAAAAGCGGGAGTGGATGTGCAGGTCGGCCCGGAACTGTTGCATCGGGCGTGCTCCTGTGGGGATGGTGACGTGGCCGGGGCGGAATGCGGGCGCGGAGCGGAAAACAAGAGGCCCGAAAATACGCGACAATGGCGACACGCGGGTCTGCCGCCCTTCATCCTTGTCTATCAAAATCATCAGCGATGGCAAATGGGTTCGCCGTGACAAACGGGATGGAGGACAAACAGGATGGTGGACAAACGGGTCACCGATGCCCGTTGCCAACCCGTTGGCTCCCGGATAGCCTGCCCCCATGCACCGCCATGCCCCCAAGGCCCCGGCCCCCCCGATGCCCCACGACAGCCCCGCGCCCGGCATGCCGGACGCCACGCCCGGCGCCACGCCCGATGCGATCATTCAGGCCCGCGCCCTGTTCCCGCGGGGTCTTGCCCAGCCGGTGGACGGCTTCCGCTTTTCCGTGGACGCCCTGCTGCTGGCAGCCTTCGCGGGGGAGACGCTGGCGGCCTTCGCGGGAAAAACGCTGGCGGCCTTCGCGGGAAAGACGCTGGCGGCAAGGGCGGATACTGTCCGCGCCGGACGCAGGACGTCACCCGGCGCACAGGCCGTTGCGCCCCCCATTGCGGCGGAACATGACACGTCGCAGGACACCTCACCCGGCACCCCGCTGGCCTTCGCCGACCTTGGCACCGGCTGCGGCGTGGTGGGGCTGGCCCTGCTGCTGGCCCACCCGCACCTGACGGGCACGGGCATCGACATCGACGGGGAACTGGCGGAGACCGCGCGCCAGAACGGGGCGCGGCTGGGGCTGACGGGCCGCTTCCGGGTGCTGCGGGCCGACCTTGCCGCCGCTGACGCGGGTACCGGCAAGGAGGGAACGAACACATCCGGCACGCCCGCAACACAGGGATTTTCCGGTGACGGAATCCCGCCCGGCGACACGCCCGGCATCGCCCCCCTCATGGACATGCCCGCCTTCGATGCCCTGCCCCCAGCCGGGTCCATGGGCCTGGTGGTGGCCAACCCGCCCTACCGTCGACACGGCTCGGGCCGCCTGTCGCCCAGTGGCCAGCGCAGCCGCGCCCTGTTCGAGGCGCCCGGCACCCTGCCCGCCTTCACCCAGGCGGCGGCGCGCCTGCTGCGCGCGGGGGGCCGCAGTTGCTGGGTCTACGGACCGGACCGCCTGCCCGACCTGCTGCTGGCGCTGCGCGGCACGGGGCAGGAACCCAGGCGTCTGCGCTGCGTGCATGCCCGCGCCCACGGCCCGGCCACGCTGGTACTGGTGGAGGCCCGCCGCGCGGGCAAACCCGGCCTTGTGGTGGAACCGCCGCTCATTCTCCACACGGGTGAAGGCGCGGCAACGGCCCTCACCGACGAAGCGCTGGCCTTCTGCCCCCTGCTGACCTGCAACACCGGGGGGCGGGGCAAATAGGCGCGGGCACCACGCCGTCGGCAGGCGCGGTTCCCTACTGGTCTTCCCGCAACGCCTTCAGCGATGCGCTGTACGCCCGGAACAGGTCGGAGCGTTCCAGCAGGCCCAGCACGTCTTCCTCGTTGTCCTTGGAGACCACGGGCAGTTGCGAAAGGTCGGTTTCCACGAAGGCCAGCAGGGCGGTGTACAGGTCGTCGTCCTCGGTCAGGGCGGTCAGGGGGCGGGCCAGGTCGCCCGCCAGCACCAGGTCGAACAGGTCCGCCTCGTACAAGATGCCGCGCACGTCCTGCACGGCCAGCAGGCCGTTCAGCCTGCCGTGCATGCCCCGCACCGGAAAGGTGAACGCCTGCGTGCCCGCGATGATGTCCGTGAGGGCCTTCAGGGTCACGTTCTCTTCCACCACCGCCACCCGTCCGCGCGTGTAGCAGTCGCGCACGCGCATGGTGGCCAGCAGGTTCACCGTGGCGTCTTGCAGGTGGGCGGGCGATTCGAACTTGTTTTCCACCTGGTTCTCGTACAGCGCGGTGCGCCGCCCCAGCAGGATGCACACCGCCGACGACAGCATCAGCGGGGCCAGCAGCCCGTAGCCCTGGGTGAGCTCGCAGACCATCACCAACGGGCCGATGGGCGCGTGCGCGATGCCCGCGAAGAACGCGGCCATGCCCACCAGCACGTAGCCGCCGGGCTGGGTGACCACGTCCGGCTGGATCTCTTGCGCGGCAAACCCCACCACCCCGCCGGTCATGCCGCCCACGAACAGCGCCGGGGCGAACATGCCGCCGCTCATGCCGGAACCCAAGGTGACGGCGGTGGCCAGCGTCTTGCCGAGCAGTATCGTCACCATGGTGACCACCGGCAACTGCCCCAGAATGGCCTGTTCGATCCAACCGTAGCCGTCCGAAAGCACCGGCGGATACAGGATGCCGAACAGCCCCATGAGCACCCCGCCAAGGGCCGTGGTCCACATGATGCCCACCCGCGTCCGCAGCTTGCCGAACACCGAATACTTGAGCACCCGGAAAGTGCGCACGTAGGCCCAACCCGTGGCCGCGCAGGCCAGTGACAGCAGCAGGTACCACGGCAGCTCCAGCACCGAGGTGAAGCTGAAGCGCGGAATGCCGAAGATGGGCGCGGTGCCGAACACGAAGGTGAACAGCGAATACGACACCACCGATGAAAGCACGGCGGGCAGCAGCGCTTCGGACTCGAAGTCCTCGCGGTACAGCACCTCGATGGCGGTCAGCGCGCCGCCCAGCGGGGCGCGGAACACAGCGCCCAGCCCGCCTGCCGCGCCCGCCAGCATCAGGATGCGCCGTTCGCGCGGGGAAAGCCCCAACCGCATGGACAGCCACGAGCCGATGCCCGCGCCGATCTGCGACACCGGCCCCTCGCGCCCGGCACTGCCACCCGAGGCAATGGTGCAGATGGAGGTAAGCCCCTTCAGCAGCGGGGCACGCCTGCGGATGATGCCCTTTTCCGCGTGAAAGGCGCGGATCATGGCGTCGGTACCGTCGGTCATGCCGTCCAGGCTGTTGGGCAGAAAACGCTGCACCAGCCAGCCCGTGACCAGCCCGGTACCGCCCAGCGCCGCCACGATGACCCATGGCCGGTATGTCCGCGCGGCGGCCTCGGCATGGCCGAACAGCGTTTCCCCGACCGGGGCGGGCAAGGACAGCCCGGCCCAGACCACCTGGATGTAGTGCTTGCCCGCCTCAATGCCCAGAAAGAACAGGATGGCCGCGCAGCCGGAAAGCAGCCCCAGCCCCATGCCCAGTACCCCAAGGCGCACGTAGGCCACGGTGCGGTACAGGCGCAGGAATTGGTGCACGGGTTTTTTGAGCATGCGCAGCATGGCGTTTCCTTGGTGAGCGCGTCCTGACCGGATGCGTCCTGCGGGGTGCGCCCCAGACCGGATGCACTCCTGACCGGATGTACTCCTGACCGGATGTACTCCTGACGGGATGTACTCCTGACGGGAGGCACTCCTGACATGACGCTTCCGGTGCCGCTGTTTCGGGGCTGGCGGTAACGCGGGCACGCCGTCAACGCACAGGGGCGCTGTGCGTTACGGCGGCGTTCGGGCCGCGCGGCGCGGTGCATGACCGGGCGCGCGGCGGTACGAAAAATCCGACAGGCCGACGAATCCGGCCCAGCGGCGGGACGCATCCCGCCGGAAAGCTACAGGCGCGCGTCGGGCGCGGACAATATCTGCCGCGCCAGGTCCACGTCGCGGCGAATCTGGGTCACCAGTTCGTCCAGACCGGAAAACTTGCGCTCGTCACGCAGGCGGTGCACGAACGAAACGCGGATATCCCAGCCGTAGATGTCGCGGTCGAAGTCGAGAATGTGCGTTTCCACGCTGAGCCGGGCGTTGTCGAAGGTGGGGTTGAAGCCCACGTTGGTCACGCCCTGATACACCTGCCCGTCGAGCTGCACCCAGGTGGCGTACACGCCGGGCCTCGGCATCAGTTCGTCGCGCGGCTCCATGTTGGCGGTGGGAAAGCCCAGCAGCTTGCCGCCCCGGTCCATGCCGTGCACCACCTTGCCACGAATGGCATAAAAGCGGTCCATGAGCGGGCGCACGTCCCACACCTCGCCCGCGCGGATCAGGTCGCGGATGCGGGTGGAACTGACCACGGCGTCGTTGATGATCACCGGGTCCAGCCGCTCGGTGGCGAAGCCGTACTGTTTGCCCAGCCGCTGGAGCAGGTCGAAGTTGCCCTTGCGCCCCTTGCCCAGCGAAAAATCGTAGCCGATGACCAGTTCGCGCGTGTGCAGGGCATCCACCAGCACGCGGCGCACGAACTCTTCCGGCTCCTGCGCGGCCATCTCGCGGGTGAAGCGCAGCATGAGGGTAAGGTCCACCCCCAGCGCCTCGAACAGGTCCAGCTTCTTGTCGTAGTCGGTGATCAGCGGGGGGGTGTGCGGGCCCACCAGCACCCGCAGGGGGTGCGGGCAGAAGGTGACCACCACCGAAGGCACGCCCAGCGCGGCGGCCTTGGCCATGACCCGCCCGATAAGCTTGCGGTGGCCGTTGTGCACGCCGTCGAAGTTGCCGACGGTGACGCAGCTGCCCCGCGAGAGGTCGAGGCTGATTTCCTGTAATTCGCGTGCGATTTCCATGAATACTCGTGACGGCGGAATGGTGCGCGGCGCATGTCGGCGGATCGGGCGGCGAGGGGCATGCAGCGCGGGGCCGCGTGAACGGCTGGCGGCGCGGGGCCGACATTCCGGCACCGCGCCGTCTCGTGCTACCCCAAACGGCGCGCGGGTTCAAGGGCGGGGGATGGGGCGGCCTGGCGAAAGGGACGGTGATGCCGTCGGACGGAAGGCAGAGCGGAACGGAACGGCCAGGATGGGCAGGCGGTGTCCATCGCGGGGGGGGGTGAGGGCGCGAGGGGGCAAGGGGGCAAGGATGGAACGGCGGCAATAAGCGGGCGGACAGGGAAGGCAGCAAGGACGGAGGGCACCACAACGGCTGGGCTTGCCCGTACCAGTCCGTTGCCAGCCGTTGCCAGTCCCGGCTCATGCCCGCCGCCTGGCAAACTGCCGACCAACTGCCGGATCAGATGCCGGACCAGCTACCTGACATCCATATCTATCGACTTTTTTTCGCGCCGGGCCAAAAAACCGCTTGCCAAGCCCCCCCTCCTATGGCTATACGACTCCTCCGCGCCGAAGTGGTGGAATTGGTAGACACGCTAGGTTCAGGGTCTAGTTCCCGCAAGGGAGTGGGAGTTCGACTCTCCCCTTCGGCACCACGAGAATAAAGGGTTCCAGTGAACAACTGGAACCCTTTCTCTTTATTCATCCAATCTATTCACTCGACAACGAATAAATCGCTGCCATGCTCTTGACATAAAAACTGGCACACATTTAAATCGCCCATGATGTAACGCACACTACTTATAATTTAGCTTGTTTAAACTAAAAATGTTATCTGCTAAATTTTTATAAAAGCATTCAGGCATCACTCTCCACATTTCATGGGCGCAACAAATTCTGCTAATTTTTTTATCCTGCACCATTTCATACAATTCTTTATACCCTTGTACACTCACAAAAAATCTAAGCATATTGTCACCAATAAAGTAAAACTCGTCTTCATCAATACCTCTGAGTACAGCATCATCTCTCAACAGACCAAAAAGAAATGCCCATTCATCTTGATCATCACCATTCTCAGCCCCAAGTGGCAACGACACATCTGGGCGGCGATTAAACTGAGCATGGATACTCTTGTGACAATTTGAACACAAAGTTATTCCATTTCCAGTTTCAAATGCACCCCAAGGATATAGGACTTTTCTTACAATATGATGTGCTTGAATTCTATGCGTTGATTCGCAACAAACACAACGATGGCTATCTCTTGATTTTATAAATCGGCTCCACAATCTAAAAATCCACCCTACAGAACATTCCCTCTTAATAGCACTCATTAACGCATCACGATAACCGCGAACCGCTTCAAAATTTTGGCGCATAATTTCCACCACGTATCAAGCTAAAAATTACGCCCTAAACTCTTGCTCCCCACAAAGAATTCGAACAAAAATACAACAGTATCAAGATGAAATAATTACACTTCCTAATCAACGCGCCTATCCGCTCCGCCCCGTTCCCCGCTAGAATCGCAGTCCGTACTCGCTGAACTTGTAGCGCAGGGTGCGCGGGCTGACGCCCAAGAGGCGCGCGGCCTCGCCCTTGTTGCCACCGCTGGCGCGCATGGCCTTCAGGATGACGCGCACTTCCGCCTCGCGCCGGGCCACGTCAAGGCTCAGGTCATCACCCCCGCCGGGGTAGAGCATGGCATTGCCACCCTCGCCCGTTCCGTTCCCGCCGGTTGCGCCGCCCCCCGCGTAGCGGCTGGTGCCGCCGCCCGCGCCGTCCGGCAGGCCCGCTGCCCCCAGGGCCACGGCCGACCGCAGTTCCAGCGGCAGATGTTCCGGCCCGATGTCTCCATCCGGGGCCAGCAGGGCCAGCCGTTCCACCAGATTCTTCAGTTCGCGCACGTTGCCCGGCCACGGGTAGCCGCTCAGCCCCGCCTCGGTCTCCGGACGAAAGCGCATGCCGTGCCGATGATACTTCTCTGCGTAGTGGGCAAGAAAATGCCTGGCCAGCGGCACTATTTCCTCGCGACGCGCCCGCAGCGGCGGCAGCGACACGGGGATCACGTTCAGGCGGAAGAACAGGTCCGCCCGAAACCGCCCCTCGCGCACCATGTCCGGCAGTTCACGGTTGGATGCGGCAATGATGCGCGCCTGGAACGGAATGTCCCGCTGCCCGCCGATGCGCCGGTACTTGCGCTCCTCCAGCACCCGCAGAAAGTCCGCCTGGTTGGCGGGCGGAATCTCGCCCACCTCGTCCAGGAACAGCGTGCCGTCTCCGGCAAGCTCGAAACACCCCTGGCTGGTGCGGTGCGCGCCGGTAAAGGCCCCCTGCTCGTGCCCGAAGAACTTGTCCGCGAACAGTTCGCCCTCGTGCACACCGCAGTTCACGGCCACGAACGGCTTGCGCGCCCGCACGCTCATGTCGTGGATGAGCCGCGCGAACAGCTCCTTGCCGGTGCCCGTTTCGCCGTGGATCAGGATGGGCGCGTCCGACGAGGCCACCTGCACCGCCAACTGTTTCAGACGCAGCATATCCCCGGACAACAGGAGAAACCCTGTTCCGTTCTGCAACGTTTCGAAATGAGGACCATCCTGGCCATCACCCGGCAATTTGTTGCCGGTATGCGGAAAATTTCTGCCGTCCATGTGCGTGGACTAGGCCTTTTCCCTATGTTTGGCAAGCGCTCATTGATGGCACGAAACTTGTTACAGCTATCACAAACTCAGGCACCGCCAGACCATCGCCCCTATTTCCGGTGCGTTGCTGGCAAACTGGACGCAACGCGCGCCGCAGTGCCGGGCAGGATAGCCAAACATCCCCCCGGATTGCGGACCGCGATGGCGAGTTGTTGTTTCATTAATGTTTCAATGTTTCAAAAGGGGACATTACCGACATGAACACCGCTACCAAAGTCAGGTTCTGGGGCCCGGCGGTCCTCGCGGTCCTGCTCGTGCTGTGCTGGGCCCTTCCCGTGCTGGCGTCGGGGGGCGACGTCGCCTCCGCTGCCGCCGCAGCCATGCCGGCAGACGGCCACCCGTGGTGGTTCTGGCCCACGGCGCTGCTGTTCTTCTGTTTCATCCTCGGCATCATCGCCGTGCTCGCGGGCGTGGGCGGCGGCGTGCTGTTCGTGCCGCTGGTCAGCGGGTTCTTTCCGTTCCACCTCGATTTCGTGCGCGGCGCGGGCCTGCTGGTGGCCCTGGCGGGCGCGCTGGCGGCCGGCCCCGGCCTCTTGAAGCGCAACCTGGCCAGCCTGCGCCTGGCCCTGCCGGTGGCGCTCATCGCCTCGGCCTGCTCCATCGTGGGCGCCATGGTCGGCCTGGCCCTGCCCACCAACGTGGTGCAGATCTGCCTTGGCGGCACCATCCTGTTCATCGCCGTGCTGCTGCTGGTGTCCAAGAACACCGTGCGGCCAGAGGTGAAGAAGCAGGACGCCATCAGCGTTGCCCTGGGCATGGACGGCGTGTTCATCGAACCCTCCACCGGCGAGGTCATCGACTGGAAGACCCACCGCACCCTGCCGGGCCTCTTGCTGTTCATCATCATCGGCCTCATGGCGGGCATGTTCGGCCTGGGCGCCGGGTGGGCCAACGTGCCGGTGCTCAACCTGCTCATGGGCGTGCCGCTGAAGGTGGCCGTGGGCACCTCCAAGTTCCTGCTGTCCATCACCGACACCTCGGCCGCGTGGGTGTACCTGAACCAGGGCTGCGTCATCCCGCTGATGGCCATCCCCTCCATCATCGGCCTGATGCTGGGCTCGTTCGTGGGCGTGCGCCTGCTGGCCGTGGCCAAGCCCAAGTTCATCCGCTACATGGTCATCGGCGTGCTGCTGTTCTCTGGCGGCAAGGCGCTGCTCAAGGGCCTCGGCATCTAGCCCGGGGCACATACGGAGGAAACAGACATGTCCAATCAGTCCGTCAAGGCGTCTCCGGAACAGGTGGTCTACGCCAACCTGCTCTATTACGGCTGCTGGGGTTCGCTGGCCATCATGATCGTCACCTACCTCATC
The DNA here is from genome assembly GCF_040373385.1 of Nitratidesulfovibrio sp. Lineage (NCBI taxonomy): Bacteria > Pseudomonadati > Thermodesulfobacteriota > Desulfovibrionia > Desulfovibrionales > Desulfovibrionaceae > Nitratidesulfovibrio > Nitratidesulfovibrio sp. The sequence continues at coordinate 188,356 of NZ_JBDXXH010000005.1, read as the reverse complement.
TACGTGCTGGGCATCCTGCCGCCCCACATCCCGCTGGACACCATCACCCAGTTGTGGAGCCAGCGCGTGGGCGTGTACCTCGCGCAGGGCAACGTGCCCACCGGCTGGGGCTGGGTTGTGCTGCTTGGCCAGGGGGACTTCCTGAACTTCATCGGCATCGTGCTGCTCGCGGGCATGACCATCGTCTGCTACCTGACGCTGATCCCCGCCTTCCTCAAGAAGAAGGAACCGCTGATGGCAGGCATCGCCATACTTGAGGTCATCGTGCTTACCGTGGCGGCGTCGGGCATTTTCGGCGCTGGCGGTCACTAGCATTCCGATCTGAAACACGGCTGGCACAACCGCTTGCAAAAATGTGCCGCCCATGGAACTGCCATGGGCAACGGTCCGGGGCGCGACGCGGTGCCCCGGACCGCCTCCCCCGGACTGCGGTTACCGGACGCCCCGTGTCCCTCCCCCCGCGCCCGGAACAACGCGCAACGACGGAGCAGGTGTTTCGTGCCCACGCAGCAGACAGCCCCAGCAGCCCCGCATGGCATCCGGCCCCGCGCCGGGTCACCCGCACGGCACGGCGCGCCGCCGCTGCCGCACGTGTCGGGCATCTCGCCCCTGCCGGTGGACCTGGCCGCCATGCTGGACGCCCTGCCCGTGGGCGTGGCCCTGCTGGATACCGACTGTACCATCCGCCTGATGAACCGCGCGCTGGAAACCCTGACCGGGTTCACCACGGCGGAAGTGCGCGGCATACCCTGCCGCCACGCCCTGCGCGCCAGCATCTGCCTGCACCGCTGCCCGCTGCGCCGCCCGCTGACCACCGCATCCGGGGTCACCGTGGCCACGGCCTCGGGCGCACACTACGACATGGCCGACGACGGCAACCTGCCCCCCGCGCAGGAAGGCGACATCCTGAACCGCCACCGCCGCCGCATTCCGGTGCGCATGAGCATGTCCCCCCTGCGCGACGCCGATGGCCGCGTGGTGGGCTGGCTGCACGCCGTGGAAGACCTGACGCTGGTGCGCGAACTGGAGGAAAAGACCGCCAAGGGCGAGGCCTTCGGCCCGCTGGTGGGCCGCAGCGTGGCCATGGAACGGGTGTTCCAGGCCCTGCCCGCCGTGGCCCAGAACGACGGCCCCCTGCTGGTCACCGGCGAGACGGGCACCGGCAAGGACACCCTGGCCGAGGCCGTGCACAAGGCATCGTCCCGCGCCCGCGAGCCGTTCGTGAAGGCCAGCCTGTCGTCCCTGCCCGAATTTCTGGCCGAATCGGAACTGTTCGGCCACCGCAAGGGCGCCTTCCCCGGCGCGGACGAAAACAAGCCGGGACGGTTCCGCCTGGCCCAGGGTGGCACGCTGTACCTCACCGAGGTCGGCGATTTGCCCCTGTCCATCCAGGGCCGCCTGCTGGCCTTCCTGGACGAGGGGGTCATCTACCCCGTGGGCGCCACCGACCCGGTGGCGTGCGACGTGCGCTTGGTGGTGGCCACCAACCGCGACCCGGAACAACTGGTGACCGAAGGCCGCCTGCGCGAAGACCTGTTCCGCCGCCTGTCCGCCGTGCGCCTGCATCTGCCCCCGCTGCGCGAACGGGGCGAGGACATCGAATTTCTGCTCAACCATTTCATGGGGCACTTTGCCGCGCGGATGAAAAAAACCGTGCGCGGCTGCTCGGGCAAGGCCCTGCGCACCCTGCTGGACTACCCCTTCCCGGGCAACGTGCGCGAGTTGCGCAACATCGCCGAATACGCCGTCACCTTGTGCCACGGTGAAACGGTGATGCCCGCGCACCTGCCCGCGTACCTCTTTCAGGCCAAGGCCGAGGCCCGCCGCGCCGAGCGCGAACGCCGGGCAGGGCGCGGCATGCCGGGGGCTTTCGACGCGACTGGCGCGACTGGCGCGACTGGCGCGACTGGCGAGGCGCAACCCGCCGCGCAGGGTACTTCCGGCGACGGAGGCGAACACCTGGCCCGCACCAGCGTCAGCGACCTGGAGCGCCGCCTCATTGCCGACGCCCTGCAACGCACCGGCAACCGCCGGGGCGAGGCAGCCGAACTGCTGGGCTGGGGCCGTTCCACCCTGTGGCGCAAGATGAAACAGTACGGGATGTGCTGATATGCCCGCCACCCTGCTCATACCCCTGTACCGTGACGAGGTCGCGCCCCGCTTCGACCTGGCGGGCGAAGCCCTGCTGGTGCATCTGGACGCCGACGGCGCCGAGCTTTCCCGTTCCAGCGTGCTGCTGGCCCACGCCTCGTCGGAAGAATTGTGCCGCATCGCGCTGGAAGAAAAGGTCCGCGCGGTGATCTGCAACGGCATCGACGACGAATTCTGGCAGTACCTGCGCTGGAAGCGCATTGAGGTCATCGACAACGTCATGGGCCCGGCGGACGAGGCCATTGCCCGGTTCCGCGCCGACGTGCTGCGCCCCGGCGACATCCTGTTCCACAGGAGCAACGCATGAGCCGCCTGGAACGCTTCCGCAGCCTGTTCCGCACCGCGCTGGACGTGCCGGAGGAAATCGCGCCGGAACGCTACCAGGCCCTGCGCCGCAAGATCACCCTGCTGCTGACCACCGCCGCCGTGGTGCCGCTGCTCATCCTGTCGGTCATCAACTACCATCAGTACCGCGCCACCCTGACGCGCGAAATCGTCACCCCGGTGCGCGGGCTGGTGAACAAGACCCGCCATTCGTTCGAACTGTTCCTGGCCGAACGCGCCTCCACCGTCAGCCTCATCTCGCAGGTGTACAGCCCGGCGGAACTGGCCGACGAACGCAACCTGAACCGCATCTTCCGCGCGGTGAAGGGCGAATTTCCCGGTTTCATCGACCTCGGGCTCATCGACGAGAACGGCGTGCACGCCAGCTACGTGGGGCCGTACAACCTGAAGGGCAAGGACTACTCCACGGCGGACTGGTACCAGCAGACCCGGGTCAAGGGCGTGTACGTCAGCGACGTGTTCATGGGCTTCCGGCGCTTTCCGCACATCGTCATCGCCGTGCAGCGCATGACCGACGACGGCCACTCGTGGGTGCTGCGCGCCACCATCGACACCGGGCAGTTCGACCGGCTCATCGCCTCCATGGGGCTGGAACCGGAAAGCGACGCCTTTCTGGTGAACACCGCCGGGGTGCTCCAGACCGCCTCGCGCTTCTACGGCGCGGTGCTGGACCAGTTGCCCCTGCCCATGCCGCCCATGACCTATGAAACGGCCACGCTGGAAACCACCGACCCGGCCGGGCGCGACGTGTTCATCACCTACACCTACTTCCAGCACGCCGACTTCGTGCTGATGGCGGTGAAGCCCCGCGCCGACATCTTCAAGCCGTGGACCACCCTGCGCAGCGACCTGATATTGCTGTTCGTCACCAGCGTGGCGCTGATCCTGTCCGTGGCCTTCGGCCTGACCGACCTGCTGGTGCGGCGCATGCGCGCCAGCGACGAGCGGCGCATCGCCGCCTTCGTGCAGATGGAGCACACCCAGAAGCTGTCCTCCATCGGGCGGCTGGCTGCCGGGGTTGCCCACGAGATCAACAACCCGCTGGCCATCATCAACGAAAAGGCGGGCCTGGCCGCCGACCTCATGGAACTGGCCAAGGACTTTCCGGAGCGTGACCGCTTTCGCGGGCTGGTGGACGCCATCCTGCGCTCGGTGGAACGCTGCCGCTCCATCACCCACCGGTTGCTGGGCTTTTCGCGCCGCATGGACGTGAACATCGAGCAACTGGACGTCAACGACGTACTCAAGGAAACCATGAGCTTCCTGGAACAGGAGGCCCTGCACCGGTCCATCACCACCTCGACCAGCCTGGACCAGGCCATGCCGCGCATCGCGTCGGACCGGGGCCAGTTGCAGCAGGTGTTCCTGAACATCCTGAACAACGCCTTCGCCGCCGTGCCGGACGGCGGGTCCGTGACGCTGGCCACCTGGCTGCGCGACCCGGACACGGTGGGCGTGTCCATCAAGGACAACGGCAAAGGCATGTCCGACGAGGTGCTTCGCCACATCTTCGAGCCGTTCTTCACCACCAAGAAGACCTCGGGAACCGGCCTTGGCATGTTCATAACCTACGGCATCATCAGGCGCCTTGGCGGCGACATCGCGGTGCAGAGCAAAGAGGGCGCGGGTACCACCGTGACCGTCTTCCTGCCCGTGAAGGCCGCGCCAACGGCCACCCTTGGGAGCTAAGCATGCAGGAACTGAAGGTTCTGCTCGTGGATGACGAGGAGGAGTTCGTCACGACCCTGGCCGAACGGCTGTCGCTGCGCGGCATGGTCACGCGCATCGCCACCGACGGCGAGCAGGCCCTGCGCGCCGTGGAGGCGGACCCACCCCACGTGGTGGTGCTGGACCTGATGATGCCCGGCATCAAGGGTACCGAGGCCCTGCGCCGCATCAAGGCCGGGCACCCCACCGTGCAGGTCATCCTGCTGACCGGGCACGGCAGCGCGCGCGACGGCATCGAGGGCATGAAACTGGGTGCGTTCGACTATCTGATGAAGCCCCTGCGGCTGGAAGACCTGCTGGAAAAGCTGCACGAGGCGGGCAGGCTGGCGCAGGCTGCCCAGGGCAACGGCGGCAACACCTAGCCCCTGGCATGGACGAGTCGGCACAACGTACCGCACAGGAAACACGGCATGGCACACGACGACACCATCCACATGGCCGCCCCCGCCGCAACCGCAGGGGATGACGCCGCCCACGAATGCGTGGGCTGCCTTGCCGCATCGGCCACGCACGAATTGCAGAACGCCCTGGCGGTGATCCGCGAATCGGCCGGGCTGATGCAGGACCTTGTTTCCCTGTGCGGCGAAGGGCTGCCCCACCGCGACCGGCTGTGCACCATGCTGTCGCTGATCCAGGAACAGGTGGCGCGCGGGGGCGACCTTGCGTGGAACCTGAACCGCCTGGCCCACGCCTGGGAAGAGGACGGCGAGTCCGCCCGCGACCTTGGCGCGGTGCTGGAGGAATTCGTGGCCCTGGCCCGGCGCGGCTGCGCCATGCGCGGGGTGGAACTTTCGCAAGGGAATGGCCCGGCGGTGCGCGTGAGCGCGCCCGGCCTGCCCCTGCGCGCCAGCCTGTTGCGCGCCGTGCGCTGTTGTCTGGGCGAAGGACTGGCCGACGGGGGGGGCCAGGGCAGCAGGCCCGCCACCGGCGGAGCACTGGTGCTGCGCGCGGTCCTGCATCAGGAAGTGCCGGGCGTGGAACTGGACTTCATTCCGCCCGGCGCACGTGCCGATTCCGGCGCCACGGAGCTTTCCACGACCAGTGCCGACATAGCACGATGCATGCAGGCGTGCGGGGCAGAGGTATGGCAGGCGGAAGCCGCGCACTTGCGGTTCTTTCTGCCCTGCCCCAACTGTACCGCCTGATGGTGTTCCATATTTTCGCTTTCGTGTCGCAACGGTTTCAGCTACGATATAGCCAACTGCTCTCCTGAAACACTTGTCTCACGCGGCGGCAACATTCTGCCGCCACGGCACAACGGAGGAACGTATGGCAACACTTCGTGAAACGCTGGAACGCTGCTTCGCGGCCGTGGCCTTCGCCGATGCGGCGGACCACGACGAGGCCATGCGCATGGCGGGTGTCATCCCCGCTGCCGCATGCGCCGGGCGGCTTGAAGATGTCTTCGCGGCCGTGGCCTTCGCAGAGGCCGACTGCCGCGATGTGGCCCTGGAGATGATGGGATGCGTGCGCCCCGCGCGCCGGGTCATCCACAACAGCTTCCTGGACAACGTGGGCCTTGGCGACGTGGCCGTGTGCTACGGCGTCGTCCCCATTTAGAGCACAGTTACGATGCACCGCGCGGCGGCTTCGCCACCGCCGCGCGGGTTTGCGGACCGAGTTTCACCCGAACCCGAAGGAGAGCAGTCATGAAGGGTATCAAGGTATTGCTGGTGGACGACGAGGAGAATTTCGTCCGCACGCTGGCCGAACGCATGTCCATGCGCGATGCCGGGGCCACCGTTGCCCTGAACGGTGAAGAAGCCCTGCAGATGGTGTCCGCCGGCGAGGTGCCCGACGTCATGGTCCTTGACCTGCGCATGCCCGGCATCGACGGCATGGAAGTGCTGCGCCGCGTCAAGAAGGCCTACCCGCAGGTGCAGGTCATCGTGCTGACCGGCCACGGCACCGAAAAGGACGAGGAAGAAGCCCGCCGCCTGGGCGCCTTCGAGTACCACAAGAAGCCCGTGGACATCGACATCCTGGTGCGCGACATCCGCCGCGCCTTCCGCGAAAAGATCGAGGACGCCATGGTGGCCGCCACTTTCGCGCAGGCTGGCGACTTCGACAACGCCCGCGAGATCCTGGACGAAGACAAGAAATAGCGGGCGGGCCCGCCCCAAAGATGTCCGAGAGGTATCCGGGGGGCTGCCCCAGGCAGCCCCGGGGAAGCCCGAGGGAAGCATGATGCGCGCCCTGCTCGTTGATGACGAGACGGCTTTCGCCGAACTGCTGGCCGAACGGTTGCGTGCGCGCGGCATTGCCGTGCGCACCGCCTATGACGCCGAATCCGCCCTGGCGCTGCTAGACGCCGGAGAGGAATTCGACGTGGCCGTGCTGGACGTGTGCCTGCCCGGTGCCAGCGGCATAGACCTGTTGCGGCGCATGAAGGCGCGCCTGCCGCTGGTCGAGGCGCTGATGCTGACCGGTTCATCCGACGTGCGCAGCGCCGTGGAGGGCATGCGCCACGGGGCGTTCAACTACCTGCTCAAACCCGCGGACATCGACGATCTGGTGCGCGAACTGCGCGCCGCCCACGAGCGCAAGCTGCGCCAAGAGGAAAACGCCCGCATGATCGAGGCGGGCAAGCTGGCCTCCATCGGGCGGCTGGCCGAGGGCGTTGCGCACGAGATCAACAACCCCGTGAACATCATGACCAACGCGGCGGGCTGGATAGAGGACCTGCTGGACGAGCCGGACCTTGCATCCAGCCCGCACGCGGCGGAAATGCGCCGTTCCGTGGTCAAGATCAAGGCCCAGAGCCGCCGCGTGCGCGAGATAACCCGCAAGCTGCTGTTCTTCGGCAAGGGGTTGGACCCGCGCCCCGGCCCGGTGCGCGTGGCCGACCTGCTGGGCGAAGCCCTGCGCCTGCTGGCCGACCGGGCCGCCGACCTTGGCGTGGCGGTGCGGCTGAATGCGCCGCCGGACACGCCCCTGCTGGTGGCCCCGCCCGTGGAACTGCGCCAGGTGTTCGTGCACGTGGCGGAAAACGCGCTGGACGCAGTGGAATACGCCCATCCCCCGGCGGAACGGCGCGAGCTGGCCGTTACCGTGCGGGTGGAGCGCCCTCTTGCTCAGTCCGGCGGGGCCGCCGGGGAGCCCCCTCTCCCTGAAGATGCCGCCTCACCCGCGCCGTCCTCCGCATCCGGCGGCGAGATGTGCATCGCCTTTCACGACACGGGGCACGGCATCGCGTCCGAAGTGCTGCCCCACGTGTTCGAACCCTTCTTTTCCACCCGGCCCGTGGGGCGCGGCATGGGCCTTGGCCTGTCCGTGGCCGTGGGTGTCATCACCTCGCTTGGCGGGTTCATCGACATCGACAGCCGCCCCGGCGAAACCACGGTGACCTTGCGCCTGCCCCTGCCGGAAACGTCCGGGGAAACGCCCAAGGACGCCCCCGCGCCCGCCTGCCAGGGCTAGCGCCCCCTCTCCCGCCCCGCTCCCCCGCCCTGGCGGCCCAGCGTCCGCTGGGCCCTGCCCTTCCTACTCCGTGTTCTTTCTAATACCAGCCCCCGGATACACGAGATAGGATACGTCCATCCTCTCTCCTCCACCAACACCTGCCCCCTCCACCAACACCTACCCCCTCCACCGGCACCTCCCCCTCCCCGACGGCCTGCCCCTGCCCCACGCCACCCGTGCAGCCACGCCACTTCACGGTTCCTCCACCTCCGCCTCCCTCCACCCCATCCTCCCCATCCGCAGCTTTTACCTCCTTCGCCGCCTTCGCCTTCGCTGACAGACCATGCCGCCGCACCGCGCCGGGTCGGTCACCCGGTGTTCCGAATCCATGGGGGTCCACATGGCAGAGGCAACGCCGTTCCGCATCGCGCTCACATCGGCTGGGGCCGTTTCCGGCGGGCCATATTCCGCCGGGGTCATCGACTTCATCATCGAGGCGCTGGACGCCTGGTACGCGGCCAAGCCCCCAACGCCGGAAGAACAGCGCACGGGCATTCCCTCGCACGACGTACGCATCGACGCCGTGTCCGGCACCTCTGCCGGGGCGGTGGCCGCCGGGCTGTTTCCGGCGGCGGTGATTCGCAGCCGCAATCCATCGGGCGGGCGCATCCCCCCGCTGCTCTGGGAAGTCTGGGTGAACAGCCTGGACCTGCTGCAAGGCAACGCCAATTCGCAAGGTTTTCTCGGCACCTCGGACATGCAGGACGACGGCGACGCCATCCCCTCGCTGCTCAATGCACAGCGGCTGGACGCCATCGCCCAAACCGCTTTCAGCTCTCCATGGGACAAGAATTTCGTGTACCCGCCGTGGCTGTCGCGCGAATTGCGCATCCGGGTCTGTGTCACCAACCTGCCCGGCGTGCCGTACCACATTCCCATGCGCGGCACCGTCCGGCAGTACGGGCACGACATGTTCCTGCACGGCGATTACGGCGACTTCCTTTTCGCCGACGTGCCTGCATCGACGGTACCCGGAGTGACGCCCGTGGACCCGCACGGCCCCCTGGGCTGGCCAGTGTTGCAGAACTGGGTGCTGGCCAGTTCCGCCTTTCCCGTGGGGCTGGCCCCCCGCTGCCTGCACTCCGGCGAGCCGGTGTATGCCGCGCGCGAATGGCCCGGATATGGCCCTAAAGGATGCAAAGAATTCAACCCCGAAACGGCACTGCGACAGGGTGAGCAATTGCAGTTTCCTGCCGTGGATGGCGGCATGGTCAACAACGAACCCTTCGAACTGGCCCGTCAGGTGCTGCTGGATGACGTCTGCCAGCACCTTGACCGGGAAGGCCACAAAGCCCAGGGCGCCGTGGTGCTCATCGACCCCTTCCCGTCACCCTACCGCGAAGACGACCACCTGCCACTGCGACATCTGCGCGCCGACATTTTCGACATGATCCCGCCGCTGCTGGTGGCCATGAAGCAGCAGTGCCGCTTCAAGCCCGCCGAACTGGAACTGGCCAGCGATGCGGATACATACTCGCGCTTTCTCGTGGCCCCGGCAGGGGGCGGACAAAACGGCAACCTCGACGGTGACGACGCACTGGCAGGGGGCGGGCTGGGGGCCTTTGCCGGTTTTCTCGCCCAAGCCTTTCGCGAGCACGACTACCAGCTTGGCAGGCGCAACGCGCAACAATTCCTGCGCTGCCACTTCGCCCTGCCGCTGACCAACGGCCTGTTCGCAAGGGACCGAGCCCGGTACGCCCCCGGTGGGGATCTGCATTACCTGCGGGAAAAGTGCACCGACCAGGACAAGCAGGACCACGCCCCCATCATTCCGCTGATGGAACCGATGCAACAGGACGTCACGCGCCCGCCGTGGCCGAAAACCACCGAGGGCAACATCGAACGCATCGTCGAGGCCATGGTCCCGCGCATGAACACCCTGGTACAGCGTCTGGGCCGCAAGGCCTGCTGCCCGGCGCATGCCCTGCTGGCCACCGCGTGGACGGTGTACCTGCGCCGCAAGGCGCGAAAGAAGGTGCAGGAATACATCAGCGGGGCAATGCGGCAACGCGGCCAGATGTGACGGCGAGCGGCCCGTCCCCAGACACCCAAAAAAACATCGGAGGCGGACCGGTAGTACCGGTCCGCCTCCTTTGCGGGAAGGGGGGAGAGAACATTCAGGGGGCGCGGCGAATGCCGCGCCTCCCCATTGTGGCCGGCCACCCGCGCCGGACATCGCCGCACGTCCGGCGCGGGTGTGGTTGCCGGCGGATGGAGCGTCCCGCCGCCAAACGGGGCGCCCCACCTTGCTATGATGAATGGCAATGCATTCGTGTCACCATGTTCCACGAGTGTGGTTTTTGTTCGCTGGCAAGGAAAACAAGCCCGTCATGAGGGAGTATACTCTTCTCGTATTCGGCCGATATGACAGGCTAAGTTTGACGCAGCCAGCGGGCAAAAGGCACGCTCGTGCTTAATGACCGGTGAGCTGCACCCGCCCTTCGATAAGATCCTGCACCACCCCCGGATCGGCCAGGGTGGAGGTATCGCCAAAGTCGGAACCCGCGCCAGAGGCGATCTTGCGCAGGATGCGCCGCATGATCTTGCCGCTGCGGGTCTTGGGCAGCCCTTCGGCAAACTGGATGACTTCCGGCGTGGCGATGGGACCGATTTCCTTGCGCACCCAGGTGCGCAGGGCCGCGCGCAGTTCTTCGGTTTCTTCGGTGCCCGCCGACAGGGTGACGTAGGCGTAGATGGCCTCGCCCTTGATGGCGTGGGGCATGCCCACCACGGCGGCCTCGGCCACCGAGGGGTGCGACACCAGGGCAGATTCCACTTCCGCTGTGCCCATGCGGTGCCCGGAAACGTTGATCACGTCGTCCAGCCGCCCCATGACCCAGGTGTAGCCGTCCTCGTCGGTGCGGGCGCCGTCGCCCGATTCGTACATGCCGGGAAAGCGTTCGAAGTAGGTGGACTTGTACCGCTCGGGCGAACCGAACACCCCGCGCAGCATGCCGGGCCACGGCTTGCGGATGACCAGGTGCCCGCCATCGTTGGGGCCGCAGGGGGTGCCGTCGGGCTTCACCACCGCCGCGTCCACGCCGGGCAGGGGCATGGTGGCGGAACCGGGCTTCAGCGTGGTGGCATAGGGCAGCGCGGAAATCATGATGCCGCCGGTCTCGGTCTGCCACCAGGTGTCCACGATGGGCAGGCGACTGTGGCCGATGTGCTCGTGGTACCACATCCACGCTTCGGGGTTGATGGGTTCGCCCACCGACCCCAGAATGCGCAGCGACGACAGGTCGTGCTTCTGCGTCCAGTGCGCGCCTTCGCGCATCAGGGCGCGGATGACCGTGGGCGCGGTGTAGAAGATGTTAACCCGGAACTTTTCCACGATGTGCCAGAACCGGTCCGGCCCCGGCCAGGAGGGCACGCCCTCGAACATCAGCGTGGTGCCGCCAAGGGCCAGCGGGCCGTACACGATGTAGCTGTGCCCGGTAATCCAGCCGATATCGGCGGTGCACCAGTACACGTCGTCGTCATGCAGGTCGAACACCCACTGGGTGGTGTGGGCCGCGTAGGTAAGGTAGCCGCCGGTGGTATGCACCACGCCCTTGGGCTTGCCGGTGGAACCGCTGGTGTACAGGATGAACAGCATGTCCTCGCTGTCCATCTTGGCGCAGGGGCAGGTGGAATCAAGGGTACGGTCGGCCATGGCCTCGTGCCACCACATGTCGCGCCCTTCGCGCATGGCACAGCCCGAGTGCGCGCGATCGACCACCACCACCTTTTCCACGCTGGGGCAATCCTTCAGGGCCTCGTCCACGTTGACCTTGAGCGGAATGGACCGCCCGGCGCGCAGCACGGCGTCTGCCGTGACCACCACCTTGGCCTCGCAGTCCTGAATGCGGTTCTGCAGGCTGACCGCCGAGAACCCGGCAAAAACTATGGAATGCACCGCCCCGATGCGCGCGCAGGCCAGCATGGCCACGGCCAGTTCGGGAATCATGGGCATGTACAGCGCAACGCGGTCGCCCTTCTGCACGCCCAGGCCCTGCAACACGGAGGCGAACCGGCACACCTCGTCGTAGAGCATCTGGTAGGTCAGCACGCGCACGTCGTCTTCCGGCTCGCCCTGCCAGATGATGGCGGCCTTGTTGCGGCGGCCATTGGTCAGGTGGCGGTCCAGGCAGTTGTACGCCACGTTCAGCGTGGCGCCCTTGAACCATTCGATGCGCGGCTCGTGCATGTCGGCGTCCAGCACCTTGTCCCACGGGGTGAACCAGTCCAGCAGCTGCCTTGCCCGGTCGCCCCAGAAGCCTTCGGGGTCCTTGTCGGCGCGGTCGCGGTGGGCGAGGTACTCGTCCATGCCGTTCACGTGCGGGCGGCGGCGGTCTCCGGAAGGCGCGGCGGGCGGCGCGAAGTGGCGCTTTTCGTCCATCATGCTTTCGATCTTGTCGGACTTGTTCTGGCTCATGCCGTTGCCTCCCGTTCGTTTGGCGGTACGCCGGTGTTCCGGCCCTTGCGTGGCGGCCCTGCCCCGTGCGGCGGGGCGTGGCCCACAGCCCTTGTCTAGCCCCGTGCAGTGACCATGCGAAAGGGCGCGCCACCCTCTTTTCGGTGAACGGTCATCCCGCGCCGGTGAAATTGACTTTTTGCCGGTGGACGGAAAGAATGCCCTGAATGGTGCGCCCCATGAACGGCGCAAGACGGCCCGTCACCGGACGTGGACGGCACGCCGGGGCAGCAGCATGCGCCCCGCCCGCGCCATGCCCCGACCGCCCGACACCGCCGTGGACGCCGCAACCGCGCACCGCACGACGCCGGGCAACCGCCCGGCGCGCCCGCACCTGCCCGCACGCGGCGGCACGACGGAAGGGGGTTCGCACGGTGTCCACGCATTCGACCCTGGAACAGATGTTCAAGCCCAATTCCGTGGCCGTCATTGGCGCCACGGCAACGCCGGGCGAGCCGGGCTGCGTCATCATGGAAAACCTGATGTCCGGCACCTTTCTGGGTCCCGTGCTGCCGGTGAACGAAACGGGCGAGGCCGTGGCGGGCATGCCCGGCCACACCGCCATCGACACCCTGCCGCTGACGCCGGACCTTGCCATCATCTGTTCCCCGCCGGAAACCATTCCCGGCTACATCGAAGAGCTGGGCAAGCGCGGCACCCGCGCCGCCGTGATCATGAGCCGGGGGTTCTTTCGGTTCGACCGCGAACGGCGCGAGGTGCAAAAGGCCGCCCTGTTGCAGGCCGCGCAGCGCTGGGGCGTGCGGGTGCTGGGGCCGAACTGCCTGGGGTTCATCACGCCATCGGTGGGGGTGAACGCCAGCCTGGCCCCGCGAGAGGCGCTGCCCGGCAAGGTGGCCTTTCTTTCGCAGTCCGATTCGCTGTTCACGTCCGTGCTGGACTGGGCCACGTCCAAGGGCATCGGCTTTTCGCACTTCATCGCGCTGGGCGACCGCTACGACGTGCACTTTCACGACGTACTGGACTACCTGAACAGCGACGTGAACACCCGCGCCGTGCTGCTGTACATAGAGACCATCGACAGCGCCCGGCGGTTCATGTCTGCCGCGCGCGCGCTGGCCCGCAACAAGCCGGTACTGGTCATCAAGGCGGGCCGGTCGGAAGCGGCGGCCACGGCGGCTGCCGCGCATTCCGGCATGCTGCTGGGCGCGGACGAGGTGTACGACGCCGCCTTTCGCCGGGCGGGCATGCTGCGGGTGGCCGACATCGACGCCATGTTCGACACGGTGGAAACGCTGGCCCTTGCCAGGCCGCTGAAGGGCGACCGGCTGGCCATCCTGACCAACGGCGGCAGCCCCGGCTTTCTGGCCACCGACGCCCTGTTGCAGGGGCGCAGCAAGCTGGCCGAACTTTCCGACGAAACCTGCCAGGCGCTGGACAACCAGCTTGGGCGCGACTGGTCGTACTGGAACCCGCTGATCGTGCGCAGTTCTGCCGATGGGGCCATGTACGCCAAGGCGTTGCAAATACTGCTGGACGACCGGGGCGTGGACGCCGTGCTGGTGATGCACGTGCCCACCTTTTCCATACCCAGCGACGACGTGGCGGGCGCGGTCATAGAGGTGGCCCGGCGCAGCCGCAAGCCGGTGCTGACAAGCTGGCTGGGCATAGACGACGCCGCCGGGGCGCGCCGCAAGTTTGCCGCCGCCGGGGTGCCCAGCCACTTCACGCCCGACAACGCGGTGCGGGCCTTCCTGAACATGGTGGAGTACCGGCGCAACCAGGACACCCTGATGGAAACGCCGCCCTCGCTGCCGGAGGCCTTTGACCCCGACGTGACGGCGGCACGCATGGTGGTGAACGACGCGCTGGAGGCCAAGCGCATGCTGCTGACCCCGGCAGAGGCCCACGCCGTGCTTACCGCCTATGGCATACCCGTGGCCGAGACGCGCCACGTAAAGACCCCGCGCGAGGCCGTGGCCGCAGCCGCACAGATCGGCTACCCGGTGGCGCTGAAGGTGGAATCGCCCGACGTGCCGCGCACGTCGCTGGCGGGCGGCGTTGCGCTGAATCTTTCCAGCGACGAAGAAGTGATGGACGCCGCCCTGTCCACCGCCAACAACGTGTGCGACCAGGTGCCCGGCGCGCGCATGGAAGGCTATGCCGTGCAGCGCATGTGCCGCCTGGCCGGGGCGCACGAACTGGCCGTGGAAACCGCCACCGACCCGGTGTTCGGCCCCATCATCCGTTTTGGGCAGGGCGGGTCCATGGCAGAGGTGCTGGCCGACCGCCAGACCGGCCTGCCGCCGCTGAACATGGGCCTTGCGCAGGAACTGGTATCGCGCACGCGGGTGTACCGCCTGCTGCGCGGCAGCGGCCACAAGGACCGCGTGAATCTGGACGCGGTGCGCCTGCTGCTGTGCAAGGTGTCGCAGCTGATCATCGACATACCCGAAATATTCGAGCTGGAGATAGACCCGCTGTTCGTGGACGGCGACGGCGTGGTGGCGCTGGATGCGCACATGCGCATTGCCTGGTCCACCACCACCGGCACGGACCAGTTGGCCATCCGCCCCTACCCGCGCGAGCTGGAGGAATGCGTGACCCTGCGCGACGGGCGGCACGTGGACCTTTTGCCCATCCGCCCGGAAGACGAGCCGGAGCACTGGGAATTTGTGGAAAGTCTGTCGGCGGAGGACAAGCGGTTCCGCTTTTTTGGCAACGTGGCCAAGCTGCCCCGCGCCGAAATGGTGAAGCTGACCCAGATCGACTACGACCGCGAAATGGCCTTTATCGCCAAGGGGCCGGACAACGAAGGGGTGGTGCGCACGCTGGGCGTGGTGCGGGCCATGGTGACCACCGACAACAGCGAGGCGGAATTCGCCGTGGCCGTGCGGTCCGACCTGAAGCGGCAGGGCCTGGGCAAGCTGCTGATGCAGAAGATCATCCGCTACTGCAAGGCGCGCGGCACCAAGCGCATTGTGGGCGCGGCCCTTGGCGACAACAAGTCCATGGCCGAACTGGCACGGTCGGTCGGCTTCATCGTCAGCAAGGACTACGACGAGGATATCTGGCAGCTGGACTTGCCGTTGGAGGATGGGAAGGGGGAAGGGAGTTAAGCATGAAGACGCACGAGTTCAACCCACAGGACAACAAACAAAATTACCATTTCTTAGCAACTCCATCGAATCACAGCCCAATCCATCGACTCCCGCCACTATAAATTTAAAGCACTAAAAAATGTAAAAGGAATACTTTATGCGAGAAAATCCAAAAATACGGATTAGCGGCAACATTATCAGTGAACTTTCTGAAAAAATTCCTTCAAACATCATCGCCCTGAATGAATTAATAAAAAACTCCTATGATGCCGGTGCATCATGCGTGAACATTGCTCTTAATACTGATTCGCGAATATTAATTATCTCAGATGACGGTTCAGGAATGGATTTGGACGACATCAATACACTGCTGCATATATCAAATAGTTCAAAAAAATACGGCACAGTAAACAAATATGATCGATATACGCAGGGATCAAAAGGACTTGGATTTTTATCGGTATTCAAATTCGGTCGTGACGTTGAATGGACGACCAAGAAAGAGACCGGCCTTCGTTTTAAACTAAATTATGACGCACTAGTTTCTGCGCAAGATATAACATCCCACGATGTGAGCATTGAAGATGCAAACATTTCCAACAAAGGCACAACAATAAAAATTACTCTTGACGAGTACAACACTAATTCTTTCAAAACATATTTTAGCAAAAAAGAAAACTACAAAAAGGTAATATGCGCTTTCGACGACAAGTCATTCGCAATAACGCTAGATATTGATTCAAAAAAATTTTCAAGCCTAGAACAGCCTGCACTTACAGACAATGCAAAAGAACATCAGGCATTCTACATAAAGTACAACAGCACTGATCAAAACATAACTTTCTACTGCAACAACCATATCGCATTCACAGAGCATTATAAATTTACGTCAACGCGTTTCAAACTCAACATTGAGCTAATGACTTTCCACCTTCCGCCATATGGAAAGAACCAAATAGATCGCCTATTCTATAACCCACAAGAAGACCTCACACCTCTTCTCTACGTTAACTCAAACCTGTTTGCCAATTACACCATGTTCGACCCTGGAATAATGAAAAACATTCGTTCGGGCCAAGCCCTAAATCAAATGATTGGGTATATCCGCATAGTAAGCAATGACAGCAAAATCAATTTCAATTCCGACAGAACGCAGTTCTTACAAAACGAACTCACAGATGAAATCATCGACTTCTTATCTCAGATAAACAAAAAAATTCAAACACTTGGCACAGACAATAAAGCAGATTTTATCAAGCTCAAATTCATCACCACAGACACCATCCCCCATAAATACAAAGACACCACGGACCTCAATGCATTTAAAATGTTCATTCGCAACGACTTTAAACACAAGAACAAAGTTCAGATAAAAAAAGATGAGTCCGCTGTTGTTTACGAATTACTAGGAAGAACACGACGTGTCCCGTTCGAGCAACACACCCCAGCGCCAACGCTGCCCAAACTACAACCAGTCCGAATCAATCTAACTACAAAAAGCGAGAACATACAAATCCCTTCAAAGCAAATCAATCTCTACGATTATATTTCAACGGTATACGACAGCACTGCCACCCTCAGGCCCGCAACAGAAATCATCATAAGCGAAAATGGATGCGACATCGAAGGCGGAATCCTCTGCTCAATCACAACCCCCTGCAAAAAGCGGATAGACTACACCTTCAATGACACCACAGGAAAAGCCGTAGAACAGCTTACGATCAATTTCTACGCGCCTAAATCTGAAATCATCGGCGCACCTCAAACTGCACAGAAACTTATCACCCTTCCATCAAAAGAGGGGTACACCATCTCGTTTAACGACCATCTTGGAAAATTAATCTCACAAATTAATACACTTGACCATGCGCAGTACAAAGAAATAATAAGCTGCTCACTGCGTGCTTTGTTTGAAATCAGCATCGACAGTCTCGAAAAGTCTTCAAAATACCCACAAATACGCCCAGCAGAGCACAGCAAACTAGAAGATATGGTTGCTGCAACAATCCATTTCACCAAGAGCAATAAAGACTATTTAACAAAAATTCATCAAAGCACAAAAATTGACTTCCATAGCCTTAAAAATATGCTTGATAAAGATAAATTCATTAGCACGATCGAAAAGGCGCACCTTGGCGCGCACAAATCATCAACTTACCTCTCCTTGACCACGCTTGAAGACATCGCCAAGGACGCTGCGCTCTTTGTCGTAATAGCTAACGAACTACTGACTAATCCCAACATTACACGAGAATAACATGCTAACCGACATCAGCTTCAGAGATTACAAAAAAAGCAGCGACATACACGGAACAATACTCTACCCAGCTATTATGGTGGCACCAGTACAGCATAGTATTATCGCAGATCTCATGAAAAAAGACCACATCCTCTCCGTGTTTGATCCGATGCACGGATCAGGCACAGCCTTATATGAAGCCCTACAACTAGCAGACAACATTGAGATTATAGGATGCGACATAAACCCACTCGCCAACCTCATTACTAAAGTCAAACTACAGGGAGTCGGCCCTTCAATAGAAAAAGATATTCACTACATAACAAAAAATATTCATAGCCATTCCCCAAAAATACAATTCACATTTCCAAACATCCACAAATGGCTACGCGACGACATTGCAACATCCATATCAATAATAAGAAGCATAATCACACACATTGACAGCAAGCAGAATAGGCTATTCTTTTGGTATACGCTCTGCGATATAATTAGAAAATTCAGCAATACACGGAGCTCGACATACAAACTTCATACAAAAGAGCCTAATAAAATCACATCCATCGAAAACAACGTCATTGAAAGCTACATCTTCTCCATAAAAAATAATTACACAAAATTTATGAACTACGGCAAGGATGTCACACTACACAAATGTGACATCCTAGATCTACTCCCTCATATGGACGCAGATAGCATCGACCTATCCATAACGTCACCGCCTTATGGTGACAATGCTACAACAGTCCCATATGGCCAATTCTCTATGCTTGCCCTGCACACTATCACCCCAAACGACTTAGAGCTTGAGGGGTGGGAGCTCGATAATTACTCTATCATAGACACTAAAAGCATGGGTGGTGCAAAAAGATTGACAGCACTTAACCCTTACCAGCGCAATCTTTTGGATCCCTTCCTAAACAAAATATCCCCACCTAAACATGCAAAAGTACTTTCATTTTTTTATGACTACTTCAAATTCCTTGATGGACTATGCAGAGTTACAAAAAAATACATAGCTCTTACGCTAGGAAATCGAACTGTAGACAGAGTAAACATAGACCTTACAGATGTAACAAAAAAGTACCTTGAGAATAAAAATTTCAAGAAGGTCGTTCAGGCTTGTCGAGAAATCCCTCTTAAACGAACACCTAAGTACACATCGTCAGTTTACGAAAAACCTGTTTCATCAATGAATCATGAATTCGTAATAGTGTATGAGAAAACAAGGTATGCACCATAAACTTCGGCACCACCCCATCGTGCAGACAACTATTGATCGCAGAGCCCTCCACATACCCTTCGCCACATGAAGGGACCTACGTTTAAAGGCAGCACGCTATACGCCAAAAGGCCCGCCGTCACCGGCGGGCCTTTGCTTTTTCATACGCTCCCACTCTCGCTCTCGCGGCACATAGCCGCCCCCCCTCGCTACAGAATGAAATCGTTCGACAGGAAATTCGACCGCCTGTCCCTGATGATGCTGGTCAGAATCTCCTTGTTGGCATCGCTGCCCTTGGCCGCCACCAGCGTGCGGATGGAGAAGCAGCGCAGCGCATCGCTGACCGAAAGGGTGCCCTCGGCGGAATCCTTGCGGCCGGTAAAGGGAAAGGTGTCCGGCCCGCGCTGGCATTGGCTGTTGATGTTCACCCGGCACACCTGGTTGACCATGGGGTCGATCAGCCGGGCCACGTCGTCCGGGTCGTTGCCGAAAATGCTCAGCTGCTGCCCGTACTGTGACCCCACCACGTAGCGCACCGGCGTTTCTATGTCCGTGAAGGGGATGACGGGTATCACCGGGCCAAACTGCTCCTCGTGGTACACGCGCATCTGCGTCGTGGCCGGGCAGACCACCGTGGGGTGGTACAGGGTTTCGGCGTGGGTGCCCCCGCCGCTGTTGGCCACCTTGCCGCCGTGGGCGGCGGCGTCCTGCACCAGGTCGTCCAGATAGGCGGACTTGCCGGGCACTGGCAGCGGGGTGATGCGCACCCCCTCGTCCCACGGCATGCCGATACGCAGCTTGCGGATGCCCTCGTCCATGCGGGCCAGAAATTCGTCCAGCCGCTTCTGATGCACGAACAGCATCTTCAGCGCGGTGCAGCGCTGCCCGTTGAACGAGAACGAGCCTTGCAGCGCCTCGGCCACGGTCAGGTCCATGTCCGCGCAGTCCAGCACTATGCCCGCGTTCTTGGCGTCCAGCCCCAGCACGCAGCGCAGCCGGTGCGGGTGCGGGTGGGCCAGGCGCAGCGCATCCGCCGCCGTGCTGGACCCGATGAACGCCAGCACGTTGATGCGGCCCGACGCCATGATGGGCTTCACGATGCGCCGGTCGCCATGCAGGATGTTGACCACCCCGGCAGGAAAGGCGTCGCGGAAGGCTTCCATCAGCGGCGAATACAGCAGCCGCCCCAGGCGCGGCGTTTTCACGATGACCGGGTTGCCCATGATCAGCGCGGGCATCAGCGTGCAGAAGGTTTCGTTCAGCGGGTAGTTGTACGGCCCCATGCACAGCACCGGCCCCAGCGGCGCGCGGCGTATCTGCGCGTAAATGCCTTTCTCTATGACGAAGCGTGACGAGGCGCGGTCCAGATCCTTCAGCGCGTCGATGGTGTCGCGCAGGTACTCCATGGTGCGGTCGAATTCGCCGCTGGCGTCCTGCCACGACTTGCAGATTTCCCACATCATGATGCGCACCACCTCGGTGCGCCGCGCCGCCATGCGCCGGGCAAAATCCTCCACGTGGCGGATGCGCTCGGCCACGCCCATGGTGGGCCATGCGCCCATGCCGTCGGCCCAGGCGCGGTCGGCGGCGTCCACGGCGCGCAGGGCGGCGGCCTCGTCCAGAATGGGGCAGCGGCCCAGCAGGCGCGGGGTGAAGCCGCCCGCAGCGTCAATTTCGCCGATGGGCGAAAACACCTGCTGCATCTCGCCGGGCCATTCCTCCAGCTTGCCGTCGATGAGGCAGGTACGCTGCTCTATGGGGGCGAAGGCGTGGGCGGCCTCCGGCAGCGGCTGCCCGGCCACGGGAAACAGGGCGCGCAGGCTTTCGGGGGTGTGGGCGGCGGCAGGGCTGGCGGCGGGACCAGTGGCTGTGGCAGACGGCTGGGACGACATGCAAAACTCCTTCATCCGGCAGGGGCCGGGCTGTGGGATGGCGGCGATGGCTGCGGAACGGCGCGGAGTGGTCGGCAGATGTACCGGGCGGTACAGGCCGGGACTGGCCCGGGACTGGCCAGAACTGGGCCGCACGAGGCCGCGCGGGATGACCGGGCCGCGACATGGAACCAGCATAGCAGGGTTGCGCAGCAATGACAGCAGGGAAGGCGGGGCGGGGGTGAAATGACTGGGGGGCGAGGGCTGGGGGGCGGGACGATTGGGGACGAAGCGGCAGGGCGGCAGGCAACTGCGCGGGCGTGACGGGTCGGGCGGGACCGGGACGGGGCCGGGACAGGAGGAACGCTAGCGGAATGGACCGCAGGCACATCCGGGCAGGGTAAAGCAGGACGGGAACGATGCCGGGAAACCGCCCCCCCGAACATCCCCTGACGCCCCTACCCCGCCGCCTCCCACGCGGCGGCCTGCTCGCGCTCTTCCGGCGTCAGCAGGTCCAGCCAGCGGCGGCGGAATTCCATGTAATGGTTGATGCGCAGGTCCTTCCACAGCGCGGGCCTGGTGTCCCACGGCTTGGGGCCGTGAAAGTGCACGATGCGCGCCCGCGTCAGCGCGTCGGCCCGGTAGGGTGGGCAGTTCCACGAAGGGTCCAGCTTGGTCACCCGCTTGCCGAAGAAGTAGTTCAGCAGCGACTGGTCCAGGTTGCCGATGCGGTGCAGGTTCTGCACGCAGAAGGCCAGAAAGTTGTGGATGTGGTCGTGCCGCCGCAACCGGGCAAGGTTGAACAGCACCACCCCGCTGCTGAAGGTCCAGATGGGAAAGGGCAGCGGCACCACGTAGCGGCGCCCCCGCCATTCGTAGTCCAGCTGTTCGTGGACGTGGTGGAAAGGGGCCGTGGCCTCGCGGGCCATGGCCATGTACTGCGGACGGATGTGCTCTGCCCCGCCGGACGAGGCATCGCCCCCCCCGGCTCCCAGGATCGGCTGGTGGAAGTACACGTCGGCGTCGCAGTACAGCACGTACTCGTCGTCGGCCAATTCCGGCAGCAGGGCCAGCTCCAGCTTCAGGAATGCGCCGATGCAGCGGTGGAACTGCGGCGGGGCGTTGTGCACGCCAATGACCGGGGTGTGCCGGGCAAGCTGCACGCCCTCGGCGCGCACCGCATCCATGACCGCCGGGTTGCTGCCGCCGTACACGCACACGCAGGGGGCCGCATCGCCATGCAGGCGCCGCAGCGAACGCACGGCGGCACGCATCATGAGCAGGTAGCGGGGGTTGTCGTCGATGCAGAAGACGATCTTCATGCGGCAGGGGTCCGGCGTGCGGGTGCGTGGGGAATGGGGGTCTGCCCCCGCTCGTAGCCCATTTCCGGTGGCAAGGCCAGCGTGCGCGGGCGCGCGGCGGGGCTGGGGCGCAACATCGGGGGGCGAAATCCGGGACGAAATCAGGGGGCGCAGCCCGGTGCGGGGTTGCCCGGCGGGATTCTCCGGGGCAACGTGTCCGGCGGAACTGCCTGGGCCAGCGTGTTCAGCAAGAACCAACCGGCGGGATTACCCGGCCCCAGTTGTCCGGCGTGAATTGTCCGGCGCCTGCTATCCGGCCCGAGCTAGCTGGCCCGAGCTAGCTGGTCTGTCCGCCCGGCTCGTCCGAACCATCCCCCCCGCCCGATTCGCCAACGGGAAAGGGACCGGGCCACGGTTCCGGCTGGGCGTCGTACGACCACGCCGGGGGTTCGGCATGGCCGCCCCGCGCGGGGCGCCCCGCGCCACGGCCCTGTTCGGCCAGGCTGCGGCGCAGCAGCTTTACCCACACCTCGCCGGTGCCCGCGTGGAACAGCAGCTTGCGGCCACGCTCGCCCAGCACATGTTCGCCGGACACCACCAGCCCACGGGCGCGCAGCAGGTCGCGGGCCACCTGCACGTTGCGGCCGCCCACATCCACCAGCGAACGCACCAGTGATTTTTCTTCGGTGTTCATGCTGAACGCGCCGCCAAACAGCTTGGTTTCGATCTCCAGAATCGGCACGCCCTTGCGCAGAAAATGGTTCAGCACCGCTTCCACGGCGGTATCCACGTATTTGCACGGATTACAGTCGTGGTCGCGGCTGCCTTCCGCCGTGGGCAGCATGGCATGAAAGATACCCGCAAGCCCCGTGGAACGGTGAAAGAACGTGACGGACACGCACGACCCGAGCACCGTGGCGATGATGGCCGGGCGCCGCGCCACGATGCCCTCGCCGATGCGCAGGTGCAGGTGGCGCAGCCGCTCTTCCGCCAGCTCGCGCGGCATGACTGCCGGGACAGGACATGACCTGCGCCCGTGCAGGGTATCTTCGGTGCCGTTACGCATCAAGGCCCCCCTGTGCAGCCCGCCGGGCCGCACGCATCCCCGTTGTTCATTGCCCAAATCAAACGCGAGCGCTCGCGCCGCCAGCCCCCCGACCGACAGCGCAACCGCCCGCATGACGGCGCCTGGCGCGCCGCCCTACCAATGGCGAAAATGCGAAGCCTCTCGCGGCCCCGAACCACTACGGGTTCAGGATATCCTTCAATTCCTTGCCGGCACGGAACACGGGCAGCCGCTTGGGCGGCACCGCCACGGAATCGCCGGTCTTGGGGTTGCGGCCCTTGTAGCCGCGATAGCCCTTGATCTTGAACGAACCGAAGCCGCGAATTTCCACGCGGTCACCTTCCAGCAGCGCATCGCGCACGCAGTCGAAAAAGGTGTTCACCACCACGGTGGCGTCCTCTACAGGCAGTTCGTGCTCCTCGGCAAGCGCTCGTACCAGTTCGCTCTTGTTCACGTGGACCTCCAGTCGGACCCGTCCGTGCGGGGCATGGCGTGTTGGTGCAAACCGCCGCACGCGCCCCGGAACCCCGATGCGGCAGCACCATGTGCGAAACATGTTTTCTGGCGGCATGTTATGCGCGCGTTCGGCACTGTGCCGTCATATTCCGCGCCCCGCCCACGGGAAGGTGCGAGAGCGCCCACGACTGTTGCCGCAGGGTGACACCACTCCCTTCTCCCCAATATTCCATTAATATCCCGTCCCCCATCATGTGACAAGGGGGGTGGGCACATTTCATCGGTACGTGCACAACGCCATGCCGCTGTCAGCGCGCCACGGTCACCCAATCGTCGCTGTCTCCCCCGGCGCCTCCGCCAGTTCCATCAGTCCCGCCAGTCCCGTCGCTGCCGCCTGCTGCACGCCCCTGCACGAAGCGGAACCCTTCCAGCCGCCCATCGGCGGAAAGGCGCGCCCACAACTGAAAGGGCACACCCTCGCCGCGCAGCATGCGCATGAACGGCACGGTGGAGGCAAAGCGCAGGTCGCGGTAGGCGATCACGGGCGCGCCGTTTTCCTGCCGGGTTTCCTGGGTCATGAACATGGCAAAGCGGCCATACACGCGAAACAGTTCCTCGGACTCGGACAGGCGGCGGTACAGCACCGGGTCCGCCTTTTCGAACAGCTCGAAGGCCAGCGGCGCATCCGGGTTCAGCAACTGGTAGCGGGCCATGCCGTAGCGGCGGCCATCATCCACCACCACCTTCCAGTTGAACGGGGCCAGCGCCTCGGGGATCACCGCCACCGACACGGGCGGCACGGGCTGGGCGGCCAGCTTCGTCACCAGGCCGGACTGCACGTGCTGCTGCACGGCCAGCGAGGCACCCGGCCACAGCAGGGTCCAGGCCAGGCCCAGCGCGGCAAAGGTGCGCCGATGCGCCCGGCCCATGGCCGCCACGACGCACGCCAGCATGACCAGGGTCATGATCGGGTCGATGATGAACACGGCGGGCAGGGCCACCCGATACTCCGAAAAGGGCAGGAACACCTGCGTGCCGTAGGTGGTGATGCAGTCCAGAAAGATGTGCAGCAGGATCAGCCCGTACGCCGCCAGGGCGTAGCGGGCATAGCCCCAGGTGTGCACGCCGCCGCTGCCGACGACATCGCGCGGGGCGCGCCGCAGCAGCGGCAGGAACAGCAGCGCCATCAGCAGGGCCATGACCGCGCCGCCCACGAAGGAATGGGTGATGCCCCGGTGCTGGGTCAGGTAGGCCAGCGGCGTCGCGCCGAACAGCACGTCCGCGTCGGGCAGCACCGCGCAGGTCAGGGCAAAGGGCATGAACCAGCGGCTGCGCCGGGTATCGGGCAGGGCCATGGCCACAAGCGCGCCGCTGGCAAGATGGGTTACCGGGTCCATGGGGCGACCTCCGTGGGGAGCATATTGGGGATGCGTGCGTGACACGCGGGGGTGGACGGGACGGAGAGGGGGAAGAGGGAGCACGGACGCAGCGGGATGGCAGGGGGCACGAACCGGGACGGACAAGGGTGAACGGGGGTGAACGGGGGCGAACGGGGGCGAACGGGCTCGGGACGCACTACGCCGGGCAGCCGCCCGCATGGCGGGCCTGAACGCACCGGCGGCAACCGGACAGGGTCTTGCCCCGGATATATCGTCATCGGGACGGCGAATGGCAAGATGGGTGCGCGGGGCCGGACGGGGGGAGGAATGGGACGGAGCAGGGCAGAGCCGGAAGAGAAGGAACGAAAGGGGGGCGCGGCCAGCTTGCGGCCACCGCCCCCTGTCGCCCTTCAGGCGTGGTTGCGCAGCTTCAGCTCCACCGGGTGCGGGTTCAGGTAGAACTGCCCGGCCAGATACGGCTCGCCATACTTGCGCACATAGTGGTTCAGCAGGGTCACCGGCACCACCAGCGGCACCTGCAACTTGCGGTAGCGCTGGATGATCTCCAGTATTTCCAGCTTTTCGTCCGGGGTCAGTACCCGCTTGAAATAGCCCATGCAGTGTTGCAGCACGTTGGCGTGCTTGGCCGTGGTTGCGGGCAGGCGCAGCCCGTCCATCAGGCCGGTCAGGTAGTCGCGGGCCAGGTCCGCCGGGTCGTGGCTGGCCGCATGGGCCACCAGCCTGCCCAACGCGCGGTAGTGCTCCACCGAATGCGACATCAGCAGCAGTTTGTGCCGGGTGTGAAAGTCCACAAGGGCGCCGCGCGTCAGCCCCCCCTCGGCAAGGGCACGCCAGCGGCGCATGACGAACAGCCGTTCGATGAAGTTTTCGCGCAGGCGCGGGTCGTTCAGGCGGCCTTCCTCTTCCGCGGGCAGCAGGGGAAAGCGGTCCATGAACACGCGGGCAAAGATGCCCACGCCCTTTTCCTGCGGCGGTCCCAGATTGATGCGTGCAGTATCGGCGCGGCCCGTACCTTCCGGAACGTCGCGGGGGTCGTGGTCTGCGTACACCTTCACCCGCTCCATGCCGCTGGAGGGCGAGGCCCGCTTGAAGATGAATCCGTCCAGCCGCTCGGCGGCCAACTGTTCCACCCGGCGCAGGGCAAAGGCGCGCATGCGCTCCGTCCAGTCCTCATACCCCTTCACCGTGACCAGGCGGGGATGGGCCGGGGCGCCCACCAGCCGCAGCGCCTCGCGCGGGACGGGCATGCCGCATTCCACCTCCGGACAGACCGGCACGAAATCCATGTACTGGCCAAGGGTGCCGGTAATGTACGGGTCGTGCTTGTGCCCGCCGTCGAAGCGGACCTTGTTGCCCAGAAGGCACGAGCTGATGCCCACCCGCAGCCGGTCATCGCCGCCAGCATCGGCGGGCGCCCCGAAATTCCCTGCCTGGGCGGTCTGGCCTGCCTGGTCGAACTGGCCTGTCTGGCCGGACGGGACTGTCTGGCCGGACTGGCCGGACGGGGCGGACTGGGTGGTTTCTTCCATTGCGCTTTGCCTCCGCGTGGTTATCCTGAACGGGTTGCCGCCTGCGTCCGCGCCGACTTTCTGGCACCGGGAACGGCGGCATTCCGGAACCGGGAAACCGCGCCACATGCACAGCGAGGCCCCGCAGACGACAAGGATAGCCCATGACACACTCGCGCGGCAATGCCGCACCCCACATCGACGTCATCTTCTTCGACTTCAGCGGCGTGCTGGCCGAGGAAGGCTTCATCGAGGGCCTGCGTGCCATCGGCCGCGCCCAGGGCCTGGACCCGGAAGCCACCATGCGCACGGCCACCGACCTGTGCTACGCCACCGGCTACGTCAACGGCCAGACCGACGAGGCCGCGTGGTGGAGCGCCGTGCGCGCGGCCACCGGCATGACCGGCACCGACGCCGCCCTGCGCGCCGAGATCATGAACCGCTTCACCGTGCGCCCGGAAATGCTGTGCGCCGCAGACGCCGTGCGCGCCGCCGGGCTGCGCGCGGCCATCCTGAGCGACCACACCAACTGGCTGGAGGAAATCGACGCGGCGCACGGCGTGTACCGCCACTTCGACCGGGTGTTCAATTCGTTCCGCGAGGGGCTGAACAAGCGCGACCCCGGCTTTTTCACCCATGCCGCGACCATCATGGGCGTGGACCCGGCGCACGCGGCCTTTTTCGACGACAACGCCGGGCACATCGGACGGGCCACCACGCTGGGCATCCATGCCCGGCTGTTCACCGGGCGCGATGCCTTCCGCGCCGATCTCGCCGCACTGGCCCCGCAGGTGGCGCTGCCGGAAGGCTGGCCGGAATGGCGGCCAGCCGAATAGCCGTCAGTCGAACCGGCAATGGCCGGAAAGCGGTCGGCCAGTTACCGCACAACGAGCGGACACCACCCGCGCAAAACTGGTAACGGCGGGGCGCACACCGGCATCGCCCGCGTTCCGTCACCGGGCCATCATCATTTCGCCATGGGCATTGGGCATGGTGCGCACGGCGTTGCCTTTCTCCGCAAAGGCCGCCCACACCCCGGCAGGCAGGCCCGTCCGTGCGCATTCCCCGTCGCCCCCCACCCCCAGTCCGCACCCCCCGCTGCCCGGCGCACGACGGGCCTGCCGCCGCGCGTGTGCACCACCACGCCAAAGATACGGACACGCACCGGACCGCCCTGCACCGGGCCATCCACCAGATGCGCCGGATGACGCGGCGCATCCCCCGCCCTTCACGTGACACGGCGGTGCGGTTCGCACTGGCCGCCCTGCTGCTGACATGCCTTGCCCTGCTGGCCCTGACCGGCAACCTTGCACCCCCCGGGCCGGACCAGGCCCTGGCCCTGCGTGACCGGCTGCTGGATTTGCACGCCCGCCATCCCGTGGCCAGCGTGGCCGCGTATGTCGCGGGGTACGTGGCCATGACCGCCTGCTCCATCCCCGGCGCGGTGTTCCTGACCCTGACCGGCGGGGCCGTGTTCGGCTTCGGCACGGCACTGGCCGCCGTCAGCGCTGCCAGCACCATCGGGGCCTGCCTGGCCTTCCTGAGCTCCCGGCATCTGCTGCGCACCACGGTGCGCCGCCTGTGGCCCCGCCAGTTGGCCCGCATCGACGCGGCCATGGCGGAAGGGGGTGACAACGGCGGCACGGCGACGAACGCGGCAGGGGCCACCGATGAACAATCCCCCGGCTCCAGGCTCTTCTCTCCGGGCGCGCTGTGCCTGCTCGGCCTGCGTTGCGTGGCCGTGATGCCCTACTGGCTGGTGAATCTGCTGTTCGGGGTCACGGCCATGCGCCTTTACACCTTCGCCACGGTCTCGCTGCTCGGCATGTTGCCGCTGAACGCCATCTACGTGCATGCCGGGGCGGAACTGGGGCGCATTCGCCACCTTGGCGACATCATCTCGCTGCGCACCGGCCTTGCCCTGTGCCTGCTGGCCGTGGCGCCCGTGCTGCTGCGCCGGGTGGCGGGCGCGATGGCGGGGCGGCGGCAGGCGGGCAACCGCTGCACGTCGGCACCGGGGCAAACCCGGTAGTCTTGCCCGGCTGCAAAAGCCCGCGTGTCTGCCGCCCATTTCCCGTCACGCGCCTCACGCCTTCCATCCTCTGGCTGAACACCTCCATCACCAGTTGCAGCCCCCCCTGTCTTCCCCGGTTGCCCGCAGGTTGCCAGCGCGGCGGCTTTTGCCTACACTCCCGCCATATTGCCCGCACGCGGGCCGCACAGGCGGCCCCGGCATACCGCAAACCACCGCAACCAACGGCACCCCACATGCGCAAAGCCTCCATCGGCATCACCCCCGAAGGCGTACCGGCCATCGGCCTGTGCGCCCTCGTCACGCTTTCCCTCGCCATGCTCGGCTGCGCCACCGGCAGCTTCGTGTTCATGCTGCTGACCTGGTTCTGCTGCCACTTCTTCCGCGACCCGGAACGGGTCACCCCCACCGCGCCCGGCCTTGCCATCAGCCCCGCCGACGGCAAGGTGGTGCGCGTGCAGACCATGCCCGACCCGTTCACCGGCCAGTCCCGCACGGCAGTGTGCATCTTCATGAACGTGTTCAGCGTGCACGTGAACCGCGCCCCGGTGGCGGGCACCGTGACCGGCATTGCCTATCATCCCGGCAAGTTCCTGAACGCAGCGTGGGACAAGGCGTCCACCGACAACGAGCGCTGCGCCTACCAGATGACCGAGGAAGGCGGCTCCACCTGGACCTTCGTGCAGATCGCGGGGCTGATCGCCCGGCGCATCGTGTGCCGGACCGACGAAGGCGATACGCTGGCCCGTGGCGAGCGCTTCGGCATGATCCGCTTCGGCTCGCGGGTTGACCTTTACCTGCCGGACGACTATTCTCCGGCGGTGAACGTGGGCGAACAGGTGTTCGCCGGGCAGACCATAGTGGCGCGCCGCAACGCCTAACCCCCATCAATTCCTTAGGTTCACATACCGCAGAAAGGCACAGGACAGCCGCAAGGCCATGGAACAGCCCGCCCGCCCGATCCACAAGGGAGTGTACATCCTCCCGAACCTCTTCACCACGGCAAGCCTCTTTGCAGGCTTCCTGGCGATGTTGTGGGCCGTTTCCGGGCGGTACGAAGACTGCGCCATGGCCATTCTGTTCAGCGCCCTCATGGACGGCCTGGACGGCAAGGTGGCCCGCCTCACCAACACCGCCAGCGAATTCGGCGTCCAGTACGATTCGCTGTGCGACCTGGTGGCCTTCGGCGTGGCCCCCGGCTTCATGATGTACCAGTGGCAGCTGCACCAGTACGGGCGCCTCGGCATCGCCGCCGCCTTCCTGTTCGCGGTGTGCGGCGCGTTGCGCCTTGCCCGGTTCAACATCTCCACCGCCACCACCTCCAAGAAGTTCTTCATCGGCCTGCCCATTCCGGCGGCCGGTTGCGCCGTGGCCACGCTGGTGCTGTTCAGCCCCTACGTGCCCGACCAGCTTGCGAACGTTTTCCCGCGCTTCTGCCTTGCGCTCGCCTTCGTGCTCGCCTTCCTCATGGTGAGCCGCGTGCGCTACGCATCCTTCAAGGAATACGGGCTCATCAAGGCCCATCCGTTCAGCTCGATGGTTACCGCCATCCTGCTGTTCGTACTCGTCTCCTCCGAACCCAAGCTCTTGGGTTTCCTGGTGTTTGCGGGCTACCTCATCTCTGGTCCCGTGTACACCTTCGTCATCATTCCCCGCCGTAATCACAAGCTACTACGCAGCCTATCCTAGGGTTGTCGTAGCAGCGCCCCGTACCTCCGTGTCAGGAACGCCCGCCGTTCCCGGGCGGACGTGTACCCTCCTCTCAGCCAGAGTCCCGTCTCCCGGGCCGGCGCGCAGCTAACGAACAGATGCAGCAATCCGTCAGGCGTACACACCGCACGTGACGACCGCGCATCAGCGCCATGGTCCCGCCCCCAACCATCACGGGCACGGACCGCAGCAAGAGGAGCACGAACCATGACCATCGAATCCGGTCGCATCCGCATTTTCGACACCACCCTGCGCGACGGCGAACAGTCGCCCGGCGCCACCATGAACCTTCAGGAAAAGATCCGGCTGGCCCGCCAGTTGGAAACCCTTGGCGTGGACATCATGGAGGCCGGGTTTCCCGCATCCAGCCAGGGCGACTTCGAGGCCGTGCAGGCCATTGCCCGCGCCGTCAGGGGCGTGGAAGTGGCGGGCCTGTGCCGCGCCATGCCCGCCGACATCGACCGCGCCTGGGACGCCGTGAAGGTGGCCGAAAGCCCGCGCATCCACACCTTTCTCGCCACCTCTCCGGTGCACATGCAGTACAAGCTGCGCAAGGAACCGGACCAGGTGGTGGAAATGGCCGTGGCCGCCGTGCGCCACGCCGCCCAATACACCAGCAACGTGGAATTTTCGGCAGAGGACGCCTCGCGCTCCAACCCCGACTTCCTGGTGCGGGTGTTCGAGGCGGTGATCAACGCCGGGGCCACCACCATCAACGTGCCGGACACCGTGGGCTATGCCCAGCCCGAGGAATTCGGGCGGCTCATCAGGTACGTCATCGAAAACACCCCCAACAGCCACAAGGCCGTGTTCAGCGTGCACTGCCACAACGACCTCGGCATGGGCGTGGCCAACACCCTGGCCGCGCTGAAGGCCGGGGCCCGGCAGGCGGAAGTGACCATCAGCGGCATCGGCGAGCGGGCGGGCAACGCCTCGCTTGAAGAGATCGTCATGGCCCTGCACACCCGGCGCGACTTCTACCAGCTGGACTGCGGCGTGGTCACCGAGCAGCTGTTCCCCACCTGCCGCCTGCTGTCCATGATCATCGGCCAGCCCATTCCGCCCAACAAGGCCATCGTGGGCGCCAACGCCTTCGCGCACGAATCGGGCATCCACCAGGACGGCATGCTCAAGAACCGCGAAACGTACGAGATCATGACGCCGGAATCCATCGGCAAGACCAAGACCGACCTCGTCATCGGCAAGCATTCCGGCCGCAACGCCGTGAAGAACAAGCTGGAAGAACTGGGCTACCGGCTGGAGGAAGACCAGCTGGTCACCGTGTTCGAGGCCGTAAAGAAGCTGGCGGACAAGAAGAAGCAGATTTATGACGAGGACATCGAGGCGCTGGTGCTTGAAGAGGTCTACCGCCTGCCCGACCTGTACCGGCTGGTGAACCTTTCCGTGCAGTGCAGCGACACCGGCATGCCCCCCACCGCCGCCGTGGTCATGGACGTCATGGGCGAAGTGAAGCGCGCCGCAGGGTTCGGCGTGGGGCCGGTGGACGCCATCTTCAACGTCATCGGCGAAATCGTGGGCCGCACGCCCAGCCTTGAACGGTATTCGGTCACCGCCATCACCGGCGGCACCGACGCCCAGGGCGAGGTGACCGTGCGCCTGCGGCAGAACGGCAGCAGCGCGGTCGGACGCGGGTCCGACCCCGACATCATACTCGCCAGCGCCCGCGCGTACGTGAACGCGCTGAACCGCCTGGCAAAGAAAGAAGAAGAGCAAGAGAAGGAGGGCATCTAGATGGCACACACGCTTGCGCAGAAGATCCTGCAGGCGCACACCGACGAGGCGATCACCGCCGCGGGGCAAATCGTCCGCTGTCGCGTCTCGCTGGCTCTGGCAAACGACATCACCGCTCCGCTCGCCATCAAGTCCTTCCGGGCCATGGGGGCGAAAAAGGTGTTCGATCGCGACAAGGTGGCGTTGGTCATGGACCACTTCACCCCGCAAAAAGACATCGATTCGGCGCAGCAGGTGAAGCTGACCCGCGAATTCGCCAAGGAAATGGGCGTGACCCACTACTACGAGGGCGGCGACTGCGGCGTGGAACACGCCCTGCTGCCGGAACTGGGGCTGGTCGGCCCCGGTGACGTGGTGGTGGGGGCCGACAGCCACACCTGTACTTACGGAGGCTTAGGCGCTTTCGCCACCGGCCTTGGCTCCACCGACGTTGCCGGGGCCATGGCCCTTGGCGAAACGTGGTTCAAGGTGCCGCCCACCATCCGGGCCACCTTTACCGGCACCCTGCCCAAGTGGGTGGGCGCGAAAGACCTGATCCTGCGTCTTATCGGCGAGATCGGCGTGGACGGCGCGCTGTACCGCGCGCTGGAATTCGACGGCGCCGCCATCGAGGCCCTGTCCGTTGAGGGCCGCATGACCATCGCCAACATGGCCATCGAGGCGGGCGGCAAGGTCGGCCTGTTTGCCGCCGACGCAAAGACCCTTGCCTACACCG
Organism: Nitratidesulfovibrio sp.; assembly: GCF_040373385.1. NCBI lineage: Bacteria > Pseudomonadati > Thermodesulfobacteriota > Desulfovibrionia > Desulfovibrionales > Desulfovibrionaceae > Nitratidesulfovibrio > Nitratidesulfovibrio sp. The sequence goes on along the minus strand of NZ_JBDXXH010000005.1, from coordinate 155,883 downwards.
CCGCGCGCGGCCGCAAGGACGCCCCCCTGTCCGCCGACCCCGGCGCGGTTTACGAACGCGAACTGACCTTCGACGTGTCCGGCATGGAACCCGTGGTGGCCTGCCCGCACCTGCCCGAAAACGTGAAGCCCGTGGGCGAGGTGAAGGGCGTGACCCTGGACCAGGTGGTCATCGGCTCGTGCACCAACGGCCGCATCAGCGACATGCGCGAGGCGGCGGAAGTGCTGAAGGGCCGCAAGGTGGCCAAGGGCGTGCGCTGCATCGTGCTGCCCGCCACCCCCGGCGTGTGGAAGGAAGCCCTGAAGGAAGGGCTGATCGAAACCTTCATGGAATCGGGCTGCATCGTGGGCCCTGCCACCTGCGGGCCGTGCCTTGGCGGACACATGGGCATTCTGGCCGACGGCGAACGCGCCATCGCCACCACCAACCGCAACTTCCGCGGGCGCATGGGCAGCCTGGAGTCCGAAGTCTACCTGGCAAGCCCGGCAGTTGCCGCCGCGTCCGCCGTGGCGGGCGTCATCGCCCATCCCGGCAGCCTGTAGGCCCCTGTAGACCAAGGACAGTCCCACACGCCACGTATGGAGGTTTACGCACCATGAGTTACACCGGCACCGCCCACAAGGTGGGCGAGCATATCGATACCGACGCCATCATCCCCGCGCGCTTCCTGGTGACCACCGACACCCAGAAGCTGGGCGAAAACTGCATGGCTGGCCTTGAGGAAGGCTGGGTGAAACGGGTGAAGCCCGGCGACGTGATGGTGGCGGGGCGCAACTTCGGTTGCGGCTCGTCGCGCGAACATGCGCCCATCGCCATCCTGGGCGCGGGCATGCCCGTGGTCATCGCGCACAGCTTCGCGCGCATCTTCTACCGCAACTCCTTCAACATGGGGCTGTTGCTGCTGGAAGTGGGCGACGAGGTGGACAAGATCGCCGACGGCGACACCGTGGAAGTGGATGCGGCCAAGGGCCTGATCACCAACCGCACCACCGGGGCCACCATCACCTGCCCGCCGCTGCCTGCGTCGATGCGGGAGTTGCTCGATAAAGGCGGCCTTGTCCCCTACGTCCGCGAGAAGCTTGCCTAGCATTCGGGTCTTTTGCTTTCTGGCTTCGTCAGGCTCGCTCCGTCCGAAGGTCGAGTATGCAAGAATACACTCCCTTCGCCCGGAACTCGCCTTCCTTGCCAGAGAGCAAAATCCCTCGAATGCCCGTTCTGCCAAGCCTGAACAGATGAAGGCATTCAGGCAGAAAGTCGCATTCTGACCATTCCGGCGGCGGGCCGGACCATCGTCCCGCCGCCGCACCACCCATAGCGCGCATCGGTCATCGAGAAAGGATATCCAGATGGACATGAAGATCTGCCTGATGCCGGGCGACGGCATCGGCCCGGAAATCGTGGAACAGGCCGTGAAGGTACTGGACAAGGTGGCCAAAAAGTTCGGCCACACCGTCAGCTACAGTAATGCGCTCATCGGCGGCGCGGCCATCGACGCCACGGGCGGCCCCCTGCCGGACGACACCGTGGCCGCGTGCAAGGCGGCGGACGCCGTGCTGCTGGGCGCCGTGGGCGGCCCCAAGTGGGATACGCTGCCCACTGCCACCCGCCCGGAAAAGGGGCTGCTGGGCATCCGCAAGGCGCTGGGGCTGTTCGCCAACCTGCGCCCGGCCACCCTGCTGCCCGAACTGGCCGGGGCCTGCCTGCTGCGCGCCGACATTGCCGCGCAGGGCCTGGACGTGATGGTGGTGCGCGAACTGACCGGCGGCGTCTACTTCGGCGAGCCGGTGTGCGAAGAAGAGCTGCGCGACGGCCTGCGCACCAGCTACAACACCATGATCTACAATGAAGAAGAAGTGCGCCGCATCGCCCGCGTGGCCTTCGAGGCGGCCCGCAAGCGCAGCAAGAAGGTCTGCTCGGTGGACAAGGCCAACGTGCTGGCCGTGTCGCGCCTGTGGCGCGCCGTGGTCATCGAGGTGGCCAAAGAATACCCCGACGTGGAACTGACCCACATGTACGTGGACAACGCGGCCATGCAGCTGGTGCGCTGGCCCGCCCAGTTCGACGTCATCGTCACCGAGAACCTGTTCGGCGACATCCTGTCCGACGAGGCGGCGGTGATCACCGGGTCCATCGGCATGCTGCCCTCGGCCTCGCTGGGCGCCAGCGGCCCCGGCATCTTCGAGCCGATCCACGGTTCCGCCCCGGACATCGCCGGGCAGAACAAGGCCAACCCCGTGGCCACCATCCTTTCCGTGGCCATGATGCTGCGCCACACCTTCGGCTTGGAGAAGGAAGCCGTGGCCATCGAGCAGGCCGTCAGCGGCGTGCTGCGCGAAGGGTACCGCACCGGCGACATCATGGAAGAAGGCAAGACGCTTGTCGGCACCGTGAGCATGGGGAACCTGGTGACCGAGCGGGTGTAATGTAACCGCGCGCCCCCAAGGCAACTCGGAGAGCTTTGGGGGCGCTCCATTACCCACCACCAATTGCCGTTTGTCCCGCTATGAGATAAAAAGGGGAAATAGAGTTTTGCGAGAACACCGAACCCTGGCTAACGTCTACCCCGGAGCTTAGCATGAAAGATAACGTCGCAGATTCGCTTGAACAATATGGTTTTGCAGTTGTTTCAGACGAAGATGGTATGGAAAGTGTTGCGTATACTGCAACATGCTCTGGCAGCCGGTCTGCCTGTTGTACCAGAACGTGCTCGGCAAACGCAAATTTCACCGAAAATGCAGACGCCTGGGACAGGTATCTTGAAATGAAGGCTGGCCAGGTACAATACTAGATGGTCGGCGACAAGATTTTTGATCCGACCTCTACGCCTGAGCTTCGCGATGGTGTAGAGGTCTTTGTTTTTCCTGACGATACGCAGCAGGATAGCGAAGTACTGTTCCTTTTTCTTTCCAACAGAAGAAAACTCAAAATCAGGTGCCGTAATCACTTCGTAAGACTTCTCGAAGGGCTGGCCCAGTCAAAGCCGCTCCAAGAAGTACTGTCCTACGCTGGATTGGACCTCACCGATGAAACGAAGGCTTTTCTTACCTTCCTTCTTGAAAACAGCATTATCACTGCCAGCGATCCGCTTGCTGGGTCATCCCTCCCCCAAGAATATATCGAGCGCCAAAAACGCCAAATATTCTTTCTGATAGATGTGCTGCGCTCACCCGCAGCCGCCATCGAAACTCAAGAAAAAATATACAATGCTCACATAACAATATTTGGCCTGGGGGCAATTGGCAGCAATATTTTGCTGCAATTGTGCATGCTTGGATTCCGGAACTTTCGCTTGATCGACCACGGAAAAATCGATGCACAAGACATCGCGCGCACGCCCTACGCGCTCTCCGACCAAATCGGCATTCCAAAAACGCTTGCGGCACACAGGCTGGTCGCTGAGCACGCATATGCGCCAAACATTGAAACCATCGAAACTGCCCTCACGACAAAAAGCGACATTGACGTACTTGCCAAAGGTACGACGTTGATTGTCAACACGGCAGACACACCATACATCGGCTACACGAACATCAAGCTTTCACGGTATGCGGTGGCGCACAATATCCCGCTTCTTGCCGCCGGCGGGTTTGATGCCCACCTTGGATCGTTGGGCGAACTCATCATTCCTCACGAGACGCCGTGCGCAGACTGCTATGCCACTTTTTTTGAAGATGCCTTGAAAGATTGGACCCCTGCTCCCCACCCCGTTGCCGACAGAGAGGGATGGTTTGGCGGTCTTGGAGCACTTTCCTCCTTCAGCGCCGCATCATCCACAATCGACATTCTGCGCTATTTCTTCCCACAGTCCACGGCGCCCAACTTCACCGGCGGCAGGGGAGAATTTCTATTCACGGACTATCGGATCGATTCCTTTACAGTAGAACCAAACCCTGCGTGCCCATACTGCGGCGTCAAGTAGCTTCATGAACATCGAGACAACAAGATTCCGGATTCGCCCTTCGGTTTCGTTCATCCCGCCAAAAGAAGATGGACGTTGCCATTTCTTCATTTCCGACACACGGAAAAGTGTCCACTTCATCATTCAACATCAAATTTACATACAGATCATTTCCGCCCTGTCCGGAAACCTTACCACGTCTGAACTCATTCAAAAGCATAGTGTCTCAGCCCCTGAGAAACTCGGCATTTTCAAGCTGTTTGAGACACTCATCAATAAGAGTATCATTGAAGACGCAGACGCCGTCGCAGCCAGGCTGCACCACCCATACCGCAGAGTGCAGAACTTTCTCGGCTCTCTTCTGCCGTATCATGAGGTGGACGACGCATTTGAACGGCTGTCAAATAGTCATGCCGTCATTGTCGGCGCAGGGGGCGTGGGGTCTTGGGTTGCCCTGAACATCGCGCAGCTTGGCGTCAAAAACCTTACATTAATCGACAACGATATCGTTTCTGCACACAACTTGAACAGGTCCTTTTTCAAGAACGAAGATATTGGCAAGAGCAAAGCAATCGCCTTGGCCGACAGCGTACGATCCAGAAATCCGGCATACTACAACACAGCATATTTCTTGCGAAGGATCGAAAAACCCGACCATCTTTCAGACATTATCGAAAACAAGCCCCCTCAAAGCACTGTGGTTATCAGCTGCGCCGACGAGCCTTCCGCCTACGAGGTCGCAGCCGCAGTACACGATGCCGCCTACCCTAAAGATATCCCCTATATTGTTGCTGGCGGATACAATATGCATCTCAGCCTTATTGGTCCGACAGTAATACCGCATACATCACCCTGCCTGCATTGCATCCGTCATGGAATGGATGCAAACAATCCAGAAGACTTAACACGCGCCGTGCGCCTGAATAAAATCCACCGGAACATTGGAAACATTGCCCCTCTTGCGAGCATTTCTGCCTCATTTGTAGCGCATGAATTCTTGAAGATTGTCATACGTAACCCCAAGACCCCTCCTACGATGACTGGCGGCCGAGGTGAATTTAATTTTCACACAAAGCAACTTATACGTGAGGAGTACTCACAATGGACGGATTGCATAAAATGCACGTCAACAAGGCAAATATTTATACAAGGACAACGCTAATAACATCAATTATAATACTTTTCATTTCAGCAGTTCTATACTACTCTTGCTATTCTATACAAAATCCACATGACCCGACAGCATGGTACCAAACAGCAACAACACTACTATCAAGCACACTAACATTAGTTGCAGCCATAACTGCAATAAACGCACATATAACAAAAAAAGAAATCGATAAATACCTAGATAAGGCAGAAAATATATCGGCGCAAATCAAAAAATATAACAAAATAAAGCAAGCAGAATTCTACCTTTTGCCTGATTGCAAAAACTACACATCCGCAATCGAGTGCTATAAAAATGCACTAGACCATGAGCGCGACTACTACATATACACACGCCTCGCAGATACATATTTTCTAAAAGGATGCACTGGCGATACAACGACAACAAATGGCGACATAGCAATAGCGATAGACAATTATGAACTAGCACTCACACTTGACCCACAAGGAGCAGAAGCCCTCTCAGGCCTAGGCCGTGCACTCGCCCACCAAGCTACACTAGGAAGAGGGAAGACAGCAACACCACCGCCAGAAGAAGACTACAACAGCTTCTTACAAGGCGACCATTCACGAATTACACTGTCAAAATCAGAAGTATCGCACACAGAATCAAGTCTTGAAAAACTGAACAAAGCAAAACTTCTATTAGAAAAAGCTATAGCATTAAATGAAAATTATGACTACTACCTTGATATTGCTCAGATACTTTCAGATTTAGGAAATGACGATGAATCACTAGCGTTTTACAAAAAATATCACACTCTCGCACCAACACACGACGAACGCGCCTTCTTATATTGCGCTAAATGGTTCTACATACACCAGAAAACCGCAGCAGACCACAAAGATTTCTCTAACATAATGGGAATTCTCGAAAGATCCACCGCAGCACCACATCTCAATACAAAAAAAGCTTACATACTCCTTCTTTACGCAAAATATCTATCCAAAGACACTCATCATATCACGTTAGAAAGCATCCGAAAGGAATGTAGTATAGGCGCATTCAACGAAACGTTCACTTCCGCCTCCTGACACAACGACGGGGGCGAGAACGTTCGTCCTCGCCCCCGTCCGGAGACGCCTCTCCATCCCTAAGGACTATGGTGTCCGGAACCGCCCGGTTCGTGCGGAGCACTGCGCGTCAGCGCCTGCCCCGCCCCGGCGCTATCGTTGTGCGCCAAACCTGCGGTCCCAGTCGAAATCTCGTCGCGTGACCACATCCTCCATGCGGCGGATGCGACCTTCCAGCCGGTCGAACTTTTCCTTCAGCCTGCGCAGCGCCTCGCCGCGCGAGGACACGTAGCTGCCGTAAAAATCGCGCTCGCCCACGTTGGCCGGTTGCAGCACCGGGCGCGGCTTCATCACCAGCCCGGCCAGCACGTACAGCCCCACCACGGGCCAGAACCCGGTGAACAGGGCCGCCGCCACGAACAGCGCGCGCACCATGAATACCGACATTCCGAAATGTTGCGCAAGCCCTTTACAAACACCCATCAGCTTGCCGTCGCGGGCGCGGTACAGGGTGCGGGGGCCACGGTCTTGCCAGGCATCGCGCCCGCCGCGCAGGCCGTCCCAGGCGTCTTCTTGCTGCGTGCCCGCGTGGCGAAAACCGCCGCCATGCCATCCGGCCCGGCACGAGCCGTCACGGTCGAATCCGTTCCCGTCGCGGCCCTCACCGTTGGAGCAATGCCGCCCGCCCCGGCCCATTCCGGAACGCCTGTCGAACCTGTCTTCGGGGCCAGCCATGGTCATTCCCTCCCCTGCTCGCGCGCGGCATCGCGCCCGGCGTCATGCCGGGCCCGCCCCGCCGTGCCGTCCGGATCAAGCAGCAGCGTTTCCAGCGCCTCCACCCGTTCCTCCATGCGGCCCATGGCCCGGTACATCTCCTGGATCATCCGGGCCTCGTCGTCGTGCGCCGGGGTGGCGCCCTCGCGGGTGCGCAGCAGGCGGTACAGGATGGCCAGCAACAACACGGCCACCAGGGCGGGCAACACCATGAACCAGAACATCATGACCGGCCCCAGCTGCGCCATGACGGCGAATAGTTCCTCGAACATGTACGGCTCATGCATGCGTGGCCTCGAACTGTAGTGCCGCCGTGCGCCGGGGCCTGGGCCGTGGCGCGGGCAGCGGGGTGGCAAACCCGAATGGCATCGCGGGCGTCAACACGTGCGGCGCAGATGGTGCGACTGGCACGCCCGACGCGACCGGTGCGCCCACATGCGGGACGGTGCGCGACCGGTTCCGGCAGGAGCGATACCGCGCGGGCATCCAGCCTAGCCTCTGCAACCTGCGGGCGCAAGGCGGTTACTCCGCAGTGCCGGAAACTTCACCGTGGCGCGGGGCGGCATTGCCCTTGCCGGAACCGGCCGCGCGCTCGTCCACGCGGGTGCGCAGGGCGGCCAGTTCGCGCTCCAGTTCCTCGCGCGTTTCCATGTCCGCGAAGGCCGCATCCAGCCCGTTGGGGCCGCCACGGCTGCCCGAGGGCATGCGCACGGCGTCGGCTTCTGCCTCCATGTGTTCCACGCGGCGCTCCAGTTCCTCGAACCGGTGCATCACTTCCAGCGATGCGGCGCGGCGCACGTCCTCGCGGGCCTGGCGACGCACCCGGGCATGCACGTGGCGCTGCACCAGCATGCGCTGCTTGTCGCGCGCGGCCGCCAGCTTCTCGTCCAGCACGTCCATGTCGCCCTGGGTGCGGGCCACCAGCGCGTCGATCTCGTCCAGTTCGCGGCGCAGCGCGTCGGCGCGCTCGTTCTCGCGGCGGCGTTCCAACAGCGCCTCGCGCGCAAGGTCCTCGCGCCCGGAGGTCACGGCCAGTTCGGCGCGGCGGTTCCAGCGGTCCACCTGGTCCAGCACGCCGTCCAGTTCGCGGCGCACCCGGCGCGCCTCGGCCATGCTGGCGGCGCACCCGGCCTTCAGTTCCACCAGCGTTTCCTCCATCTCGCGGATCATCAGCCGGACCAGCTTTTCCGGGTCCTCGGCCTTGTCCAGCATGGCGCTGATATTGGAACTGACGATGTCCTTGAATCGCGAAAAGATACCCATGATCGCCTCCTGCGGTGCGCTGTACGTTGGTCCGCCAGGAAAAGCAGCAACCGTGCCAGCCAGCCCGCAGGAGGCAACCACGAGCAATCACGGGGAATTACCTCAACATGCCGAGCGATGGATATCGCTCGCAAAATTGATTTACCCCAATCTCTGGTGAAAATCACCAAAATATGGTTGAATTAACCATGCACGATCGCACGCGCGCTGCCGCGTCACCTGCCCTGGCCGAGGCCATCGGCCAGTCGGACGCGTTTCTCGCCTTTCAGGAGGCGCTTTCTCGCGTGGCGCGCGTGGACCGGCCCGTGCTGCTGGCGGGCGAACGTGGCACCGGCAAGGAACTGGCCGCCGCGCGGCTGCACTATCTGTCCCCGCGCTGGCAGGGGCCGCTGGTGGTGCTGGACTGCGCGGCGCTGGCCCCCACCCTGGCCGAGGCGGAACTGTTCGGCCACGAGGCCGGGGCCTTTACCGGGGCCGGGGCGCGCCGGGCCGGGCGTTTCGAGCGGGCAGACGGCGGCACGCTGTTCCTGGACGAGGTGGGCAACATTCCCCCGGGCGTGCAGGACAAGCTGCTGCGGGTGGTGGAATACGGCGTGCTGGAACGGGTGGGCGGCACCCAGCCCGTGCGCGTTGACGCGCGCGTGGTGGCCGCCACCAACGCCGACCTGCCCGCCATGGTGGCGCGGGGGCACTTTCGCGCCGACCTGCTGGACCGCCTGAGCTTCGAGGTGCTGGCCGTGCCCCCCCTGCGCGAACGGGGCGACGATGTCGTCCTGCTGGCCCGCCATTTCGCGGCCAGCATGGCGGCGGAACTGGACCTGCCCGATACGCCGGACCTGTCCCCCGCCGCGCTGGCCCAGTTGCTGGCCCACCCCTGGCCGGGCAACGTGCGCGAACTGCGCAACGCGGTGGAACGGGCCGTGGCCCGGCTGGACGATGGGGGCATGCGGCGAGACGGCGCGAGACCGGCGGGCCGCGCCCCGCGCATCGAACATTTCGACCTTGATCCTTTCGCGCGGCCATGGCGGCAGGGACCGGCAGTCCCCCGTTCCGCCCCGGCCACGCAGCCCCCACCCTCCACGGGGGCCATGGCGGACGGTGCCGGGCCAAGGCGCGGTCCCGGCACCGTACCGCCCACTGGCGCCAATCCGGATGGCGCCTGCCCCGATGGTCCCCGCCCGGACGCTCCCGCTGCGTCGTCTCTCATCGCCCCGCCCCTGCCCGGCGTGCCCCTGCCGGAAGCCATCCGCCAACTGGAACTTTCCGCCCTGCGCGCCGCGCTGGACCGCGCCCGGCACAATCGCCGGGTGGCCGCGGAACTGCTGGGCATCTCCTACGATCAATTCCGCGGCTTGTACCGTCGCCACCGGCAGGATATGGAACCGTAACCAGCCGTCTCCACACGGCACCTCGCCGCGTCGCGCGCACACCGTCAGCACCAGGAGGCACGCCATGTCCCATACCGATACGTCCGCCACCGTCGCCACCCGCAACATCTACCTCGAAACCCTGCCCATCGGGGAAGCCGTGGACCGCGCCCGCGCCGCGCTGGACCGCACCGCGCTGGTCCGCGCCGAAACCGTGGGCTCGCACGAGGCCGCCGGGCGGGTGCTGTCCACGGCGGTGTACGCGCGCTATTCCTCGCCCACCATGCACAGCGCGGCCATGGACGGCATTGCCGTGCGCGCGGCGGACACCTTTGCCGCACGCGAAGGCCACCCCGTGGTCCTGCGCCGGGGCCAAACCTATCACCCGGTCAACACCGGCCACCCCATGCCCGAAGGGTGCGACGCGGTGGTGATGATCGAGCACGTGGCCCAGCTGGACGCGGACACCGTGGAAATCGAGGCCCCGGCCTTTCCGTGGCAGCACGTGCGGCGCATCGGCGAGGACATCGTGGCCACGGAACTGCTGTTTCCGCGCAACCACCGGCTGGCCGCCTGCGACGTGGGCGCGCTGCTGTCCGGCGGTATCTGGGAGGTGCAGGTGTGGGAACGGGTACGCATGCGCATCATCCCCACCGGCGACGAGGTGCTGGACTTCACCACCAGGCCGGAGCCGGGCGCCGGGCAGGTGGTGGAATCCAATTCGCAGGTGCTGGCGGCCATGGCCCGCGACATGGGCTGCATCGTCGAACGCATCCCCCCGGTGCCGGACAACCCTGACACCCTGCGCGCCGAGTTGGCCCGCAGCCTGGATGACGGCATGCACGTCACCGTGCTGTGCGCGGGTTCGTCGGCGGGCAGCAAGGACTTTACCCGGCAGGTCATCGCGGCGGAAGGCCGGGTGCTGGTGCACGGCATCCAGGCCATGCCCGGCAAGCCTTCGCTGCTGGGCGAATGTCGCGGACGGCTGGTGGTGGGCGCGCCCGGCTACCCCGTCAGCGCGGTGGTCTGCTTCGACGAACTGGTGGCCCCGCTGGTGGCGTGGATGGGCCGCACCGTACCGGCGGACCGACCGTCAGCCGAGGTGCACCTGACGCGCAAGGTACCCTCAAAGCTGGGGGTGGAGGAATTCTTGCGGCTGGCCGTGGGCCGCGTGGGCAACCGGCTGGTGGGCACCCCGCTGGGACGCGGCGCGGGCAACATCACTACCCTGTCGCGGGCGCAGGCCGTGGCCCGCGTGCCCGCCCTGTCCGAGGGCGCCGCCGAGCACGATGTGCTGCGCGCCCGGCTGACCGTGCCCGAGGCGGTGCTGGATTCCATCCTGGTCTGCGTGGGCAGCCACGACAACACCCTGGACGTGCTGGCCGACGAACTGATGGGCGGCGAGCGGCCCTTCCGGCTCATTTCCACCCACGTGGGCAGCATGGGCGGCATCACCGCGCTGCGCGGCGGCTCGTGCCACTTCGCGGGGGCGCACCTGTTCGACCCGGAAACGGGCGACTTCAACTTTCCCTTCCTGGACAAGTACCTGCCCGACATGGACGTGCGGGTGGTGAACCTGGCCATCCGGCATCAGGGGCTCATCGTGGCGGCGGGCAACCCCAGGAACATCCGGAGCGTGGAAGACCTTGCGCGTGGCGATGTGCGGTTCATCAACCGCCAGCGCGGCGCGGGCACGCGCATCCTGCTCGACTGGCACCTGGGGCAGGCGGGCATCGCCCCTTCACTGGTGCAGGGCTACGACAAGGAAGAGTTCACCCACATGGCCGTAGCCGTGAACGTGCTGACCGGCGCGGCGGATTGCGGCCTGGGCATTCACGCCGCCGCGCGGGCGCTGGGGCTGGACTTCGTGCCGCTGGCGCGGGAGCGGTACGACATCGTGATTCCCGCCGCGCACATGGACGATGCACGGGTGCAGGCCGTGCTGGCCCTGCTGCGGGACGAACGGTTCCTGAAGCGGGTGGAAGGAATGGGGGGGTACGAGACGGCGCTGTCCGGACGGGTGATGGAGAAGGGTATGGGGCTGGATGGGTAAGCGACGGAAAGGTTGAGCGAAGGCAGCACCCCCCGCAGCCTCAAGACGTTGCCCTCGGCTCATCCGGGACATTGCGCGGCGCTCCGCTCAAAGACCGGACGGCACTCCATCGGCATAGCCATCAAAGACATACCCGTTGAGGAACTGGCGCCGCCACAGGAAGGCCCGGTCCACCGCACTCAGTTCCGCCTCATCGCAGGCATCGCCCCAAGAGATCACGATACTGTCCACGAGGCTGTTGATGATCCCGCGCGCCTCCTTGTCGGTGAGCAAAAAGGACGATGCCGACAGTCGGCAGCTTTCCAGCTGACTGCGGCGGTCATCTCCATGGATCAGCATCGCTTGGCTGGCTTCCCGGCCCGTGCGCGCTTGCGGGCAAATGTCGTACGCGGGGGTAAGTTCAAGACGCTCGCCATCCCAAAAGGCTGCGTGATTGCGAGCGTGATCGTCCGTATTCCCGGCCAGCACGTTGAAGACCATGCGCCCGAACAATTCGCGCAGCGTCGCCTGCGGATTGACAAAACGCGCGCGCACCATTTCGGCCAGGTCCTGGTAACTTGCGTAGCGCGCCTGCATTTCCCCCAAACCAAGCATGGTCAGTGCCGAGACCATGGCACGGCGTACCCAGCCATTCGGACCAGGCTGCCGGTCGAACCGCCGGACAAGCAACACATCCTTGCCATTGGCCTTCTCCAACCGTACCGGCGCGACATCCAGCCCCGCCATTGCCGCCAGGCGCATGGCCACGTACTCGGCCTTCACGACTGCATAGGTGTCATTGGAGCCGGAAAATTTGGCGATGCATTTACCATCGTCCCCGTCGATCAATGCCTTGGGCCGCGCCCCGCCAATGGAACTGCCGTGAAACAGCGCCTTATCGAGCGCGGGAGGAACGGGCTCTCCGCGATCGACACGTTCGGCGGCCTCCAGCAGATCCGCAAGCGTTGCGTTTTCCTGCTCGCGCGGCGTGTAGGCAGTCGCAGAAGCCTGAAAGTCAAGGGCACCAATCCGGTCCGATCCGGAATGGAGCATAAAGGTCAACTCACCGAAATCGATGGTACTTGCGGCGTCACCGTGAAGCCCGGTCAGCCGGTTGATGATAACGCGCCGCCCCCAGGCATCGGGCGTTCCGTCGCGCAGGCAACTGGCCATATCCAGCGGCGCCCGTGGGGGGATGGCCCCTTGCTCCAACGGAAGTTCCGGCAGATAGATCGGAATGGCGTCCGGCCGTTCCAGATAGGAACGACCGTAGTTGAAGACATGCAACCGATTCTCGAGGACAACCCGCCCCGCAACCACGGGTTCCAGCGCGCCGGGCAGCCAGATCCACACGAAAGCTTCCGTGGCGGGCGCATGACGGGCTGGCACATGCTCAGAAGTCATCCTGCACCTCCCCTCGCGGCTTCCGGACCGACTGCGGCAACAGGGCCAGCTTGTCATCCACCCGCGCGACCTGCGCGGCAAGCCCTTGAGGCTCGGCAACGAACAGCGGCACGCCCACAAGCACCGCAGCTTCGAAAACCAGCCCGATCTCGACCTTCGGATGGCCCTTCTCGATGAGTTGCAGCGTGCTGCGCGCTATGCCTATTCGTGCCGCCAACTCGGCTTCCGACATCCTGCGCTGCTTGCGTGCCAGACGTATCTGCCTGCCCATCAGGGCCAGGGCCTCGGCGGTCACTCGGGAATAGGTGCGGACATGCGCTCCCATGGAAACCTCGCTGACTGTTATGGCAGGCATGAAACCATTTCATGACCGCCATAACGGGCAAATAGCACAGCCCCCTCACTGCAAGCAACCAATGACCGGCATGCCGGTCATGAAAATGCACCACGACCGGCACCCCGGTCATTCGCCACTCGGAACATCACGCCACTTGCCGGACTCCTGGCCATGCGCGGCGACGTTCACCGAGGCAACCTCCTCTTCAGCCCTGGGGCACGCGTGTCACACTGAGCCCGCAAATCCCTCAGTGCCTACCCCCGGCGTTGCAGCAGGTTGCCCGCAACGATGAGCACAAGCCCCGCCAGCGTGGTGGGCAGTATCCGCTCGCCCAGCAGCAGCGCAATGAACACCAGCGACAGAAACGGCGAAAAGAAGATCAGGTTGCCGATGCGCGCAGCCGACTCCGTCAGCCGCATGGCCTTCAGCCAGAACACGAAGGCAATGCCCATCTCGAACGCGCCCACGTACGCGGCGGCGGCAAGGCCGGGCAACAGGTCCGCCCGCAGCGGCAGCGTGGAAAAAATGCACGTGGCCGCCAGCACCAGCGGCAACCCTACGGCAAAATTGCAGAACAATCCCAGCACCGGCTCCAGCGGGCTGCGCGCGTTGCCGATCCAGTACAACGCCCAGATCACCGTGCTCACCAGCGCCAGCGCCACCCCGGTCACATTGCCCCCGGCCAGCGCGGCCACGTCGCCCCGCGTGGCGATGACCACCACCCCGGCATAGCTCACGGCCACGGCCAGCAGTTCGCGCCGGGTCACCTGGTGCCCCAGCAGCGGCACGGAGAGCAGCGTCAGGGTGATGGCCCAGGTGTAGTTTACCGGCTGGGCCACCTGCGCGGGCAGCAGCGCATACGCCTTGAACAGCACGATGTAGTAGACGAAGGGGTTCAGCACGCCCAACAGCCCGGCCCGCAACAGTTCGCGCCGGGGCACCCCCGCCAGTTCGCGGACCAGTCCCCCGAATCCGTGACGCACCAGCAGGATGGCGGCCAGCACCAGCAGCGACACCGCCGTGGACACCAGCAGCAACTGCAACGGGTCCAACTGGCGCAGGGCCAGCTTGAAGGCCGTGGCCACCGTGGACCAGATGGCCACCGTGGCGATGCCGTACAGATAGGCTTTGCGCTGGTCGGTGCGCGGCTTGGCAGCGGGAGGCGGGATGGGGGCAGGCGATGCGGGCGTGCCGTCACCGAAAGGCCCGGCGGCCCTGCTGCCGCCCCGGACACCGGTCGGGGGGGCCGTCGAAACGCCAGCAGCATCGCCAGCCATGTCGTCAGCCATAGTGTCGGGCGTACCGCCGTGGGGAGTGGTCATGGGCGCCTCCTGTCGCGTGTACTAGCACCGCCGGACAGACAATGCCAATGGCGACGGCCTGCTGCGTCCGGTACGGAACCGGATGCAAAGGATCACGCCTTTGCGCAATCCGGATTCCTGCTGTATGCTTGAGGACAATCCGCACCGCCAGCACCGGAGGCCGCCATGCCCTCGCACCCCGCCCCGACCACCCTGACCTCCCAGACCGACCCGACCGACCTGCGCGCGCAGCACCCCACCACGGCGGCACCCCTGACGCTGTTGCGTTCCCTGCTGCTGGCCGTCCTGCTGGCTCTGCTGCCCGCCTGCGCCACGCCCACCCTGGCGGAGCCGGTTGCGGCCAGTGCCCCCTTTCCGGACATCCCCCTGGAGAACGCCGCCACGCCCGCCCAACTGACCGCACTGGGCCTTTCGGGCGAAGGGCCGTGGAAGCTTTCGGACATCCGCCCCGCCTTGTCCAGGACATCGGACATGGCGCCGCTGGTACTCATCGAAATCTTCAGCATGTACTGCCCGCACTGCCAGCGCGAGGCACCGCACATGAACCGCCTTGCCGAACTGCTGGCAGCCTCGCCCCTGAAGGACCGCATCACGGTCATCGGGGTGGGCGCGGGCAACACCCGCACGGAAGTGGACCTGTTCCGCGAACGCTACGGGGTGACCATCCCCCTGTTTGCCGACGCGGACCTGACCGTGCACGAACAGGTGGGCGAGCCCGGCACGCCGCACTTCTTCCTGGTTTCGCTGAAGAACCGCACGGCACCGACCACGCTGTTCTCGCGCACAGGCCGCATGGCCTCGCCGCAGGCCTTTCTGGACGAACTTTCCGCCATCGCCCGACGGAACAACTGAACCCGCCGGGCAGGCCGCACCCCCAAGCCCCCTGAAAGGTAGCCGACATGCCGCGCAATACCGCACATTCCACGGTCAGGGTGCCCGCTTGCGCCGGACGGACGCATCCCTGCCGCGTCATTCCGCTCCGGCTGCCCGCCCGCCTGCTGGCGGTGGCCATCCTGGCGCTGGCCCTTCTGGCGGGCCTGACCGCCGCCGTGCCGTCGCAAGCCGTCGGGCTGCAAGACCTGATCTACCCGGAAGGGCCCCGCAAGCCGATGGACAGCGTGCTCAAAGTGGCCGTGGGCGACCCCGCCCCGGACTTCGTCCTGCCCGCCCTTCCCGGCGCGTACACCCAGGAAGGCGGCACCGGCAAAATCCGGCTGTCCGACTTTCGGGGCAAACGCGCCGTGGTCATCTCGTTCGTGCCCGCCGCGTTCACCCCGATCTGTTCCGGTCAATGGCCGGGCTACAACATCGCCCGCGACGAATTCGAGCGGCGCGGCGCGGTACTGCTGGGCATCACCACCGACAACCTGCCCTCGCTGTACGCCTGGACCCGCGAAATGGGCGAACGCCTTCCCGGAACCGGCAGCGGAAACGACGAGGGGCACGGCGCGGGCCAGTCCTCGCCCCCGCCCGGCAAGGGACGGACAACCGCACCCCAGCCCGGCGGAACTGGCGGCCCCCCGAACGGCCCGGTCGATACGGTCGGTACGGACGGCACGGCCACCGGGGTGTGGTTTCCGGTGTTGTCCGACTTCTGGCCGCACGGCGCGGTTGCCGCGTCCTACGGCGTGCTGCGCGGCGACGGCATGGCGGAACGCGCCCTCGTCATCATCGACAGGCAGGGCATCATCCGGCACATCCATGTTTCCGACGTGAACAAGCGCCCCCCGCTGGACATCATCCTGCGGGCGCTGGACGCCCTGCCCGCGCCCTAGCCTTCCCCGGCATCAACAAAGCCCCCAGGAGCCCCAATGCCCCGCTACACCGGCTTCAACCATCTGGCCATGGTCACCGGCGACATGGAGTCCACCGTGCGCTTCTGGCGCGACCTGCTCGGCATGCGCATCGTGGCCGGGCTGGGCCACCCAGGCTACCGCCAGTATTTCTTCGAGGTGTCGTCCGTGGACATGATCGCCTTCTTCGAATGGGACGGCGTGACCCCGGTGGAGGAAAAGGACCACGGCGCGCCCGTGCGCGGGGGCGTGGTGTTCGACCACATCTCCGTGGGCGTGGCAGCGGACGACGACCTGTGGGAGCTCAAGGACAGGCTGGAGGCCGCCGGATTCTGGTGCTCCGAACTGGTGGACCACGGCTTCATCCATTCGCTGTACAGTTTCGACCCCAACGGGCTGGCCATCGAATTTTCCGCGCCGGTGCCCGGCGTGGACGTACGGGCAGCCCCGCGCATGACCGATACCCAGCCCGTGCCCGCCGCGCAGGAAGGGCCGGAACCCGTTCCCGGCCACTGGCCGCCGGTTGCCGCGCCCACGCCACTGGCCGATCGTCGGGTGTACCCCGGTGAAGGCGACGACTTCCTGCGGGCCAAGCGCAACGCCTGGGACACCCTGAAGCGCAACCCGGCATGACGCCAGGCGGGGGTGCGCAACGGCCCCCCGACACGGCGTCGCATGTCCCCGGCCTTCTTCAGCCGTTCTTTCCGCATGCGTGCACTGCCCATTCCGCGAGTGCAGCAACTCATTCGCCGCTCCCTGGCCGCATCCGGGAGCGGCGTTGCGTTTTCCCCTACTGCCACTCAAGCCAAGGTGTATTCCGTTGCATGCAAAAAAATAATGGAATTGAGCATCGCGTGGTGATAATGCAGTGCCCATGCGCGTAGCGGAGTGCGCCAGAGCATGGTGTTTACCGACAAAACGGTGGATCATGCAACAGCCTGAACCGCTTCCCGCATGCGGAGTGCGACGATGGCGGCCGGCGTGGCCCCATCGATGACGTTGCACCTCCGCCACCGCAAAGGAGAACCGAAATGGAAGAATATCTCAAGCAGGCCCTCGACATCGTGAAGGCACAGGCCAGCGTCCGCACCATGAACGAGGAAGAGATCAGCTCCATGGTGCAGAAGATCGCGCTGGCCATCCGCAAGATCAGCGATGGCGCACCCTGCGAGGAGCAGGCCGCCCCCGAGGCGCCGCTGCCCGACGCCTCGAAGGCACTGAAGGAAAAGTCCATCACCTGTCTGGAATGTGGCAAGACCTTCAAGATCCTTACCCGCAAGCACCTTGCCTCGCACGACCTCACGCCCGACAGCTACCGGGACAAGTACGGCTACCGCAAGGACATGCCCCTGGTCTGCAAGTCGCTGCAACGCGACCGCCGCAAGAAGATGAAGGACATGAAGCTGTGGGAGAAGCGCCGCAAGCCGGTGTAAGCTGTGGCGGGCAATCCGCCCTGCCCCCCGTCCTCC
The DNA here is from genome assembly GCF_040373385.1 of Nitratidesulfovibrio sp. NCBI lineage: Bacteria > Pseudomonadati > Thermodesulfobacteriota > Desulfovibrionia > Desulfovibrionales > Desulfovibrionaceae > Nitratidesulfovibrio > Nitratidesulfovibrio sp. The sequence continues at coordinate 138,040 of NZ_JBDXXH010000005.1, read as the reverse complement.
ATCCCGCTCGTCACCATTCATGCCGCGCATGAAGGATTCCGGACGCCCCGGTGGCACCTGCCGCCGGGGCGTTGCCGTTGCGGCGCGCGCCCCGACGCTGCACGTCCGCAGCTACGGGCGGACCACAACGGGATGGCCCGCCCCCCCCACAAGAACAGGGAGCAGCGCTGAAGCGCCGCTCCAGCCCGTGCCAGTGGACACATGAACACCGCGCGGATAGTGTGCGCCCACCGGTCGTTCCCTGGCCATCCACAATTCACGTCACCGGCCAGCCCACCGGTCGTGCCCCCGGCGACACGCCCGCCCGGCATTCCGGCGCGACGCGCGCCACGCACCCCTTGCGCCAACCACCGCCATGACCGCACCACGCACCGCCCCCGTCTCTTCCGCCACACTGGCACTGCTGCTCGCCATGCTGCTGTGGAGCAGTTCGTTCATCGCCATGAAGGTTGCGCTGGAAGGGTTCGACCCCATGGTGGTGGTATTCGGGCGCATGGGCATTTCATCGGCGGTGTTCCTGGCCCTGTGGCGCAACTTTCGCCACGTGCGCTACCGCAAGGGCGACTGGAAACGCCTGGGCGCCATGGCCCTGTGCGAACCGTGCCTGTACTTCGTGTTCGAGGCGCATGCCCTGCGCTACACATCGGCCTCTCAGGCGGGGATGATCGTTTCGGTGATGCCGCTGTGCGTGGCCGTGGCCGCGTGGACCGTACTGGGCGAACGACTGGCCCGCCGGGTGTGGTTCGGCTTCGCGCTGGCCATCGTCGGGGTCATCTGGCTGAGCCTTGGCGGGGCAAGTTCCGACAACGCGCCCAACCCGCTGCTGGGCAACCTGCTGGAACTCTGCGCCATGGTCAGCGCCACGGGCTACGTCATCAACGCCAAGAAGCTGTCCGCCACCTATCCCCCGCTGTTCATCACCGCCGTGCAGTCGCTGGCGGGCAGCGCGTTCTTTCTGCCGCTATTGTTCCTGCCCACCACGCAACTGCCGGACGCCTTCCCGCTGCTGCCCACGCTGTCCGTGGTCTATCTGGGCACGTGCATCTCGCTGGGTGCCTACGGGCTGTACAACTTCGGCGTCAGCCGCCTGCCCGCCGGGCAGGCCTCGGCGTTCATCAACCTGATTCCGGTAATCACCCTGCTCATGGGCCGGGTGCTGCTGGGCGATCAGTTGACGCCGCAGCAGTACGCGGCATCCGCCCTGGTGCTGGTGGGCGTGGTGCTTTCGCAGGGCCGGGGCGCCACCGTGCCCGAAAAGGGCGCGTCGGACGACACCGCGCTACAGCCGGGTACGGGACGGTAGCACTTTCAGCTTCGCACACGTGCCGGCGCAACCCCTTGCCCTGCATCCCGTCTCACGTCATTCATTCTCTCCACGCGCAAATGGCCCGGCACCATCTTTAGATGTTGTCGGGCCTTCACGTTATGGCGCTGACGCAATCGAAATCAATTTCACTTTGTCCCGCAAGATGACATCTCACTCACACAATTGATGCTTTGTGCTTGCGCAAGAACACCCGCGAATACACGCATGTGCGAACTGAAAAACATCACAGCCGGATATCGGACCACCTGTAGACAGCCGCAAGCATGTGACATTTGCATTTTTTCAGCCAAAACCCCCTCTTCGATACATCACAACAGGAGAGGCCTCATGCACTTGTCCGCAGCCATTCATCTGTTTTTACAGCACTGCCGCATAGAGCGCGGCCTCTCGAACCTGAGCACCAACGCCTATCAAATCGATCTCCGCCAGTTTCTGGCAATTGCTGCCGATACCGAAGAGCTCTGCGTTGCGGATATCGACAAACATCATATCCGCACACATCTGAACTGGCTCGACACACGCTACAAGCCACGCAGCATTAAACGCAAGATTGCCACGTTGAAATCATTTTTCGCTTTTCTGGAACAGGAAGAATACGTCGAAACGTCTCCGTTCCGGAAACTGCGTTTGCGCATGGAACGGGCCAAAAGCCTTCCCCGCACCCTGCCCGTGACATCCGTAGAACGGCTGCTTGCAAGCGCCTATGAGGCTCGGCGCGGGCTACCGCCGCAATCCGAAACTCATCTGGCGGTCACGCGGGATATTGCCGTACTGGAAACGCTGTTTTCTACAGGCGTGCGTGTTTCCGAACTCTGTCGGCTGAAAACCACCGATGTCGACCTTGAACAGCAGCGCATTTTGGTCATGGGCAAAGGCAAGCGGGAACGCGTCATCCCCCTGTGCGAAGAGGCCACACTACGCGCGCTGGGAGATTACCGCACAAGCTGCGCCGAATTCCTGCGTCACGGCGATGCATTTTTCCTCAACAGGAACAAACGCCCACTTTCCGACCAGTCCGTCCGGCTCATCATCAGGAAATATCAGCGGCTGTCACGCATTCCAGAGAACGCCACACCGCACATGTTCCGGCACACCATTGCCACCCTGCTGCTGGAAAACGGCGTGGATATTCGCAACATCCAGACGCTGCTCGGCCATAGTTCACTGGCCGTCACGGAAATATACACCCACGTAAGCGTGTCCGCCCAACGCGAAGCCCTAGGCAAGGGGCATCCCCGGCAGGCGTTGAATTTGAAGGGGGACTATCGATAACTAAGAATTATCATGCACGACATAGTCCCCCAAGAATACAGAGCCGTAACGTTTTCCCGCCGCATCTTTGAGGCCCCGCCCTTCGCAGCAGCCAGACGCCACTGTGCTGCCCACAATGCAGATCTGGCGGTGCCGAACGGACCCGGGCTCGGCGACATCGTCTGCTTTTCTCGATTAGTAGAGGACGTATCCCGCGCCTTGGGGAGACCGATATCCCTTCTGACAGCACCAATGAACCTGCATTACGGGGCGCACTCGCGCGATGGCGACAACCCTGTCTGGGAAAACAACCCGTTCGTTCGTACCATGATTGACCCCGGGCCAGAGGCCATGGCGGAAATCATCATCGAAAAGGACAACCACTTCCAATACGGCCATGTGCTCCAGAACATGGGCTTCCACTATGGTGTACCGCCATCATGCCTCCGCCCGTCGCTCTTCCTTTCCTCTGCAGAGATGGCATGGGCGATCAAAGCGCTGTCTGGGTTCCTGCGCCCAGTGATCTGCCTTCATCCTTCAGGGGTGACTTCAAGTCCTGAAGGAACCCCCTGGCATTTAAGGCGGTGGCGGACCTTGGTACGCCGCTACCACCGACGCGTGACATTCATTCAACTTGGACGAAAGGATTATCGCTTCAAGGAGTTGCAGACATGTTTCATCGAAACATCCATCCGAGAAGCATTCGCATTGATCTGGGCAGCCGATGCCTTCATCGGCTTCGATAGCGGATTAGCTCATGTCGCAACGGCATTCGAGAAGCCTGCAATGGTACTGTGGGATGCGGCGCATAAGGCACCAATAGAAGAATGCAAGCAACCAGGTTTCTCATTCGCGGCCATGGCCCGCTGGGGCTATCCGCAAAACAGGAACATTCTGCTGTTGGGGGAGAAACGCAACGAAGTGGTTGATATAATTGGTGATTTCATAAAAACATTCAACAGCGGGGCGCATCTTCGACTATTCGACGGCTAGAATAAAAAGGCCCCCCGCAGCCCTCACCTCTAACAGGGAAGAGGTATTCTCCACGTCAGGCCAAGCATCGAGATCGGGTGAAGCTTCCACACTCCCGACATGCAAGCAGCGAAAAAGACGGTAGGTCCGAGCAAGTCGAGTGAGTGTGCCGCAAATACGCAGACCGTGCCTCTCATCGGATGAAACCGGAAGTTGTGTTTCGGCGTCGTGTTGTGGAGCGATAGTTTGCAGGCGCGAGATCAAGCGATTGATCCGCGCGCCCATTCCAATGCCGGACAAAAGATCCTCCGAAGCCCGGATACTGTCGGACAGGAACGCGCTTGCCTGGCCCTGCTCTCCCTCCATTAAGGCCGTTATGGCAAGATTATGGCAGAATAGCCATTCGAACTGCCTGCTGCTTGTCGAGCGGGCAAGACTCAGCCCTGCCATAAATTGAGCCTTGGCCTCCAAGAACCTTCCACCATGCAGCAGCAAGGCGGCATAGCAATTTATCAGTCGAATCAGAGGATTTGTAATCCCCTTCTCTTTCAGGTGCGCCATGAAGACCTCGAGTTCGTCGCACCGGGTCTCGTCTGGCTGTAGTATTGCGCGAACAATCAGCGCGTTGGTTCGAGAGTGTGCCCACTGCCGATATCCCTCGATAGTCTGCCGAACAAGGCAACGCGCGGCCAGGGTCACCCCGTCCTCCCAAAGCCGCTGTGTCACCATTGGCTCCTGCAACAGAAAGAGGTGCCCCACATCAGAAAGGAAGCTCGACTGTGCTTCTTCACTTTGACCTTCGAACGGATTCCCGTTCGCATACACAAGCTCAAGCACTTTTACCGCCTGAACCGGATTGCATGTATGAGTAGCCAAAAGCAACAGGCGGGTCAGTCCGGCAGCCAGAGCTGGTCCGCGAGGCTCAAAATTGAGAAACGCTTCGAAATCCTCCACAAAGCTTCGAGCCAAGCCTTGCCGCAGGTCCAGTATCAAACGATACCTCGCCAATATCCCCATTGCCTCACGGGCCACAGTCGCGCGCTCCAGCCCGTTTGTTTCGTCAGCTTGAAAGCGACTTTTGAGTCCGTTCAGCATGCGCTCGGCAACATACTGGGATCCGCGCTGAATTTCGTTCCACAAGAAATCCATCTGGCTCTGCACGAACGCCGCGTAGTTGATGGCATCACCCGCAGCCTCTTGATCGGCGAATATCTGGCACACGCCTTCAAGGCAGCGCCGTTGGTGGATGAAGCTTCCCTCGTCAGCGGAAAGCCGGGCACCACGTTCGAAATGCATGAGAGCATCGGCAGGACGATCAAGGACACTGCTCAGCCGCCCACCGATCACAGCGTCGTCGATGGCGCGGCTATCCAATAGATTCAAGTAGTTCAAACCGTAATCGCGGAAACTGGAGTCCTTTCGCACGACAGCCAATGCCGATGCGGCCATCATGTCATGGGAAAACACTGCTGGCGGGGCAGCCAGGCTTGATTTCATCACGCCCCCACCAAGGACACGGCTACGAATGCGTTCGAGCGTTACAGGGCGGACATGGAGGGCTTTGGCGATTCGGGCTTCGTCAAGGCTGGTGACATCCGAAGTGCGGGAGCTCAGCGACAGCGCACTGAGGCCAAGGTATGCCTTGATGACCGGGCGAAGCCTATGCTCTGCCCTGTTCACCACTTCGCCGATCCGGAAGCTGAGAAAGTCTTCAATTGTATGCGGGACGTTCTCAATGCGTCGCTTGAAAATATCCATGTGGTCAACGCGGTACCGCTTGCGGTCGCCTGGAATGATGATGCCGTCGTCTATGAACTGGCGCACTACATGTTCAAGAAACATCGGATTGCCCCCAGTCATTCGAACGAGAGTGATGGCGATATCTGATGCTTCCGGGCATTCTATGTGAGCGCAAACCCGGTGTTCGACCTCCGCGCACGTCAAAGGTACGACAGGGTGGTACTTAAACGCATAGCCAAGCTCATTGGCGCATTGAACCAGCGCGTTATCCCAGGCCGGGTTCTCCCGTCGGTCGGTATCCCGGTATTCCAGAAGAAAATGAGTGCTGCCCCATCCTTCGGCATGTAGCCTCAAAAACAACTCGCGTAGCATACGAATCGTAGCGGGCGGAAAATGATGGCAATTGCGCAAAACTATCAACAAGGGACGCGGACAGTGCCGGATTGCGTGCGTGAGTGAATCCAATATCGCCAACCCATCGGATGTTGTGGCTTGACCATCCGTTGCCCTTTTCAGTGCGTTGGCGATATCATCGCACGCTTCGACGCCATTTGCGAATTGGGCAACGGCAGCCTCGGCAAGTTCGTACTCGGTTTCGGCTGATTGCGTGCGGCGGTCCCTCACGTTTGAGAACAGGCGCGCCTTCAGTATGCGAGCGAACAGATCGCTGCCTGCAGTTTCAGTTGCGATAGCCTGAAAGCAGTCATAGTTGAAATCGTCCTTGAGCTGGCGCGCAACAGACTCACAGAAATGGCTTTTCCCGACACCGGCTTCGCCATGAATAGCGACCACGCGAGCAGAACCATGGCGCGCCTGGCTCTGGGCAAAATGTTGGGCCTCAGAGTTCCTCAAGTCGCCAAAGGGCTCTGCGCTCCCGGCGGTGATGAAGCGAATCATATCCGTAGGCAGGAAGGTTGAATCGGCAACACCCACCTTGGCGAGCACGCCGGCCACTGTCACATTGCGTCCTGTGGACAAATCCAAGCAGACTGGAAGTGATGGCTCGAGGGGGCCTGCTCGAAAAGAACCCAAAGGCTGTTCGGCCGCGTCAGCAATCGCCAGGAAAAGATTAGCCCCCGACATCCCGGAAACGACGATATCGAAAACGACTCGTGCGCCTACGGGAACTTCAATTTGGTCCGGCATGAAAGAATCGTCAGCGACGATCTCAACTCCCCAATTATGCTCGATGCGAACAATCAATTGCTCGATGCGAATTTCACCAGCCTCTTCCTTCTCCTCTGATTTACGTCGCGCCAACAACTGCCCAAGCGTCATGTTGTGGAACTGCGTATGGTCAAAATTTCCCCTGACGTGTGACGAACCGAACAATCTTTCTGCGTACATCTTTGCTTGAGCAGAAAGCGGTTTCGGAGAAACAATAAATAGATTATGCGGTCTGTTTAATATCGCATAGCAAAATATTTTACCTACAACATCAAGACTTAGCGTTCTTGATCTTCTTTTACATTCTATTGCAGCAATAATTATGTCATTGTTCTTGGATGTTTTTCCGCCAACGCGAAGCTTCGGGATATTGCACCGAATTTCAATATCTGCGATTCCACTGAATTCCTCGTTTGAGACATACACACGCCCTTCGTCAAACAGAGAATAATTTTCTTTCTTCAACGCATCAATGACGCGTTGCTGATAGTCGGCCCATGACAGCTTGCTCTCGTCAAACGTCACCTTATGATTAATCATAATTCTTAGTTATCCATGTTTATCTTCACGGTTGTTATGCCTGTCACCTACAAGGACATTTTCAACAAAAAGATCATGAATAGTTGCAAACGAGTCACCCATGGCGCATGTACAACCATATTTCGACGCTGTCCACATGAACACTCGAGAGTGGTTCCCATACGAATCGCCCTGAAATGATATTGCCTCAATGCAGCGCATCTCATGGCGTATGGATTAATCGTTATGCAACGTGTCGGAGCTCCCTGTTTACGTTTTTTCACGTCATGCAAAAAGCCGCCCCAGTACTGGAGGCGGCCTTTCATGCAGCTTGGGTAATCTGTCAGGACTGCGAATCTACGAACGCTTCAGTTCCAGCGCCTTCTGGATCATGGAATCCGCCGTCATGATCGACTTGGAGTTGGTCTGAAAGCCGCGCTGGTAGATGATCATGTTCACGAATTCCCGCTCCATGGACACGTTGGACTGCTCCAGGCTCTTGGCCGCCACGGTGCCGTAGTTTTCGGTGTCGGGCAGCCCCTCTTCCGCCGCGCCCGATTCCTTCGTGGCAGAGAAGTGGTTCATGCCCTCACGGCGCAAGCCGTCTTCGCTGGTGAAGCGGTACAGGGTGAGACGGTACAGGTCGTCTTTCTGCCCGTTGCTGTAGCGACCGGTGATGATCCCGTCCGAGCTGATGTCGATGTCCACCAGAATGCCTTGGGCGTAGCCATCCTGCTTCGCCCGGATTTCCGACGAACTGCCGCCGTAGGCCGTGGTGCTGACCGCCGCCAGGGTGGCCCCCGCCATGCCCATCAGGCTGGTGGCGTTGGACCCGACCGCCGCCGGGCTGCCCGCCCCCGCCGTCCATGCCCCGGTGGACGAGGACAGGCCGAGATCCAGCCCCACCACCTGTGTCCCCCCGCCGCTCGCGAAGGTGGCGATGAACTGCGGCAACCCGTCCGCCCCGAACGACGCCGGTGCCCAGTTGCTGAGGTTGGTGGCGTCCGTGCTCGTGGGCGTGTAGGCAGACATGTTCACCAACTGCCCGGATGAATTGAAGGTAAGCGTGCCGGACATCAGCAGCCCCGCAGCGGACGTTCCGGCCATGGCCGAACCGTCGTGCGCAGGGTCCATGCCCACCACGAACTCGAAATACTTGTTGCCGCCGCTCTGCCCGGCACCGTCGAAATAGATGGTCACGTCGTGGGCGTTGCCCGTGGCGTCGTAGACCTTGATAGACTGCTTGTACGTATAGGCCGAATCGCCCAGCGGGGTGTCCGCCGCGCCGTTCCACTTGGACAGCAGCGAAAAGTACGGGTTGGCCGCATCCGACGACCTGTCGCCCGAACCCAGGTTGTTCAGTGCCGTGATGGACGTTGTGGCCTTGGGGGGCATGACGTTGCGCCCGTCCGCGCCCGGCGGCAGGCTGATGGGGCCGGTGGCCCCCTCCACCCCGTCGGTGATGGCTCGCCCGTTCAGCACGAAGCCGTTGGGGTCCACCAGGCTTCCGTCCTTGTCGAACCGGAAGTTGCCCGCGCGGGTGTAGTGCGTCTTGCCGTCCAGCGTTACCTGAAAGAACCCCTTGCCGTTGATGGACAGGTCGGTGACAGCGGAGCCCGATTCGTACGGCCCCTGTCCGTGCAGGGTCCGGATGTCCGTCAGGCGCGTGCCAAGGCCCACCTGGCTGATGGAGGTGGTTGCCGAGTTGCCCGTGCCTGCGTACTGGCTCATGAGGTCCTCGAACAGCGCCTGCTGTTGCTTGAACCCCACGGTGTTGACGTTGGCCAGGTTGTTGCTGACCGCCTGCATGCCCTGCGCCAGGGTTTTCATGCCGGTGGCGCCGGAATAGAGGGCGCGTAACATGCGTATCTCCTCGGGCGCGAAGTACCCCGGTCCGTGACGCGTTTCGACTGCCTTCCCGACGGAAGGCAGGCACGCGGAACCGGGGAAGATTCTTCCCTGAGGGGTCGCAAAGCACGAGCCGTGCCAGCGCTAAGCAACACGAAGCAACCTTGCGGAATGTAAAGACAGGCGTACCCCCCGCATTCCAACGGGCGGCAGAACCTGCCCAGGGTCCGGGCAAGGCCGCCGGCTCGGGTACCGGACACACCCCTTACGGGACATCATGCGGCAGGGCGCACCGCTTCCGCGCACGCCAACGGGCAACGGGCCAGGCACACGGCTCCGGTGCATGCCGCGCGCTGTCCCGTGCTACGCGTCAACCGCTTCAACGCGACAATCGCCCCAACGCGGCAGGGCCGCACGGCAATCGCCGCGCGGCCCTGAAAAGCGTCACGCTCGGAAGCCGGGCGCAATGGCCCGCCTCCCTCCGCAAATCCCGCCAGCACGACTACCCGGCAATGCCGGTGCGGGCCTTCCACGAAATCACGGTATTGATGAGCAACTGGGCGATGGTCATGGGCCCCACGCCGCCGGGCACCGGGGTCATGGCCGAGGCAATGCAGGTGATGTCGTCATACTTGCAGTCGCCCACCAGCCCCTCGTCGGTACGGTGAATGCCCACGTCCACCACCACCGCGCCGGGCTTGACCATGTCCGAGGTAACCAGGCAGGGCCGCCCGGCCGCCACGAACAGAAAGTCCGCCTGGCGGCATTCCTCGGCCAGGTTCGGCGTGCCGGAATGGCAGACCGTCACCGTGGCGTTGGCGTACTTGCCGGGCGCGCCCAGCATCAGCGCCAGCGGCTTGCCCACGATGTTGCTGCGCCCCACCACCACGGCCTTCTTGCCCGAAGGCGAAAGGTCGTACCGCTCCAGCAGGGTCATTACCCCCGCCGGGGTACACGGGCGAAAGCCGGGCAGGCCCAGCGCCAGACGGCCCATGTTTTCGGGGTGAAAGCCGTCCACGTCCTTTTTCGGGCTGATGCGTTCCAGGCAGCGCTGGCTGTTCAGCCCCTTGGGCAGCGGCAGTTGCAGCAGGATGCCGTCGATGTCCGCGCGCCCGTTCAGTTCGTCGATCAGCACTTCCAGCGTTTCCTGCGTGGTGTCCACAGGCAGGCGGAACGCCTCGGAGCGGATGCCCGCCTCTTCGCAGCCGCGCTCCTTGTTGCGCACGTACACCTGCGAGGCCGGATCCTCGCCCACCAGAATAACCGCCAGCCCCGGCGCGCGGCCAGCCGCTGCAAGCCCCGCCGACACATCTTCCTTCAATTCCGCGCGAATGGCCGCAGCCGTCGCCTTGCCGTCGAGCAGCAACATGTCTCCAACCTCCCGAAATCCGGCGCGCGTGCGCGCCGCCTGTCCGATTCCGCTGCCCGGCACCGTCTTGCGTTCCGGTTGCATTCGCCATGTATCGCCGCCTTGCCCCCCTCAGGAGAGTAGGCGGCGAGATATCGGGGCGCTGCCCCGTGCCCCGCCGGGGGAGCATGCTCCCCCGGCCCCCCCGTTTTGGGGGCGGGTTCATACCGAAATTTCCTGCCGGACCACGTGCAACGCTCTGCCGCGCCTGCACGCCGAAAGCAAAAGGGAGGGAGCCACGCAGGCCCCCTCCCCATTATCACGCAACAGTGCGCTACTCCTCGATTTCTTCTTCGAAGCCGAAGTGCGCGCTCATCATGGGCCCGAAGTAGATGCCCGTGTCGTCCAGGTCTTCCTCGATGCGCAGCAGTTGGTTGTACTTGGCCAGCCGGTCGCTGCGGCACAGCGAGCCGGTCTTGATCTGACCGGCGTTCAGGCCCACGGCCAGATCGGAGATGAAGTGGTCCTCGGTTTCGCCCGAGCGGTGCGAGATCACCGTGGTGTAGGCGGCCTGCTTGGCCATCTCGATGGTGTCCAGGGTCTCGGTCAGCGTACCGATCTGGTTCAGCTTGATGAGGATGGAGTTGGCCACGCCCTCGTCGATGCCCTGGGCCAGAATGTCGGGGTTGGTCACGAAGATGTCGTCGCCCACCAACTGGATGGTGTCACCCAGCTTGTAGGTCAGTTCGCGCCAGCCGTCCCAGTCGGCTTCGGCCAGGCCGTCCTCGATGGAGATCAGCGGGTAGCGCGTGGTGAACTCGCCCAGCCACTCCACCATCTCGGAGTTGGACAGGTTCTTGTTCTCGCCCGCCAGCACGTACTTGCCGTCCTTGTGGAATTCGGAGGCAGCGGCGTCGATGGCCAGCGCGATTTCCGCGCCGGGAATGTAGCCCGCTTCCTCGATGGCCTTCATGATGTAGCGGAAGGCTTCGTCGTGGTTCTTCAGGTTGGGGGCAAAGCCGCCCTCGTCACCCACGCTGGTCACGTGGCCGTCGGCGGCCAGCAGCGCCTTCAGGGTATGGAAGGTTTCGGCGCCCATGCGCAGCGCGTCGCGGAAGGTGGCCGCGCCGATGGGCATGATCATGAATTCCTGGATGTCCAGGTTGTTGGGCGCATGCGCACCACCGTTGATGATGTTCATCAGCGGCACGGGCAGCACCTTGGAATTCACGCCGCCCAGATACTGGTACAGCGGCAGCCCCAGAAAGCTGGACGCGGCGCGCGCGGTGGCCAGGGACACGCCCAGCATGGCGTTGGCACCCAGGCGCGACTTGTTGTCGGTGCCGTCCAGGTCCAGAAGGGTGTTGTCCACCTGCACCTGACGCAGGGAATCCAGCCCCACGACGGCTTCGGCGATTTCACCCATCACGTTGTCCACGGCCTTTTCCACGCCCTTGCCCTTGTAACGGCCCTTGTCGCCGTCGCGCATTTCCAGCGCCTCGCGGGTGCCGGTGGAGGCGCCCGACGGCACGGCGGCGCGGCCGGTGTGGCCCGATTCGACGGAAACCTCCACCTCGACGGTGGGATTCCCGCGGGAGTCAAGGATTTCCCTCGCCCAGACGGATACGATGGTGCTCATCTGCATCTCCTTGGTCCTTTCATGTTCGTCGGGTTTCGGTCGGAATGTCGATACCAGACGCGAAGCGTCGAATGTCCGTACCTGACGCGAAGCGTCGAAACGTGTGCCAGACGCGAAGCGTCGAAACGTGCGGCCTGACGCGAAGCGTCGAAACGTGCGGCCTGACGCGAAGCGTCGAAACGTGTGCCAAACGCGAAGCGTCGAAACGTGGCCCAGACGCGAAGCGTCGAAATGTTCGCAAACGTCCATGCCAGACGCGGCGCGCCGCGCGAAAACGCTAGCGCAGGCCGCTTTCCAGATACAACAGCCGCAGGCCCTCCAGCAGAAGGTCGGGCCTGACGTGGTCGAAACAGCGGCTCACCCGCGCGATGTCCCGGGCAAAACCGCCCGTGGCCACCACCTCGATGGGGCCGGGCAGCACGCCGCCAAGGCGGGCCAGCACCCCTTCGGTCATGGCGGCAAAGCCGAAAATGAAGCCGTGGTTCAGGCTGGTGGTGGTGGACCTGCCGATGACCGGCGTATCTTCTTCCACTTCCAGGCTGATACGCGGCAGCTTGGCCGTGCGCGACGACAACGCCCCGGCGGACGAAAGCACACCGGGACAGATCAAACCGCCAAGATACGCACCCCCCTCCACGCAGTCAAACGTGGTGGCGGTGCCGAAATCCACGGATACCAGCGACCGGGGGCCGGGGTACAGCCGCCGGGCGGCATAGGCGGCCACCAGCCGGTCGGCACCCACTTCGGCAGGTCGCTCGTAGCGGTTTTCCAGCGGAATGGCGATGTCGCCGGGGGCGAACAGCAGCTTGCGATACAGGTAGCGTTCGCAGGCACGGCGGATCAGCGGATTGACGCCGGGCACCACCGAACTGGCCACGCAGGCCCCCACGTCCGACGGCCCCAGCCCGGCGTGGCGCAGCACCTCCAGCAGGCGCAGCCCGATGGAGTCGGCCGTCTGGCCGGGGTCTGTGGGCAGCACGTACGAGGTCAGCACGGCGGTTTCCACCGCTATGCCGATCTTTACGTTGGTGTTGCCGATGTCGAACAGCAGGAAATGCTGGGTCATGCCGCTTCCGAATATATGGATGTGGCCGCGCGCGTCCCGTGCACGATGCACCTGTGCGCAAGTGTAGCCTGTTCGGACGGAAACGCAACCGTGGCGCGCCGCTTCGCCTACCTCAAAGCGGCCCGATTCGCAACGGTCCGCCACGGGTCATCCGAAGCACCCGACCTTCCGGCGCATCTGGGGCATCTGGGGCACCTGGGGTACCCGGGGTACCCGGCCCACCACCGGATGTCGGCAACAACGCGCGCCTTCTTCTTCGGCGCCGGTCCGGCCCCTGGCGCCTGCCGACCATGCAGCCCGTGCCGCGCAGGCCGAAGCGTGCATTCCGTGCAGCTTTGCACGTCACTTGCATCATTGCCGGGGCATACGGAAAAAACTTCCAGGAGACCGCCATGACCACGGGCATTACCCCCCTTTCGCAGGATACCTTCTCGCACATCGACTCGCTGCTGGCCCGCGCCCGCGAGGCGACCGAAGCCAAGCGCACCTCGCTCGACGCCACCGGCACCCAGACTTCCCCGGCAGGGCAGACAACCACGCCCGTCCCCACCGCCGAGGCCGACCAGGCTTACAGCGCGGTCATGGACATGCTGGCGGCTCCCTCCAGCGATGCGCACCGCTCGCTGGACCCGGAACGGGTAGCCCGGCTGCTGGACCTGTAGCCCGGCTGCTGGACCTGTAGCCCGACGGCTGGACCTGTAGCCCGACGGCTGGACCTGTGCCCGGACCAGGGCGCCCGTCCGGATCATTCCGCCGGACGCACCTGCCCACGGGCACCCGGCCTCCCTCCGATGCCGCAACGGCACGACGCCCTCATGCATGCGGAACGTTTCGCGTGCATGAGGGCGTCGTGCCTGTCGGATTTCCGTCGTCGGTGCGTTGCGCTGGCGCCGGGCAGGGCCAGACCGCGTCAGGCCGCATTGGCCGGAGCTGGCCGTATCTGGCCGGAGTTGGCCGGATCAGGCCGGATCAGGTTCGCCCTTGCTGCGGGCCAGGGCCGTATCGTGCACCCGTTTGGCCTGCTCCTTGTCCGGGTCAACCTCCATGGCCTTGCGCAGGTGGCGCAGGGCGCGCTTGGGCTCGCCCGCCTCCAGCATGGCCTTGCCCATCAGCAGAAACAGCCGGTGCTCGTTGCGGTAGAACCCCGTGGCCTCGGTGAAGGCATCGTCCGCCTCGGCCACCTTCCTGTGTTCCAGCAGCCGCCTGCCGTGCAGCAACAGCTTGTCCAACTGCTGCTTGCGGGCGATGGCCTGATCGTAGGTTTCCTGTTCCTGCTCGTCGCGCATGGAGCGCAGGATACGGGCCAGCATGGCCAGCAACTGCTTCTCGGCGCCTTTCTCGAACGTCAGCCCGCGCGGCGAAATGGCCGTGGCCCGAGCCTTCACGTCCTCGTCGCGAGAAAGCATCTGCACCATCTCGCGCAGCGCGCCGTGCAACTCGGCCAGGTCGCGCCCGACAACGCCGCCGTCCACGATGGGCTGCACGCCTGCGGCGGTGGCCGCCAGGGCGCGGGGCACGTCGTGCCTGTGAAAATATGCCTTGGCTCGCGCCAGGTACTCGCGCGCCTGGCGCGCGTCTCCTTTTGGTGACACCGGGTTGCCTCCGCTGCGCTGGACGCCGTGCGTCCCGCCCGTTGTGCTCGACGCTTCGGCCATGCTACACCATGATGCAAACAGCCCAAGGAGGCCACCATGGCGAAGTATCTGTACCTCGATCAGGACGAATGCATGGCGTGCGAATCGTGCGTCGAACTTTGCCCCGAGGCGTTCAGAATGTCCAGCGCGGGCGAATACGCGGAGGTCATCGACCCCAATACCACCGCGGGATGCGTGGAAGACGCCATCTCCACCTGTCCGGTGGAATGTATCGAGTGGCGCGAGGAATAGCCCCGCGTCCCGAATCCCCCGTCCCGCCTCGTTCCGCGCCCGGCGCGCCCGGGCATGACATTCCCTGCCCTTTTTCGACACATTCCATGCGGGCCGCACCTCCTTGCCGGGACGTGCGGCCCGCATGCGTTCCCGCCACGCCGGGCGCGTACACCGCGCATCCGCCCCTTCCCCGGCGCGTCGCTCCCGCCCAGAGCGTGCACTTTCGCGCGCCCGGTGGCTGGCGGCCCCCCCCCTTCATCGCAGCCGCATCACGCTGAAACGGCGTGGAAAGCGCACCGAATGACGACGGGGAGCGCAAAAAATCACGCATCGTTGTTGACAATGAAAATCGTTTTCATTAAACAGGACAAAACGACGCGAGACTCGTCGGAAGGAGCCTCTCATGTGCGCAGCACTCATCGGCGGAATGGACAGACTGAAGCGCGACTACATCAATGCGGCTCTAGCCAGCGGTGTGGATCTGAAGGTGTTCACGGGCAAGGAGAACCGCATTGCCGACAAGCTCGGCCAGGCGGACATGGTCATCGTGTTCACCAACAAGATCTCGCATGCCGCCAAGCGCGAGGTGGTGCAGCACGCCAAGGCCAACAGCATTCCCGTGCAGATGCTGCACAGCTGCGGCGTCTCCACGCTGCGCCAGGCCCTGGTGACCACCAACTAGAATTTCAGGCACGACGACGCCACCACCGTGGAACCCCGGCACTGACCCGCGAAGCACGCGGATGCACCCAGCCCGGCGCATCCGGCCCACTGCTTCATGCCGGGGCTCCGCGGCGGCGCTCCCCATGCGCCGCATGCGGAAAGTGCACGGACAAACACGCGGCCACCGCATCACATTTCAGGACCAAGGACGAGACCATGTGCGCAGCAAGCCAGATCGGCGCCTTGAACAGACAGGGCATGCAGGCCCTTTCGGAGGGCAACCTCGCCAACGCGGACTTCCTGCTCTCGCAGGCCCTGCGGCAGGCCATGGCCCTTGGACTTTCCGGTTTCGAGGCCAAGATTCGCAACAACCTCGGGCTGGTCTGCCGCCTGCGCGGCCGCATCGACGAAGCCGTGGCCCACTTCTCCGCCGCCCTGGCGCATCTGGAAGCCAAGGTGGGCACGCAGCACCGCGTCTACACCGCCATCGCGGGCAATCTGGATGCCGCCCGGGCGGAAGCCACCACCAACGTCCTGCACTAGGCCATCGCGCGGGCATCAGGAGCGCCCCAGCCCACGCGTGCCTGTTGCGACACCTACGACTCCGCAGCACCTTCCCGCCCCTGCCGGGAGCCCTTGCGCCGTAATGCGCCCGGCCCACACCGGCTCCGCATGACGCTGCCGATCTCACGCGCCCGATTCGCCTTCACCACCCGCATGACGCATGCCCCGTGCATGCGCCATGCCTGCTGGATGCAGTTTCACGCCGCAACGCCACAGTCGCCGCACACGCCGTGTGGCAGGAACAGCGTTTCCCGGCCATTTGCGTGAAACGAGCGCCTTGGCACTGGACGGCCCCCGCCCGTTTCCAGTAGGTTGTTCAGTGCGCCTCCGCCACTCCGCCACATCGCGGAAGGGGGCACGCCTACCGTCAAGGAGCCATACCATGAGCAGCGGCATTGAAGTCGCAAAGCCCTTCGTCGCGGCCACCATCAACGTGTTGTCCACCATGGCGGGCATAACCCCCACGGCCGGGGCGCCCTATGTGAAGAAGAACAACGTGGCCAAAGGCGACGTGTCGGCCGTCATCGGCATTACCGGGTACAAGAACGGCACCATCTCGGTAACCTTCACCAAGAAGTGCGCCATAGCCCTGGTAAAGGCCATGCTGGGTGACGACATCCAGGACATCGTCCAGGACATCAAGGACGCCGTGGGTGAAGTGACCAACATGATCTCCGGTCAGGCCCGTGCGGGCCTTGCCGAAATGGGCATGACCTTCCAGGGGGCCACCCCTTCGGTGATCATGGGCGACGGGCACACCATCAGCCACATCACCAAGGCGCCCATCATCGCCATTCCCTTCGGCACGCCCCACGGCGACTTCACCGTGGAGTTCTGCTTCGAGTAGCCTCTGGCAACCTGGCGACCTGGCGACCTGACGACGGAGCGCCGGGAACCCGTGCGGGAACGCACGAGAGTTTTCCACAACCCACGCCTCCACACCCCCTTTGCCCTTTTGTGCACGGCGCCGCCGGAACACCGGCGGCGCATGCTTTTCACGACACACAATTCACAACATATCCCATCGGCATTACGGCCATTATTCGCGCAAAAGCACCCCACCCACAGCAACAAAGACACAACGCTGCGCCACATGTGAACTTCTGCGTGCGCGGCCTGTGAAAAGACAAAAAAGAAGCCCCGTTCCGGGCCTGCCAAAGGCGCCAAACCGGGAAAAAATACCCCGGTATTCCACCCCCTAACAGGTTAAGGACTGGCTTTTCCAAAACACCCCACTATACAAAAAAAATGGGGTGCAGTAGGCTTCGGCTCGAACTAACCCGCTGGGTTAAAAATTTACTAGACACTTTCTTGACGGCGCGGAGCATCGCAACGCACCTGCCGCAAGGCGCCGCCGAAGGGCTTTTCATTTCCGGGATCTCGCCACCCGGACAAGGATACTTCCCGTCATGTCCTCCGCATGGAACCACGTGCATGGCTTCGAGCGCCTGAGCCTCTGCGACTGGCCCGGCTACAGCAGCTGCGTCATCTTTCTGGGCGGCTGCAACATGCGCTGCCCCACCTGCCACAACTGGCAGCTGGCCTGGCATGCCGACACCCTGCCCGTGCTTTCGCGCACCGCTATCGAATCGTACATCGAAGCCCGCCGCCACTGGCTGGACGGGGTGGTCGTGACCGGGGGGGAAGCGACCACCGTGGAAGGCTTCGCCGACCTGCTCCGCGACCTGCGCCGTTTCGGCCTGCCCGTGAAGGTGGACAGCAACGGCCTGCGCCCCGACGTGGTGGAACTCTTGCTGCGCGACGGCCTGGCCGATGCCTTCTCCATCGACGTCAAGGGACCCTTCGCCCTTTACCCGCGCCTGTCCGGCGGCACCACCGCCCCGGACGAGGCCCGCGCCGCGCTTTCGCGCATCTTCGCGCTGGCCCAGGCGCAGCCCGACGCGTTCATGTTCCGCCTCACCCGCGTTCCCGTGCTTTCCGATGACGACGTGGAGCAGGCCCGCCGCCAGCTTCCCGTCGGCTTCGAACTGAAGATACAGGATTACGTGCCCCCCCGGAGGAAGCATGCCGAAGCAGATTCTGAAACGCGACGGACGGCTGGAGACGTGGTCCACGGACCGCATCGCGGAAGCCATCCTGAAGGCCCTGAAAGCAAACGGCATTAAGGACCCGCTGCTCTCCAAGCGCATCGCCCACAGGGTGGAGCTGAAACTCGCGGACTGCGAGGTTCCCGAGCAGGAACAGGTGCAGGACACCGTGGAACAGGTGCTGATGGAATCGCGCCTGTACGCCGTGGCCAAGCGGTACATCATCTACCGCGAAACGCGCCGCACCCTGCGCGAGCAGAAAGCCGCCTTCCTCGACATTTCCGAGACCATCGACAATTACCTCACCAAGGCCGACTGGCGCGTGCACGAGAACGCCAACATGACGCACTCGTTCCAGGGCCTGATGCTGCACCTTTCCGGCACGTTGCAGGCCAAGTACGCGCTCGAGAAGTACCCCGAGGAAGTGCGCCAGGCCCACGACCACGGCTACTTCCACATCCACGACCTGTCCTTTGGCCTTGCGGGGTACTGCGCGGGCTGGAGCCTGCGCGACCTGTTGCTGGAAGGGTTCAACCTCGAAAACCGGTCCAGCGCCGGACCCGCCAGGCATCTGGACACCGCCATGGGCCAGATGGTCAATTTCCTCGGTACGTTGCAGAACGAATGGGCAGGCGCCCAGGCCTTCAACAACGTGGACACCTACCTTGCCCCCTTCGTGCGCAATGACGGCCTGACCTACAAGCAGGTACGCCAGGCCATGCAGAAGTTCGTGTTCAACCTGAACACCACCTCGCGCTGGGGCGGCCAGAGTCCGTTCACCAACCTGACCTTCGACCTTGTGCCGCCAAAGCACATCGCCACCGAGCCCATCATCATCGGCGGCGAATACAAGGATTCGGTCTACGGCGAATACGCGCCGGAAATGGAGATGCTGAACCGCGCCTTCCTGGAAGTGATGCTGGACGGCGACTTCCATGGCCGCATCTTTTCCTTTCCCATTCCCACGTACAACGTCACCAAGGACTTTCCGTGGGATTCGGAGATCGGCGACCTCTTGCTGAAGCTTACCGCCAAGTACGGCGCGCCCTACTTCCAGAACTTCATCAACTCCAACCTCAACCCCGAAGACGTGCGCTCCATGTGCTGCCGGTTGCAGATGGACCTGCGGCAGTTGCGCAACAAGGTGGGGGGGCTGTTCGGCGCGGGCGACCTGACCGGGTCCATCGGGGTGGTCACCCTGAACCTGCCCAAGCTCGCCTATCTCGCCCAGGGGGAAGAGGATTTTCTGGACATGGTGACCGAGTACGCGGAACTGGCCCGCGATTCGCTGGAATTCAAGCGCAAGCTGGTCACCGCCAACCTTGAACGCGGCATGTTCCCGTGGTCGCGCCGGTACCTCAAGAACGGTTTTGCCGGGCACTTTTCCACCATCGGGCTGGTGGGCGGGCACGAAGCCTGCCAGAACCTGCTGGGCAAGGGCATAGAAACCGAATCGGGCGTGCGGCTGATGCAGCGCACCCTGAACCACCTGCGCAACCTGACCGCGCGCTTTCAGGAAGAAACCGGCACCCTGTACAACCTGGAAGCCACCCCTGCCGAAGGCACCAGCTACCGGCTGGCCAAGATCGACAAGTCGCTCTACTCGGAAATAAAGGCCTCGGGCAACGGCACCCCGTACTACACCAACTCCACCGCCCTGCCCGTGGGCATGACCGAAGACGTGTTCGCCGCGCTGGACCACCAGAACAAGCTGCAACCGCTGTACACCGGCGGTTCGGTGTTCCACACCTACCTCGGCGAATCCGTGGCCGACACCGAGGCCCTGAAGAAGTTCATCATCAAGGCCTTCACCCAGACGCGCCTGCCGTACCTGTCCGTCACCCCCACCTTCTCGGTGTGCAAGGACCACGGCTACCTGCAAGGCGAACAGCATGCATGCCCCGACTGCGGCCAGACCACGGAAGTGTACACCCGCATCGTGGGCTACTACCGCCCCGTGTCGCAGTGGAACAAGGGCAAGCAGGTCGAATACGACGACCGCGTCTGCTACAACGGGTTCTAGGCGGCTGTGCTTCGGCAGCTTCCGTGAATGCGGACTGCCCTCTCTCCGGACAGAAATCCAGAGCCGCCTACCGGGCGGCTCTTTCACGTATGCGGGCAGTTCCCGCCAAACCCGACGACCGCGTCACCCATCGCCATGCCCGACCGCAACTTCGACTTCGATCACGCCCCCGACCGGCGCAACACCGGCAGCCTGAAATGGGACGACATGGGGCGCATGTTCAACCTTTCGCCGGATGAAGCCGCCACCGCCATCCCCCTGTGGGTGGCCGACATGGACTTTGCCTCGCCCCCGGCGATACGCGATGCCGTGGCCCGACTGGCCGAGCTTGGCGTGTTCGGCTACCCGGCGGATGGCATCGCCTGCCGCGAAGCCGTGTCCCACTGGCTGGCCGATCGGCACGGCTGGACCGTAAACCCGCGCCACCTGCTGCCCGTGCCCACCGTGGTGGCCTCGCTGTGTCTGGCGGTGCGGCTGTTCACCCGGCCCGGTGACGGCGTGGTCATCCAGACGCCCATCTACCCGCCTTTCCGCGCGGCGGTGCAGGACGCAGGCTGCCGGGTGCTGGCCAACCCGCTGGCCCTCACCACCGATGCCGACGGCAACCCCTTCCACGAAATGGATTTCGACGCGCTGGATGCGGCCCTTGCCGACGGCGGGCGCGGGGCCAAGGTGCTGCTGCTGTGCAGCCCGCACAACCCCGGCGGCAGGGTTTGGACCCGCAAGGAACTGACCCGCGTGGCCGAACTGTGCCTGAAGCACGGCACGCTCATGGTCAGCGACGAAATCCACCACGACCTGCTGCTGCCCGGCCATGTACACACCGTGCTGGCCAGCCTGTCGCCGGAAGTTGCCGAGCGCACCATCACCACCGTTTCCGCCGCCAAGACCTTCAACGTGCCCGGCGCGGGGCTGGGGCACGTGGTTATCGAAGACGACACCCTGCGCCGCACCTTTCGCGCGGAACTCACCGGCCTTGGCATCCGCCATCCCAACATGTTCGGGCTGGCCACCACCGAGGCCGCCTGCCGCCACGGCGGCCCGTGGCTGGACGCGCTGATGGACTACATCGCGGGCAACGCCGCGCTGGTGCGCGACGTGCTGGGGCAGCGCCTGCCCGCAGTCCGCGTCATGCCGCCGCAGGGCACCTACCTTTCATGGGTGGACTTTCGCCCGTTGGGTCTTGCGGAGGCGGACCTGCTGCACCGGGTGCGCCACGAGGCAGGCGTGGTGCCCAGCCCCGGTTCCAGCTTTGGGCCGGAAGGTGAAGGCTGGCTGCGCCTGAACCTGGGCTGCCCGCGCGCGCTGCTGCGCACCGCGCTGGAACGCATGGCGGATGTGCTGGACAAGTAACGCCAGCCACGCCCAAAAAAGATCCGGGGGAAGGAACCGTTGCACGGCTCCTTCCCCCGGTTTCTTTCAGGGTCTTGAATGGTCTAGATCCGCCCTTCCTCCACGCCGTGGCAGGCCACCAGCGCGCCGCTTTCAAGCTGGCGGGCCTTGGGCACTTCCTGCATGCAGCGCGCGTTGGCGTGCGGACAGCGGCCATGGAACACGCAGCCCGAGGGCAGGTTGATGGGCGTGGGCACGTCGCCGGGCAGCTTGATGTGCGCGGCGGCCTTGCCGCCCACGCGCGGAATGGCCGAAAGCAAGGCCTGGGTGTAGGGGTGGCGCGGGCTGCCGAACAGGTCGGCGGCGTCGGCCAGCTCGCACAGGCTGCCCAGGTACATCACGGCCACGCGGGTGGAGATATGCTCCACCACCGACAGGTCGTGGCTGATGAACAGGTAGGTCAGGTTGCGCTGCTCTTGCAGGTCCATCATCAGGTTCAGCACCTGGGCCTGGATGGATACGTCCAGCGCCGAGATGGGTTCGTCCGCCACGATGAACTCGGGGTCCACCACCAGGGCGCGGGCGATGGAGATGCGCTGGCGCTGCCCACCGGAAAATTCGTGTGGATAGCGCACGCCCCACAGCGGGTTGACGCCCACCTGCTCCATGACGGCAGCCACGCGGGCCCGCACCTCGGCGTCGGAAATGCCGGGGTTGTGGAAGCGGACGGGTTCTTCGAGTATTTCGCGCACCTTCATGCGCGGGTTCAGCGAGGCGTAGGGATCCTGAAAGACCATCTGCATGCGGGTGCGATAGGGCAGCATGCCGTTGTCGCTCAGGTTGTCGATGCGCTCGCCCCGGTACAGTATCTCGCCGCCGGTGGCCCGGTACAGGCCGATGACGGTGCGCGCCAGGGTGGACTTGCCGCAGCCCGATTCGCCCACCACGCTCAGGGTCTCGCCGGGCAGGATGTCGAAGCTCACGTCGTTGACGGCGTGCACCACGGTGTGCTTGCGGATGATGCGCCCGCCCGAGAATCGCAGCTGGTCCAGCAGCCCGCCGGATATGTCGAAATGCTTGACGACGTTGCGCAGCGAAAGCAGTGCGGTATTCTGGTTGGTCATTCCGGCGTCCCCCTTAGGCTACCATATGGCAGGCGGCCAAACGCCCGTCGCTTTTCTTTTCCAGCAGCGGCCGGGTGGTGGTGCACACGGTTTCGCACAGTTCGCAGCGGTTGTTGAACGGACAGCCGCGCGGCACGTCGGAAAGGCTGGGCATGCTGCCGGGAATCTGGTTCAGGCGGCGGCGCGCACGCGGCGCGGCCACATCCGCAAGGCCACAGTCGGCCTTGTCCGCACACTGCGGCAGCGCGCCCAAGAGGCCGCGCGTGTAAGGGTGCAGCGGCTCGCCCACCACCATGCCGGTATCGCCCATTTCCACGATGCCGCCCGCGTACATCACCGCAATCTTCTGGGTGACCTGCGAGACCACGCCAAGGTCGTGGGTAATCAGGATGAGGCCCATGTCCTCCGACTGGCACAGCTCCAGCAGCAGGTCCATGATCTCGGCCTGGATGGTCACGTCCAGCGCCGTGGTGGGTTCGTCGGCGATGATCAGCGACGGCGACGTCAAGAGCGCGATGGCAATGACGATGCGCTGGCGCATGCCGCCGGAGAATTCGTGCGGATACTGGGTCAGGCGGCGTTCCGGCGAGGGAATGTAGACCTTGCGCAGCTTGTCCAGGGCAATGCCCTCGGCTTCCTTGCGGGTCACCTTCATGTGGGCGCGGATGGTTTCGATCATCTGCGTGCCCACGGTCAGCACCGGGTTCAGGGTCATCATGGGATCCTGAAAGATCATGCTGATGCGGTTGCCGCGTATGTCGCGCAGGGTTTCCGCATTGGCCTTGGTCAGGTCCTTGCCCTCGAACAGCACGGAGCCGCCTGCGATGAAGCCGGGCTTGGACACCAGGTTCAGGATGGAAAACCCGGTCACGGACTTGCCCGCGCCCGATTCGCCCACAAGGCCCAGGCGCTCGCCCTTGCCCAGGGTGAACGAAACGTCGTTGACGGCGGTAAGCGCGGTGTCGCGCAGCGCGAACTTGACGGTAAGGTTGGATACGTCGAGCAACGGTTGCATGGGCTAGTCCTTGTACAGCTTGGGATTCAGGAAATCCCGCAGCCAGTCGCCAAGCAGGTTGATGGACAGCACCAGCAGAATCAGCACCACGCCCGGAAACAGCGTTATCCACCAGCTGCCGCTGAAGAAATACTGAAAGCCCGACTTGATCAGCGAGCCCAGCGAAGGCTTGGTCACCGGCATGCCCAAGCCCAGGAACGACAGCGCCGCCTCGCTCATGATGGCGTTGGCCACCTGCACGGTGGAAATGACCAGCACCGGGGTGAGCGTGTTGGGCAGGATGTGCCGCCACATGATGCGGAACGGCCGAAGCCCGATGACCCGCGCCGCCTCCACGTATTCCTTCTTCTTCTCCGCCAGCACCGATGCACGCACGGTGCGCGCGTACTGGGGCCATTCCGCAAGGCCGATGACCAGCACCAGGAAGGGCACGGCCACCTGCTCGTAGCGGCCCACGCCAAAGGTCATCTGCACGATGGCCCCCAGGAAGATGGCCACCATGTAGGAGGAAAACGACAGCTGCACGTCGGCGATGCGCATCAGGATGTTGTCCAGCCTGCGGCTGCCGTAGCCGGAAAGCAGCCCCACCATGATGCCGATGCACGCCTGCATGGCCACCGCGCCCACCCCGATCAGCAGGGATACGCGCATGCCGTACAGGATGGCCGAGAACAGGTCGCGCCCCTGGTTGTCGGTGCCCAGCAGAAAGGCCGGGTTGCCGCCGTCCTTCCACAGGGGGGGCGTTTCCGCGTCCATGATGTCGATGTTGGCGCCGTCGAACGGATTGTGCGGGGCTATGACCGGGGCCAGCAGGGCCGAGGATGCCAGGATGACGAACAGGGCGAAGCTGGTCACCGCCACCGGGTCGCGCAGGAAGGAATACAGGAAGTACGACTGGCGGAAACGTTTCAGAAGACCGGCCATGCTACTTCCTCCCCGCGATGCGGACCATGGGATTCACGAAACCGTAGATCAGGTCCACCACCGTGTTCACGCTGACGAAGATGGCACCCACAAAGATCAGGTAGGCCACCAGCAGCGCCGTATCGGCGCGCTCCACGGCCTCCACGAACATGAAGCCCATGCCCTGCCACTGGAACACCGTTTCGGTCAGGATGGTGAAGGCGATCATGATGCCAAGCTGCACGCCGCCCACGGTAATGACCGGCAGAAGGGTGTTCTTGAAGGCGTGCACCATCACCACGCGCCATTCGGGCAGGCCCTTGGCCCGCGCGAATTTCACGTACTCTGTTTCCAGCGCTTCCTTCATCTCGGCGCGGATCAGCCGGATGAACAGCGGCAGCATGATGGACGACAGGGCGATGGAGGGCAGGATGATGTGCTTGAAATTGGCCCAGGTGGTCAGCACCGATGTCCACCCCGGGAATATCTCCACCGGGTTGCCGCGCCCGAACGAGGGCAGCCAGCCAAGGTGCACCGAGAAGATGTAGATCATGAAGATGGCCGTCAGGAACACCGGCACCGAAACCCCCACGATGCTGATGCCCATGAACAGGCGCGACAGCACCGAGCGCGGACGGCACGCGGAATACACGCCCACCGGCACGGAGATCAGCACGATGATGCACTGGGCCACGAAGACCAGTTCCAGCGTGGCCGGGGCTTTCGCCAGAATCACGTCCAGCGCGGGCTTGCGGTAGAAGTACGAAGTGCCCAGGTCGCCCTGCACGGCGTTCTTGGTGAAGCGCGCCCACTGGACTAGGTACGGGTCGTTCAGCCCCAGCTTTTCGCGCAGGGCCTCGCGTTCCTTGACGGATACGGACACGCCCACCATCTCGCGCGTGGGGTCGCCAACGGACTGCTTGATGGCGAACCCGATGAAGCTGATGATGAACATGACCAGCAGGGCTTGCGCCACCCTGCGGATGATGAATGCGAACATGTGCGTCTCGTTGCCGGTAACGGCGTTGCTGGTTGCCGCGGAGCCGCGGGCCGCGCGTCCTTCCTCCACACGATACGGCCCCCGTGCGATGCGGGCTCCCGCACGGTGCGGGGGCCGCACGATGCAGGAACGGGGGCGGAGTGACGGCGGCAGCGCCCGCGCGCAGCGGCCTGATGCGTGCGAACGTCCCGGCCATGGTTCGACCCATGGCACCCTGCGGGGCAGGGGCAGCGGGACCGCACGCGGCGGCCACGAAAGCGCGAAGGCGCGAAACGGCGTGCGCGGCGTTGTCCGCAACCCGGCCACGATCGGCGCACCATGTTCCGGTGAGCCTGCTGGGAGCGCCCGCCGCGTGTCCGGAATGGCTGACGGAATGCCCAGCCAAAAGCCGGAATGCGGGGGGCGGCGGAATGCCGCGCGTCGGTAACGGGGTGATCCCCGCCCGGTGGGCTACAAAATTTCGGCGGGGCAGGCAAGGGGTGTTCCCCTGCCCGCCCGCCTTCACAAATCCGTCGAAAAAGCGCGGGGGTCTTGCAACCGCCCGCGCTCATTCACTGTTACTGCATCACCACGTCGCCGAAGTAGGGGAAGTCCTGCACGTTGATGATCGCCTTCGCGTTCTTCACCGTCTTGCGGGCAGCCCACGACAGCGGTTCCATGTGCAGCGGCACGAAGGCGGCCTCGTCGTAGGCCAGCTTCTCGGATTCCTGCAGCACTGCGTCGCGCTTCTTGGGATCGGTGGTGCGGTTGGCTTCCTCGATCAGCGCGTCGTACTTCTTGTTGCAGTAGTTGCCGCTGTTGTACTGCCCCATGCCGGTGTCCTTGTTGATGCACATCAGCAGGTATTCGCCGTAGTTGGCGGTGTCTTCGGTATCCGGGTGCCAGCCGATCATCTGGATGTCGGCAACCTGGGCGTCGTACTCATCCCAGTACTGGGCCTTGGGCATGGTCTTCAGGTTCACCTTGATGCCGATCTTGGCCATCATGGAAACGAAGGCCTGGGCCACCTTTTCGTCGTTCACGTAGCGGTTGTTGGGCGCGATCATGGTCAGTTCCAGACCCTTTTCGTAGCCCGCTTCCTTCATCAGCTTCTGGGCCTTGGCCAGATCGAAACGGGGCTTCAGGTCGGCGATGTAGCCGGGGTAGCCCTTGGGCGCCTGCTGGTGGGTGACCACGGTGTAGCCCTTCATGATCTTGGCCACGATGCCCGCATGGTCGGTGGCGGCAATGATGGCTTCACGCACCTTGGGGTTGGCCAGGGCGGGGTTGCGCTTGCCGTTCAGTTGGAAGGTGATGATGCGGGTGCTGGCCATGGTGATCAGCTCCACATCGGGGTTCTTGGCCAGCTGGTCGTAGTCCTGCACGGGCACGGGGGTGATGAAGTCCACGTCGCCCTTCAGGATGGCGGCCACGCGGGTGGCTTCGTTCTTGATGGGGGTGAGTTCGATGGTGTCGACGTTGCCGCGCTTGGTCCAGTAGTTGGGATTGGCCTTCAGCAGCAGCTTCACGCCGTGTTCGCGCTGGGCCACCATGAACGGGCCGGTGCCCGAGGCGTTCTCGTTGGCGAACGAGGGGCCGTTCTTCACCACGGCGCCCTTGGGCTGGCCAGCGGCGTCGGTGCCGGTGTAGAACTTGGAATCCATGGGGAAAATGTAGGTGGCAAGGTTCATCACCAGGCCGTAGGGTTCGGTGGTGATGATGTCGATGGTGTGGTCGTCGACGACCTTGGGTTCGGCAAACTTCACGTACAGGCCCTTGAAGTCGGGGGCTTCCTTCAGGCGCTTGACGGTCCAGGCCACGTCAGCGGCGGTGAAGGGGTTGCCGCTGTGGAACTTGACGCCCTTGCGCAGGAAGAAGCGCACGGTGGTGGGGTTGATCTGTTCCCACTTTTCGGCCAGGCGCGGTTCGAACTTCATGTCCTGGGTCCAGCGCACCAGGGGATCGAACACCCAGTGCGAGTAGGCCAGCATGGGCCCGGAAAGCTGCATGTGCGGGTCGAGCGATTCAGGGTCGGACGAGATGCCGACGCGGAAGGTCTTGCCTTCGGCGGCCTCGGCCTTGGGGCCGAACGCCAGCACGGCCGCCAACATCATCAGAAGCAATACGATGGTCCGTTTCATCCAGTACCTCCAGCGGTTGTTGCTGCAATGACGCCGCGCGGGCCCGGCAAGGCCTGTCAGGACCGGTGCGGACGGCTCGTCCCGTGGCCGTCCGGCCAGCACCCCGATGCCCGTGATGCCAATGATGCCCACGATGCGTTGTCCGATGCAATGAGACCGACAGTCCTGTAGACCATCCGGCGGCAGGTGCGTCAAGCGGGGGGCCATGCGAATATTGTCAAATCACGCCACGCAGATGTACCGTTAAATCAGCGTGCAGACGGGACATGCAAAGGCCGCCGCGCCCTGCACGGGTGCGGCGGCCATTGCTGAAGGCTCGCGGCGGACAGGAAGGGTCGGGTCGCGCCCTTCGGGCCGGACGTTGCGTACGATGTCCGCACGGCTCGCAAGCCCACGAACGGATGCTTCGGGAATACCCCTACTGCGAGCGCACCTTGCGCATGTACTCCATGTACACGGCGTTCACCCACTGGGCGGCGCGGTACACCCCGTCGCGCACGGGCACCCAGGTCACCGTGCCGTCGACGTCGATCTTGCCGTCGAACAGAAATTCCACGCCCACGTCCACCCCGCCGACCACGCTGCCCGTGTGCATGCGGGTGGAAACCTCCGCCTTCAGCAGCAGGTCCAGGGGCTGATGCGCGCCGCCGGGCCAGTGCAGGATGGCGCGCAGCACCACCTTGTCGCCCCGTGCCAGCGGCCCCTTTTCGCCGCTCACTCCCGCGCGGGGGGCGATGCAGGCGCGCATGCCCCCGGCAGAAATGTCCACAAGGCCGGGCTGCGGGTCTGCCACGGATTCCGCCACCGGGCCTGACGCGGTCTGGGGCGCCTGCGCGGGCTGTCCCTCCGCCCCAAGCAGGCACTGGGTAGGCGCACCGGCGATGCGCAGATACCCTTCCAGCGCCGCCAGGGGCAACGGGCCGTCGTCGGGGGCTTCGTCGCGCCACATTTCCAGCAGGCCCACCAGTTCCGGCACCGGGCGCACCCGCACGCTGCGGCGGCGCTGCCCCGAGTCGATGGCGGCGGGCTTTTCCAGTTCAACGATCAGCCCGGTGGACAGGGCGCGGATGTCGAGAATGCGCGAGGCGAACATGTAATGCTGTTCCGTGCGCTGGGGGGCCATGGCCACGATGCGGAAGTAGCATTCCACCGTCTGCCCCTTCCATGCCGAGGAAAGCCGCACCCCGCTGGACATGTCGATGAGCAGGGTGGGGCCTTCGTACGAATCGATGAGCCCGGGCAGCGAATGCTGCTTGCCGTCGCGGGTGCGTACCACCACGTAGAACCGCGCCCGGCGGTCCGCCGCAAGGCGCAGTTGCTGGAACACCAGGTTTGTCGCGTGCTCCTCGTCCTTCTTGCCGAACAATGCCATTGATGCTCCTGCGGCATGCCCCTGGCGTGACATGCCCCGAATGGTCGTGGGTCCGTGGTGTCTCGCGCGCGGCGGCCTGAACTCCCCCGAGCGGGCCCATGCCCGTGCGCCGCGCGTTCATGAGCACTGCCCCGGAAGCCGCCATGCGTCAAGGATAACCGCCGTAAACAAGGCGATGGCCGGGGCGGGGGGGCAGGCGGCAGAATCCGCCGCCGCCCCGCGCGCATGCAACGGTGGTGCCGTGCCCTGCCGCCCCCGCACGGGCGGACGACATCGGCGCGGGCCGCATCCGCAAGGGCAATGCACCCGGCAACATTCCGCATGCATGTCCGTGTTGCCACAACTCCGGGACGACACGGTGACGACACCCCTTCCCCGTGCCCCCTGCCCTTTGCGCCCGGCATCCCCGGGTGCCCTCCCGTGCCCCCCCACGCCAACCCCGCGCGGACACGGCCCTTTGCCCGCCAGACCGCGCCAGCCATGAATTTTCCGCACCATGCTTGACACAACCCCGCCAGCCTGCGAAAATCGATCATAAACATACTGAACGATTTTCCGGGGGCCTCATGTTCTTCCAGGGCAAGGACTACATCCGTCCGTCCAAGAAGCTGCGCCTGCTGTCCGTGGTGCAGGCGCTGACCGAAAACGAACGGCTCAGCCAGACCCAACTGGCTCGGTTCAGCCGCACCAGCAGCGCCATGGTCAACCAGTACCTGGCGGAGTTGCACAGAGAGGGCATGGTCCAGTTCGCCCCGGTGAACCGCAAAAGCTTTGCCTACCGCCTTACCGACAAGGGGCAGGAGGCGCGGCGCAACATGATGGAACAGTACTGCGCCGAGATGGTGCGGGGGTTTGCCTCCATCAAGGAACTGGTGCGGCGCCGGCTGGAACCGCTGGCGGAACGGCGGGGCAGGATATCCGCCCCGGCCCCCGAACCCGGCCTGCCGCCCCAACCTGCTGGCCCGCTGCGTCTGGGCACGCTGCGTCTGGCCCTGTTCGGCGCCGCCGAAACGGGCGAAGTGGTGCTGGCGGCGCTGGAAGGCACCCCCTTCGAGGTAACCCTGGTGGTGGACAACGATGCCGCCAAGCACGGCACCCCCTTCCACGGGCACACCGTGCAGCCCCCGGCGGCCCTGCTGACCGAACCCGGCCTGCTGGCCGTGGACGCGGTGGTGGTGTCCTCGTTCGCGCACCAGCGCGCCATCCAGCAACAGCTGCTGGCCATGCCCGGCATGCCGGAATCGGCGCGGGAGGTCGTCGTGCTGCTATGAACGCATCCACCAACATTGCGGGCGGCACCGCCGCCCCCTGCATCACCCTGGCCTCCGGCAGGCGCATCGGCCCCGGCTGCCCGTGCTTCATCGTGGCCGAGGTGGGCAACAACCATCAGGGCGACATGGACACCGCCCGGCGCATGGTGCGCGAAGCCGCCCGCGCCGGGGCGGACGCCGTGAAATTCCAGAAGCGCGACACCTCCGCCCTGCTCACCACCGAAGGTGCCCGCGCCGCCTATGGCGGCCCCAACAGCTTCGGGGCCACCTACGGCGAACACCGCGACGCGCTGGAACTTTCCGCCGCCCAGTTCGCGGAACTGAAGCAACTGGCCGAATCGCTGGGCATGGTCTTCTTCGCCTCTGCCTGGGATGCGCCCAGCCTTGCCGTGCTGGCCGACCTGAAGGTGGAACTGCTGAAGGTCTGCTCCGCCGACGTGGTCAACGTACCCATGTTGCGCCGGATGGCCGCGCTGAACCTGCCGGTGGTGCTGTCCACGGGCATGAGCACCCTTGCGCAGGTGGACCGGGCCGTGGCCGAACTTTCCACCGGGCACGGCGGCGTGGTGGTGCTGCACTGCAACTCCAGCTACCCCTGCGACGAGGCGGACATCGCCCTGCCGGTGATGGACCAACTGGCCCTGCGCTATGGCCTGCCCGTGGGCTATTCCGGCCACGAGCGGGGCATCGGCCCCAGCGTGGCTGCCGTGGCGCGCGGGGCGTGCCTGGTGGAACGCCACTTCACCCTCGACCGCACCCAGCGCGGCACCGACCATCAGGCCTCGCTGGAGCCGGACGACCTTGCCTGCATGGTCCGCATGATCCGCGAGGTGGAGCGGGCCATGGGCGTGACCGAAAAGCGCGTCACCCCGCACGAGGCGGCCATGGCCGTAAAGCTGCGCAAAAGCCTGGTGGCCGCGCGCAATCTTCCGGCGGGCACGGTGCTAATGCCGGACGACCTTACCGTGAAAAGCCCCGGCGACGGCCTGTCGCCGGAACTGTGGGACGCGGTGATCGGCAATTCCCTGACCGTGGACCTGCCGCGCGACGGGCAGCTTTTGCCCGCCATGCTGGCCATGCCGGTGCAGACGGGGGATACGGACGAAGAGGACGGCACCATGGACAGCAGCAGGACGGCGCCGAATCCCGCAGCCGGTTCCCCCACGGATTCTCCGACCGATTCCGGGGTCCGGACCAGGACCGGGGCCGCGTGATGCGCGTCGTCCATTTCGCCATCACCCCGCTGGCGGGCGCGCCGCTGCGGCTCGTCCGGGCGCTGAACGCCCACCTGCCCGGCTGCACGGCCCGGCTGGTGGACCTGACACGCTACGGCAGCGAGGACTTCGGGCAGGACGTGGTGTTCGACGAAACGCCGGATCTCGCCCGCGAACTGGCGGAACACGCCGACATTCTCCACGTTCACAACTATCTGGACCTGGATTCGCGCCACTTTGCCCCCATCGATTTCCGGGCGCTGGCGGATAAGGGCACGCTCGTCCTCCGCCAGTTCCACAGCGAACCGGGGCTGGTGGCGGGCCGCATGGGCATCACCCCCGCCGCGCTGCTGGCCCAGCCCATCCCCGCGCTGGTGGTGGGCCAGTTTCAGGAACGCTGCTACCCCCGCGCGCGGGTGGTGCCCAATCCCCTGCCCATTCACGACGCGGACCACCTGCCGCACGACCCGGCCCTGCACGGCCCGTTGCGCCACGACGTGTTCCTGTCGCCCACCCGGCTGCATTCGGCCTGGGCCGACCGCTGGAACACCAAGGCCCGGCCAGAGGCCGAGGCCGCCGTGCGCTCCGCCTGCCTGCCGCGCGGGGCAAGCTGGCACCTGATGCACAAGACCCCGCTGGCCGCCACCCTTGCCGCCAAACGGCTGTCCCGCATCGTGGTGGACGACCTGGTCACGGGCAGTTGCCACCTGACCGGGCTGGAAGGACTGGCCCAGGGCAAGCCGGTGCTGGCCCATCTGGATGGCCGCTGCCGCCGGGTGCTGGCGCGCATGGCGGAAACCGATGCCTGCCCGTTCGTCGACGTGCGGCTGGAGGATGCGGCCCACGTGCTGGGCCACTTGCTTGACCATCCTGCGGACGCGCAAGAGGTGGGCCACGCCGCGCGCGCGTGGATGGAAGCCCACTGGCAGCCGGAACGCATTGCCGCCGCATACGGCGCTGCCTACGCAGCACTGGCCCGCGACCCCGTGGCCGCCGCCCGCGACTGGCGGCAGCTGGACCTTGCGCTGGACGGTCCGGCGGCACGTTTTTTTGCCGTCACCCTGCCGGATGTGGTGCATGCGGCACGGCGCGAGATGGCACAGGGAACCGCGCCCGTTTTGGGGGACCGGGCGGTCGGGACGGACAGGACGGACTGGGCCGACCTTGGAAACCGGGGAAACCAGGGAGACCGGGCATGAACGCGCCGCACCCTCTTTCGCCCGCGCAGCCCGGCCATGCTTCGGGCGCGCCCGGCCTGTCCCCCCTGCCCAGCCTTTCTCATGTACCTTGTTTTCCCCATTTACCCGACCCGGCCATCATGCCCGCCGAGCAGTGCGTGCTGGCCGTGACCGAATCATGGCTGGGCCGCGCGGACAGCGCCGTACGCCGGGTGCTGGCCCACGGCCTGCCCTCGTCCAGCCTGTACGACTGGATCATGCATTGCGGACAGGTGCGTCACCAGCGCCTGCGCGACCCTGCCCGGCGCGACGTGAACATCCCGCGCGCGGATTGGGACGTGGTGGCCGTCATTGCCGCGCGCGGCGGCTCGCGCGGGGTGCCCCGCAAGGCGCTGCGGATGGTGAGCGGCGTGCCGCTCATCGCGCGGGCCGTGGCGGCCTGCCGCTCTGTGGCGTCCGTCACGCGGGTCATGGTCAACACCGACTGCCCGGACATCGCGGCGGCGGCCCGAGATGCCGGGGCGGACGTGCCCTTCCTGCGCCCGGCGGAACTGGCCACGGACGAAGCGTCACCGCTGGATGCATGGGTCTACGCACAGGTGTGGATGCTGCTAGTGGAACGGCGCGTGCCCGACTTTCTGCTGTCCGTTTCGGCCACCCACCCCTGCCTGCACCCGGACGAGATGCGGCGCGCCGTGGACCGGCTGGCGGCTGCCAACCGCCCCTCGCTCCAGACCGTGGCCCGGCTGCCCGCCGTGTCGCTGGAATTCCTGACCCCGGATTTCCGTCCGCTGAACGGTGGGCAGAACGCGGAGGCAGACGATGGTACGGAGCGTCACGCCCCGGACCATGACCACCCGGACGGCGAACGGTTGCTGCAATGCGGCGCGTTTTCCATCACCTGCAACCGCCCGTACTACCATGTGCAGCCGTGGTTTCGGCAGCACATGACCGACATTCCCGCGCCCCCGGCGGAACCCCTGGCCCACGTGCTGTCCGCCCGGCAGGGCGTGGACATCGACGAGCCGTGGGATCTCGCCACGTGCCGCCTGCTGCTGGACGGGGATGACCCGTTTCCGGCGTGCACCCCGGCGGATGTGGCCGCATACGACGGCGCGCACCCCGTCTCCCGAAACCACGAGGCCGACGCCCGGCCCGGCGTGCCTGCTGTGCCTGCCTCCCCCGGCATGGAGAGCATGGCGGACCCTGCCAACCTTGCCTGCGTGGTGGTGCTGCCGCCCGAAGGACAGGAGTCACCCGGCGTGCCGGACGGCGGGGAGGAACCGGACTCACCGGACGGCCCGTACCTGCACATCGCAGGCATACCCGCGCCGTGCCGGGTGCTGGACGCGGTGCGCACCGCCCTGCCCCACGTGCCGCTGGCCGTGTGCGGCGAAGGGGCCATGGCCCGCACCGTGGCTCGCCGCTACGGGCTGGACCTGCTGCCCCTGCCGGAATTTCTTGCCCGCCGCCGCGCCGCGTGGACGGTGCCGCTGCTGAACGCGGGCGACCTTGCGGCAGGCTACGCGATTCGACCTGACATTTCCACCGCCGCGCCCGAATTTTCCGGGCGGGACATCCTGTGCATCGACGGACGGGCCGCCCTGCTGGATGCGGCCACCCTGCGCGCCTTCGTCACCACATTCCTTGCCCCCGCAAACGCGGGATGCGGCCTGCCCGCGTGCTCCGTATCGCCCGCGCCGGTGCACCCCGCGCACCTCAAGCGGGTGGACGCGGCAGGCTCCGTGCTTTCCGCGCCGGGGGTGCCCGCCCGGCGACAGGATCTGCCCGGGGCATGGTGCCGCGACGGCGCGTTGACCCTGCTGCCTGCGGGGGACAGCACGACAGGAAGCACACCGGAACGCGCCGCCGATGGCGCCCCCGGTCCGCACAATCCCCCCCCCGGCGAATCCGCCAGCCTGCCCTACCGCCCCATCCCCATCGGACGGGCGCAAGCCACCCTGGTGGCCTCGCGCCTGGACGCCGCACGGGGCATGGCCCTGGCCGCCCACGACGGGCACCCCGACATCACCCCCCAAGCCGCCACAGGAAACGCCCCGTGAACGCCGCCTCCATCAACTCCGAACGGGGAGACCCGCGCCCCCGCTACCCCGACATCACCGACGCGCTGTTCTGGGACGCCTACTTCGCGTGGCGCGACGATTCGCTGCTGTCGGTGGAGCGGTTCCACGCCCTGTACCTGGCCTTGCGCCACATCACGGCCATCGGCGTTCCCGGCGCGCTGCTGGAATGCGGGGTGTACCGGGGCGGCTCGGCCTGCTTCTGCGCCGCCGTGCTGGCCCAATTGTGCCAGCCAGGGCAAACGGACCGCGACCTTTTCTGGTGTGACACCTTCCGGGGCTTTCCCGACGGGGTGGAGGAAGCCTCCATCACCGGAGAAACCCTGCAAGCCTTTCCTAAGGACGACGTGCTGCCCGCAGCCATGGCCAACTTTGCCCGCACCAGCTACCCGGCGCAGCGGCTGCACGTGCTGCGCGGCCCGGTGCAGGCCACCATTCCCGGCGGCCCCCTGCCGGACGCCATCGCCCTGCTGCATCTGGATACCGACGATGCGGACTCGGTGCGCCACGAACTGACCCACCTCTACCCGCGCCTGTCGCCGGGCGGGGTGCTGTGCATCGACGACTACGGCCACTTTCCCGGCGTGGGCCGCGCCGTGGACGCCTATTTCGCGGACCTGGCCCGCGCCGGGGCCACCCCGCCGCTGCTGGCCCGGACAGACTACACGGGCCGCATGGGCGTGAAGCCCCGCGCCTGAACGCGGCCCCGGACTCCGCCCGGCCCCGATCGAACGAAACCGAACCCGATTGAACCAGACCGGACCAGACCGGACCCGGACCCCGCGCGCCACCCCGCCGCCGCACATAACCGCCCGCACCTGCAGGACACCGCCCCACATGACCAGCCCGACTGACACCACCATGACCGACACGCCCCCCGCCCTCGCCCTTCCCGACATGGCGGGTCTGTCCCGCTGCAACCCCCGGCTGGCCGCGTGGTTCGCCTGGGCGCACGACGACTGGCAGGGCGCGGACGCCACGGGGGCCTACGTGCATCTGGGCTGCGGCGGCGCGGTGCTGGACGGCTTCGTGAACCTGGACTTCCTGCCCCACGACGCGCGGGTGCGCGAATGCCGCCTGCTGGACGTGTGGCCGCGCCGCCTTGCCGGGCAGGTGGCCGCCTTCTACGCGGAAGACGTCATCGAGCATTTCTATCTCACCGAACAACTGTACATCCTGTGTTCCATGAACGTGCTGCTGCGCCCAGGCGGCGTGGCCCGGCTGCTCACCCCGGACATCGGCCAGCTGTGGACCTACGGCCAGCGCTTCGACCCGGCGGTGCTTGTGGGCAGCGGCGACTATTTCGCCGACGTGATGCGCTGCCGCAACGGCATGGACGCCGTGAACACCGGCCTGCGCATGGGCGGCCACCGCTGGCTGCACGACTTCACCAGCCTGCGCCGGGCGGCGGAGGAATGCGGGTTCACCGCGCGGCGCACCCCCTGCGCCGCGTCGGACGATCCCAGACTGTGCAACATCAACCTGCGCGATGAATCGGGCATCTCCTTCGCTGCGGAACTGCGCAAGGCGCGCCCCCTGCGCCACCTGCTGGTGTGGCCGGAACGCATCGCCAACGCCGTACCCGTGGCGGGCGGCGCCCCGGATACCGCGCTGCCTGCCGGGCTCGACGGCGGCCCGGACCGTGAACACCTGGACGCCATCCAGCCAGTGTTCCGCGCCACCACCGGCGACCCCGGCATCACCTACCGCCTGCCGGACGTGGCCGTGGGGCGCATCGCCATGGTCAACGTGCGCTCGGCCAACCTCTCCGAATTCCGCGAGCACAACTTCGCCAAGGCCTATTTCCGGCTGGAGGAAAGCGGGGCCGTGTACGCCGACCGCACCCTGCATTCCGTGCCGCACATGAACGGCTTCACCCGCGCCGACGTGGAAACGGCCATGCGCGGCGAGACGGTGCTGCGCTCCGTCCGGTTCGACCCTTCGGAGCGGGAGGGCGACCTGTTCACCGTGGGGCCGCTGGAACTGTTCCTGTACGACGACGCGGCGGATGGTGGGGAAGGCGGGGACGAGCGGGCCAAAGGCCGGGGCATGGCTGCGGTGGGAGCCGACGTGGCCACCAGCGCCGCCCCGGCAGCAACTGTCCTGACCGGCGACCTGCCCCCGCACCTCGAAGATCACGTCATGGCCACCCCCTGCCGCCAGGGCATCATCCATCATTTCGACTTCGACGGCCCGGTGGGCATGGCCCTGGCCATCTACGGCGAGTGGGCGCAGGCGGAACTGGACGCGCTGGCCCCCTACGTGCCAGCGGGAGGGCGGGTGCTGGATATTGGCTCCAACGTGGGCACCCACGCCGTGGCCTTTGCCCGCATGGTCGGGGGCAGCGGGTCAGGCGGGCATGTCACCGCGCTGGAACCGCAGGCAGAGGTGTTCGCCTTGCTGCAACGCACCGTGGACGTGAACGGCCTTGCGGACGTGGTCACGCCGGTACGGGCCGGGGCGGCAGGCCACACGGGCACGGCGCGGGTGCCGCGCATTGCCGCGCCGGAAGGACAGAATCTGGGCGCGGTGCGCCTGCTGGCTGCGGACGGCGCGCCGCAGGACCCGGCCCGCACCACGGACGAAATCCCCCTGCTGACCATCGACGGACTGGGGCTGCATCTGCCCCCCCCGGAAAGGCCGGGTACCGGCGGACGGCTGGATCTCATCAAAGTTGACGCCGAAGGGGACGAGGCCGCCATCCTGCGCGGGGCGGCGGACACCATCCGGGCCTGCCGCCCGGTGCTGCATCTGGAATGCCCCGGCTTTTCGCGGGCCTGGCCCTGCGCGCGTCAGGCGCTGGCCTGGGGCTACGCGGTGTTCCACCTGCGCCTGCCCGCCTTCAACCCGGCCAATTTCCGGGGGGCCAGCCGCAACGTGTTCGGCGCGGCGGAAGAAGGCGCGCTGCTGTGCATCCCGCGCGAGCGGTTGGAAGACGGCAGCCTGCCCGCGCCCTGCGGCACGGAAATCCGCGACCCCGCCCATCTCGCCCGCGCCCTGTTGGAAACCCGCGCCTACGGCCAGCCGGAAGAACGCATCCCCGCTGCCACGCGGCTGGACCTGGCCCTGTCCGACCTGCGCCGCAAGCGGGCCGAGGAACACTGCGTGGCGGCCAATGCCCGCTCCGGTCGCCAGCACGGGCGCATCACCACCCTGCGCACGGCGACCAGCGCGGCAGAAGCCCTGCTGGCCGGGACGGCGGGGATGGAGGGCACAACGGCGACTGCCCCGACAGCCCCGACAGCTCCGTCAGTCACGGAAGACGCCCGCGCCCGCCTGCTGGCCGCGCTGGACGCCACCGCCCCGGAACGGCCATCCATCATCGAGCCGGACACCCGCGAGCCGTGGCCCGCGCCGCCCGCCATTGCAGATGGAACCGCATGGACCGAACTGGCCGCACGCCGGGCCGCGTTGTCCGATGTACCAGACGGCGCGCCGCAGCGCCCGGTCATCGACGTCATCGTGCCGGTGTACGCGGGAACAGACCAGACCCTGGCCTGCCTGCACTCCATACTGCGCGCGGACCTTGAACCGGCAGACGCCGCCGCCCCCCGCGCCCACGTGGTGGTGGTCAACGACGCCAGCCCGGAACCGGAGTTGGCGGCAGCCCTGCGCCGCCTGGCCGGGCTTGGGCTGATGGAACTGCTGGAGCACCCGGCCAACCGGGGCTTCGTGGCCTCGGTCAACGCGGGCATG
The DNA here is from genome assembly GCF_040373385.1 of Nitratidesulfovibrio sp. Classification (NCBI taxonomy): domain Bacteria; kingdom Pseudomonadati; phylum Thermodesulfobacteriota; class Desulfovibrionia; order Desulfovibrionales; family Desulfovibrionaceae; genus Nitratidesulfovibrio; species Nitratidesulfovibrio sp. The sequence continues at coordinate 99,691 of NZ_JBDXXH010000005.1, read as the reverse complement.
GTGCTGCACCCCGAGCGCGACGTGGTGCTGCTGAACTCCGACACCCTGGTCTTTCCCGGTTGGCTGGGGCGCATGGCCGCGCACCTGTCCGCCCGGCCCGACGCGGGCAGCGTCACCCCGCTGTCCAACAACGCCACCATTTGCAGCTACCCGGTGACCGAGCGCGACAACCGCGCCGGGCTGGAACTGGGCAGCGCCAGGCTGGACGCGCTGGCCGCCACGGTCAACGCCGGGGTGGCCGTGGACATTCCCACGGCGGTGGGCTTCTGCATGCTGATCCGCCGGGCCTGCCTGTCGGAAACCGGCCCCTTCGACGAGGCCACCTTTGGCCGGGGCTACGGCGAGGAAAACGACTTCTGCATGCGCGCCGCCGCGCTGGGCTGGCGCCATCTGCTGGCCGCCGACGTCTTCGTGCGCCACGCGGGCGAGATGTCCTTCGGCGAGGGTGCCGCCCCGCTCAAGGAAGCCGCCTTCGCGACCATCCAGCGGATGTACCCCGATTATCTGCGCACCGTGGCCGCCCACTGCGCGGCGGACCCGGCCCGCCCGGCCCGCCGGGCGCTGGACCTGGCCCGGCTGCGCGGCGAACTGGCGCGGCGCTTTCCCGGCACGACGCACGCGTCTGACCACAGTACGGCGCACACGCCGGGCACCGATGCGGCCCGTCCGGTGCTGATGGTCACCCACAACTGGGGCGGCGGCACCGAACGCCACGTGCGGGACCTGTGCGCCCGGCTGGCGGCGGAAGGCACGCCCGCGCTGGTGCTGCGTCCGCGCTCCAACGACGCGGGATGCGTGTGGACCCTGAACCTGCCCGCCTGCGGGTCCGCCCCTATCTGCGATGCTGGTCCTGCCTGCGGCGCTGGTCCCGCCTGCGGGACCGGTCCCCTGCACCTGCCCAATCTGGCCTTCGACCTGCCACCCGACTTCGGCGCGCTGCTGGAAGTGCTGGCCGAACTGCGCGTGACCCACATCCACGTGCACAACCTGGCGGGCTACCCCCATGCCGCGCCGGAACTGCTGCCCCTTGTGGCCCGGCTGCTGGAAATTCCCTGCGACGTCACCGCACACGACCTGTCCGCCCTATGCCCGCGCATCACCTGCATCGGACCGGACGGCTACCCCTGCCCCACGGCGCTGGACGGGGACGAAGGGAGGGCGCACGGCGCGCCGTGGCGCTGCGGGGCATGCATCGCGGCGGAAACGCCCCAGCTCGGCAACACGGACATCGTGCGCTGGCGCGCGGCATGGGCAACGCTGCTGGAGGGCGCGCGCAGGGTCTTCACGCCCAGCAACGACACGGCGCGGCGGCTGGCCAGCCACTTTCCCGGCTGCGCGGCGCGCATCACCGTGCGGCCCCACCCGGAAACGTCACCCCTCGCCCGTGCGGGCATGGCCCGGCACGGGGACGCCCCCGCCGCCGCGCCCCGCAAGTCCGACGACGTGTTGCGGGTGGCGGTGATCGGGGCCATCGGCCCGCACAAGGGATCGCACGTGCTGGAAGCCTGCGCCCGCCACGCCCGCGAGGCGGGGCTGCCCCTGCACTTCACCGTGGTGGGCTACACCGACCGCGACGAAACATTGCGCCAGCTTGGGGTGACCGTCACGGGCCGCTATGACGAAAAAGAATTGCCCGACCTGCTCGGTTCGGCAGACGGAAGCAGGGCGGACGGAAGCAGGGCGAACGCGACGCCGGGAAACGGCCACGGCGGCTACCACCTGGCCTTCCTGCCCGCCGTGTGGCCGGAAACGTATTCCTACACCCTGTCCGAGGCGGTGCTGGCCGGGCTGTATCCCGTCGCCTTCGACCTGGGCGCCCCCGCCGAACGCATGGCCGCGTGGGATTACGGCCTGCGCCTGCCGGTGGACCTGCTGCGCGACCCGGCGGCCATCAACGCCGCCCTGCTGGCCTGCACGCCCGTTTCGCCACCGCCGGGGCTGGCGCAGGCCATCCTGAACGCCGGTGACTACCCCGCGCCGTTCCGGGCCAGTTACTACGGAATCCCGGGGGCCGAACACACCGGGGGGAACACCGGGAACGACGCGGCAACGCCCGCAACGGAGCACCCATGAGCACGGACCAACACCCCCGCGCCGCCGCGCGCTCCGGCCATCCACTGATCTCGGTGGTGGTGCCCAGCTACAACCATGGCCGGTACATCGGGGCCTGCCTCGATGCGCTGATGTTCCAGGACTACCCCAACCTGGAAATCGTCATCACCGACGACGCCTCCACCGACGATTCCGTGGCGGTGATCCGGCGCTTCCTGCGTGACGTGGCCGGGGCCACCGCTTCGTACGCCTGCCGCTACGACGCTGCGGCGGACGTCATCGAGCGCGCCGTGCACCCCCGCTACGCACGCACGGGCCGCCGCATCGTGTTCCTGCGGGCCGAGGCCAACGGCGGCTCCACGGCCAACTACAACCGGGGCCTGGCCCACTGCACGGGCGACTACTGCACCTTCGTCCCGGCGGACGACATCTGCCACCCGCAACTGTTTTCCACACTGGCCCGGCCACTGCTGGATGACGTGGCCGACTTCGCTTACGCCGACATGTTCGTGGTGGACGACGACCTGCGCATCCTGCGCGAATTCCGCCTGCCGGAGCATTCCTTCGATGCCTCGTTCCGCAACTGGTACCTGTGCGGGGTAGCCAAACTGTACCGCCGCGCCCTGCATGACCGCTTCGGCCCCTTTGACGAAACCGCCGACGCCGACGACCACGAATGCTTCCTGCGCTTTGCCCTGGGCGGGGCGCGCTTCGTCCACGTGCCGCAAACCCTGTATTCCGTCCGCAGCCATGACGGGCGCGAAAACGGCCTGCACGCGCCGGGGCGCTTTGCCCGGCTGCTGGAACATTCCAAGCGGCTGGTGCTGATGGCGCGCGAGCGGGAACCGGCGCGGCCCGGCGTCTGGCGCGAGGAAATGGTGAGCACGGGCGCCCCGGACGGCATGCCGGTCGCCGATGGCCCGCCTCCGGTGGCCGAACGCGTGGTGCTTACCGACGAGGAGCGCAGCTATTTCGCCGGAGGAAACGGCGCCACAGCGCGCGATGCCGGGGAGGCCCGCCGTGGGTGACCTGGCCCTGCCGCACATCCTGCCCCGCGTGCGCGACCCCCGGCGTGAAACGCGCAAGTACGCCAACTTCCTGCTGGCCCTGCGCGCCCGCCGCGCCGGGGCCGCGCAGGTAACGCACCACCCCTTCGACCTCACCGTGGACTGCGCCACCCTGTGCCAGCTGCACTGCCCGTATTGCGCCGTGGGCAATGGCACCATCCGCCGCAAGCCATCCCTGATGGATGCGGCCCTGCACGAGCGGCTGGCTGCGGACGTGGCCCCGGACCTGTTCCTGGCCTGGTACTTCAGCGCCGGAGAACCGCTGCTGCACCCGCGCCTGCACGAACACCTGGCCCGCACCGCCGGGGAAGAGGCCTTCACCGTGGTGTCCACCAACCTCAGCGTGCCCCTGACACCGGCCCGGCAAGAGGCCCTGCTGCGCTCCGGCCTCGGCATGCTCAGCGCATCCGTGGACGGGGCCAGCGCGGCCACCTATGCCCAATATCGGCGCGGGGGCGACTTCGCGCTGGTCATGGACAACCTTGCGGCACTGGCCCGGCGCAAGCGGGAAATGGGGCTGCAATTTCCCCTGCTGGAATGGCGCTTTCTGCTGTTCGCCCACAACCAGCACGAGGTGGACGCGGCCCGCGCCATGGCCGAGGACATGGGGCTGGACCTGCTGGAATTCTTTCCCGGCTACGCCCTGCCGCCCGGCGACCCCGGCGAGCAGGGAGTGCACCCCATGACCGCCCCCATGCCGGAGCGGCCCATTTCCGGCCCGGCGTACGAGGCGGGGCTGGCCCGCCGCGAGACGCTGGTGCAACGGCTAGTGGCCGACGGCATGCCGCCCGCGCCCACCCCGGTGGATACGGCGGCGGGCACGGGAACGGACCCGGTTGGCGGAGTGGAGAGAACGGGCGGAATCGACGGAAAGGGCAGTACCCACCGCCGCTGCGACTGGCTGTACTACAGCGGCATGATCTATCCGGACGGCGCGTTCGGCCCGTGCTGCGTGGCCACCGATGCCGACGACGATTTCACCCGGCTGGATGCGCACCCCGATTTTAGCGCGGCATGGAACGCCCCGGCCTTTCTCCGCTCGCGCGCGGCCTTTGCGGCGTGCGGAGGGGACACCCGAGACGGCGCACCGGACGGCGGGAGCAAGAATCCTTCCGGCACCGGCGGCACGGCGGGCACGGTATGCGACCGCTGCCCCCTGCCCGTGGCGCAGGAACTGCAATTCGTGCAGAAGGTGCGCGCCATCCTGCGCAACGCCCCGGATTGGGTGGTGCGCATCCTGGCCGCCGCGCCGGACGCATTCTTCCTGCCCGCCGACCAGCGCAGGTTGCCCGTGGAACTGGCCGCCCTGCACAGGCCAGAGGCCCGCGCCCTGCCAGCGGACCCGGACGCGCTGGCCCGGCTGCGCGCGCTGGCGGCCATCCATCCCGATCCGGCACTGGCCCGCTGCGCCGACGTTCTGGAACGCGGGCATGCCTGAAGCACCCCGCATCCCGGCCTTTCACCCCTTCCGCACACCCCGCGCGCAGGAGATGCCCGCATGACACGGCATTGCAGCCCCCGGAACGACACCATGACGAGCGACGCCCGCTCCGCCGAATCCCCCGCCGCCCCCGCTGATGCATTTCCTGATGCGTCAGCCGACGCCGCCCGTCCCTTCCGTGAATGGCTGGCTGGCCAACGCACCCAGGACGGCGTGCTGCTGCTGGGCGATGCCCGCCCGTTCTTCCACGACGAGTCCGCCTACACCGCCCACCACGGCGAAGACCCCGCCCCGCTGGACGCCGGGCAGGGGCTGGCGGCCCTGCTGCGGGCCACGGGCGCGGACATGTCCGCCCCGGCGCTGGAGATAGGCTGCGGCTTCGGCTACCTGAGCCTTGGCCTTGCGGTGGACAATCCCTTTCCGCTGCTGCTGCTGACCGATACCTCGCCGGGGTTCCTGCGCATTCTGGGAGATCGGCTGCATGCCCACGGCGTGGCGTGGCAGGCGGACGAAAGCGTCCATGCCGCCCCCCGCATGGGCTGCCCCGACATGCCCGGTCCCGACACGTTCGGCCCCGACACGTTCGGTCCCGGCGCCGTCCGGCTGGGCATCCTGTCCGGCGACGCCATGCAGGAAATCCCCGATGCCAGCCTGTCGTGCATCGCCATGCGCGCCACCCTGCATCACGTGGCCGACGTGGACGCCTTTCTGGCCCAGGCGGCGCGCGTACTGCGCCCGGGTGGGCACCTGGTGTTCGAGGAACCCTGCCGCGAGGCCCTGCTGCTGATGGGCGTGCTGGTGGCCCAGATGCCGGAACTGGCCGCCGCGCGCGGGGTGGAGGTGACACCGCGCCAACTGGAACTTGTGGACCTGTTCCGGCGCATGGTGGAATTCTACTGCCGACAGGACATCGACAAGAGCACGGCGGAAGACAAGCACCTGTTCCACCCCGTGGAAATCGCCGCGCGCTGCCGGGCGCACGGCTTCGACACCACGGTCTACGCCAACACCACCCTGGCCTCGCTGAAATACCTGCACGGCGAATCGCCCCTGCCGCCCACGTTCTTCCACGACACCACCCGCGCCTACATCGGCGAGGTGTGCCGCATGCCGGAACTGGTCCCCCTGTTCGACGCTACCATTGCCGCGTCGTGCGCCTACATCGACGCCTGTTCGCGCGGGGGGCGCGGCCCCCACTACATCGGCGTGTTCGATGCGCGAAAGGGGTAGGGCCGAAACTGCGGGGCATCTCCCGTGACCCGCGCATGTCCAAATTCTGACGCAAGCAAGATTTTCCCGTCCTGCCGCGCTTCCCGCGCCGCCCCGTTTGCTGCCCGTCACAATGATCCGCCCGCTTTCCGTTCCGGTAGTTCATGCATCACGGCATGTTGGATGGCCACGCGCCACCCTTCAATGTGGAACGAAACTTGCTTTACACACCCTCACATAGGCACCCCAGGGCAGACGGCCTTCTGATTCCGCCGAGCCACAACCACTGGGCGCGCATCACCCACGCCACGCTCCGGGACGTGGAAACCAGGTCCCGACATTCCGCCACCGCATGGTACGCACATGATACACGCGACAATCGGCATTCCGGTCTACAACGAGGCGAACTACATCAGGCACACGCTGGGCAGCGCCCTGGCGCAGGGCGCCAGCGAGATCATCGTTTCCGACAACGGTTCCACGGACGGTTCGACGGAAATATGCCGCGAGTTCGCACAGGCGCACGCCAACGTGAAGCTGTTCACCACCCCCGAGAACAAGGGGGCACGGTACAATTTCATGACGTGCATCGACAATGCGACGGAAGACCTGTTCATGTGGCTTGGCGCGCACGACCTGCTGCCCGAAGGTCACCTGGCGCACCTGCACGCCTGCTTCGAACAATCCGACGACGTGGTTCTTGCCTACACCGATGCGGTGCACTTTCTCGACGACGGCACCGTCAAGTCCCGCTACTCCTTCCCCGACAAGCGCGGCCTGACCTCTGCCAACGGCCTGGACCGGCTTCTGACGCTGGCCCAGCACCTGACGGACGGTTCCATGGTATACGGGCTGATCCGCCGCGATCTTGCCCTGGCGGCCATGAAGCACGAACCGCACAACCCCTCCGACCTGTTCTTTCTGGGCAGCATTCTGTTGCACGGCACCTTCCGGCACACTCCGGAAAGCATGTACGTCCGCAGAAACCCCAGGCCGAAGGAAAACGCCAAGGAACGCATCCGTCGGTTCAAGGAATCGTGCAAACTGAAGATAGACGTGGACGACCCCTCGGTATTCGTCCGGCAGCATGAATTTCTTGCCATGGCCGAACTGCTGAAGGAACTCGACATCTCCATTGTCCAGAAACAGCAACTGAAGCTCGCGTTCGCCAAAAAGTATCTCACGGCCCAACATCTTTCCGTGTAACTTCGGTACATGAGGGAGGGCACATGCACACACACGCCACCGAAACCTGCCTGTTCTGCGGGTCGAGCCTGACGGAGGTCTTCGCGGACCTCGGAACGTCACCCCCGTCGAACGCCTTCCTCACGAAGGAGCAGTGCGCCCTCCCCGAGCAGTACTACCCCTTGCGGGCATACGTCTGCACGACGTGCATGCTCGTCCAGGGCCCCCACTACAAGCGCCCGCAGGACATCTTCAACCACGACTACGCCTACTACTCCTCGTACTCCCGCTCGTGGGTCGAGCATGCCCGGCAGTACGTGGTCATGATGGCGGAACGGTTCGGGCTCGGCCCCAAGTCGCGCATCATCGAGGTGGGGTCCAACGACGGATACCTGTTGCAGCACGCGGTGCAACTGGGCATTCCCGTGCTCGGCGTCGATCCCTCGTCCGGTGCAGCCAGCGTGGCCCAGACCAAGGGCATACCGACCATCACCGACTTCTTCACCAGCACCCTCGCGGCAAACCTTGCCCGCGCGGGCAGGCACGCCGACCTCATCTGCGGCATCAACGTGTTCGCGCACATTCCGAACATCAACGACTTCGTGTCGGGGCTCGCCATCCTGCTGAAGCCGGACGGCGTCGTCACCATGGAGTTCCCGTACCTCAAGCGGCTCGTGGAGGACGTGCAGTTCGACACCATCTACCACGAGCACTACTTCTACTACACCGTCACCAGTGTATCGCAGATACTGCGCACGCACGGCCTGCGCATCTTCGACGTGGAGGAACTGCCCACCCACGGCGGCTCGTTGCGCATCTTCGCCTGCCGCGCGGGAGGCAGCCATGAATCCACCGGAAACGAAATGCGCTACCTTGCCCTGGAGCGCGACACGGGCATGCACACCCTGCCGTACTATGCGGATTTCCAGAAAAAGATCGACATGACGGCATTCGCCCTCATGCAGTTCCTCATCGAGGCGGCGCGCCAGGGCAAGTCCGTGGGCGCATACGGTGCCGCCGCCAAGGGCAACACGCTGCTCAACTACGCGGGCGTCAAGAGCAACCTGGTTTCCTACGTGGCGGACGCCTCGCCGGTGAAGCAGGGCAAGTACCTTCCGGGCAGCCGCATCCCCGTGGTGACGGAAGACCGCATCCGCGCCGAAAAACCGGACTACGTGCTGGTCTTGCCCTGGAACCTAAAGGACGAAATATCGCAGCAGCTTGCCTACATCCGCGAGTGGGGCGGGCAGTTCGTCACCGCCATACCCAGCCTTACCGTCTGGTAACCGGGGCACGTCCATGCAGCGCATCCTGTACGCCAAGCCGTCCATCACCGACGCGGAAGTCCGCGCGGTGCACCAGGCCGTCTCAACGGGCTGGGGGCCGGACTGCTATGCCGACCTCGTCCGCTTCGAGGCGGAGTTCGCGGCGTATCTCGGCGCGCGCCATGGCCTTGCCACATCCAGCGCCACCGGCGCCCTGCACCTTGCCCTCGCGGCACTGGGCGTGGGGCCGGGCGACGAAGTGATCATCGCGGACACCAACTGGATCGCCTCGGTGGCGCCGGTGTGCCATCTTGGAGCCACCCCGGTCTTCGTGGACATCCTGCCCGACACGTGGTGCCTGGACCCCGACCGGGTCGAGGCCGCCGTCACCCCGCGCACGCGCGCCATCATCGCCGTGCACCTGTACGGCAACCTGTGCGACCTGGACCGGCTGGAGGGCATCGCCCGCCGCCACGGCCTCTGGCTGGTCGAGGACGCCGCCGAGGCGCTGGGATCGTGCTGGGGCACGGTGCACGCGGGCGCACGGGGCATCGTCGGCGTGTTCTCGTTCCACGGCACCAAGGTGATGACCACTGGCGAAGGCGGCATGCTGGTGACCAGCGACGCGGACCTGTACGCGCGGGCATCCATGCTGGCCAACCATGGACGCCAACCGGGCGATGCACGCCAGTTCTGGGCCAGCGCCCTCGGCTTCAAGTACAAGATGTCCAACATCCAGGCTGCGTTGGGCCGTGCCCAACTGGCCCGCCTGCCGGAACTGCTGCGCCGCAAGCGCGAGATTTTCAAGACGTATGCCCGGCTGCTGGCGGCCCCACGCGGGGCGGGGCTCATCACCATGAACCCGGAACCCGCCGGAACCACCAACAGCTACTGGATGCCCACCGTGGTCTTTGCGCCGGAGACGGGCGTCACCCAGGCCGCCGTGCTGGAGCGGTTCGCCCAGGCGGACATAGACGGGCGCAGCTTCTTTCACCCCCTTTCGGGCCAGGCCGACTTCACCCCCGGACACGGCAACGCCAACAGCTACTCCATTGCCGGGCGCGCGGTGAACCTGCCGAGCTATCACGACATGACGGACGCGGACATGGGACGTGTCGCCGGAGTCATCCTTGACCTTTGCGCCGGCGACTGAGCCGGACGCGCACCGTGCAACTTCTCGACGCAGGAGCCTTTTATGGATACGCAGGAAGCGCTCAGGATAATTAACGAGTCCCTCACGGCGATCAAGAACCGCGAGGTGACCGTGACCGTGGATACGGACATGCTCGAGGCAAAGATACTCGACTCGCTCGACTGCCTGCTGCTGATCATGGACATCGACTCCAAGTGCGGCATCAGCGTGCCCGAGGACGCGGACCTCGTGAACGAGGGCTACTTCAAGGTGTCGAAGCTCATCTCACTGCTGACGGACAGGTAGCGGCCCGCCGCATCCGCCCGACGCGCAACCCCGCCACGCGAGGAGCACGCCATGTCCAACATGTCCAACATGTCCGCCACGTCCACCAGGACCATCACCATTCCCTTTCTGGGGGCGCGCGCCTACATCCACGCCTCCACCCTGTTCGAGGCGGCCACCGCAGGCCTGCCGGGCCTCGCCTGGTTCTCGTTCAAGCTGCAAAAGCCCATCCTGACCAACCGGCTGCGCATCGACGATGCCCCGGCCGGGGCGGCACAGACCACGGACGACACCGTGGCCACCCTTGAATGGCGGGGGGCGGAGGGCGAAGGCTTCATGAACATCCGCGCCCTCGACCCCGTGCAGCCCCTGGAACGCATCGAGGACACCGAGGCCACCGCCATGGCCGCCATCGCCGAAACCCCCGGCGAGGCGGCATTCACCGGCGCGTGGCCGTTCCCGGCCATCCGCATGACGGACAGCCTGTTCCGGCGCATCTGCCTGCAGTGCAAACCGCTGGGCGAGGGCGAGGTATGGCTGCTGGCCGCCGTGACCATGGACGTTCCGGCCCCCGACACCCCGCTGAAGGTCGTGCGCGACGCCCTGCTGCCCGGCGGCAGGCTGCTGCGCGCCAAGGTGCTGGCCAACGACGTTCCCTGCGGCCAGGTGTTCGCGTCCGTGGGGCACATACGCTAACGCCCCGCCGGGGCAGCAACCGACAGGACCGTCCATGAACTGGCAGGAAGCAAGTTCGTTGCATCACCCCCGCTGCGGCCGCATCTGGATCGTCGGCGCGTCGGGACTCGGCAGGGTATTCTTCGGATACCTGGAAGACATCCAGCGCCATCAGGACACCAGGGTGCCCGTGGCCGGGTTTCTGGACAACCTTGTGGCGCAGGACCCCGCGCCGCTGCTGGACAAGCTTGGCGAGGCGGGCCGCGGCCTGCCCGTCCTGCCCATCGACGGATACGCGCCGCAGCCCGGCGACGTGTTCGTCGCCGCCATGGGCAAGCCGGAAAACAAGACCACCCTGTTGCGCCCCCTGCTGGACATGGGCGCGCCCTTCCTGACGCTTGTCCACCCCAGTGCCATGATCGCGCCCACGGTGCGGCTGGGCACGGGCTGCACGGTGGGACCGCAGGCGGTGCTGAGCGCGGGCGACGACTTTGGCGATTTCTGCACCATCTACCCCTTCGCCTACGTGGGCGAGGACGTGACCTGCGGGGCCTGTGCCACCATCTTCGCCCGCACCACCATCCTCGCGGATACGCGCATCGGCCAGCGGGTCGGCATATGGACAGGCGCCATCATCCCGCCCGGCGTGACCATCGGGGATGACGCAACCATCGGGCTGGGCAGCGTGGTGCTGAAGGACGTGGCCGAGGGCACCACGGTGCTCGGCAACCCGGCACGCCCCGTCTTTTCACGCTAACTCCGAGGAACGCACATGCCGTACAGGAAGTTCAAGGCGGAATGCGCCACGGAAATCGCGCGCCAGGGCGCCGACACCTCGTTCCGCCAGCTTTCGCAGGACTGGATGAACAAGGCCGAAACGCTCCGCTACACCTACCATTTCGAATGGCTGGGCCGCCCCATCATCCAGTTTCCCCAGGACATGGTCATGGTGCAGGAACTGGTGTGGACCGTGCGCCCGGACCTGATCATCGAAACCGGCATCGCGCACGGCGGGTCGCTGATCTATTCGGCCTCGCTGCTCGAACTGTGCGCCTTGTGCGGCGGCCCCGCCGGGGCGCGGGTACTGGGCATCGACATCGACATCAGGGCGCACAACCGGCAGGCCATCATCGACCACCCGCTCTCGCGCCGCATCGACATGATCGAGGGCTCCAGCATCGACGATGCCGTGGTGGCGGAAGCCGCCAAGGCCGCGGCACGGCACGAACGGGTCATGGTGCTGCTTGATTCCAACCACACCCACGCCCACGTGCTGGCCGAACTGTGCGCCTACGGGCCGCTGGTTACCCCCGGCAGCTACTGCGTGGTCTTCGACACGGCCATCGCCCATTCCGATGCGGATTTCTCCGACAGGCCATGGAACAGGAACGACAACCCTCTCACGGCGGTGCGCGCGTTCCTTGCCACCCGTGACGATTTCGAGGTCGACGCCGCCATCGACGCCCGCCTCGGCATCAGCGAGGCACCCGGCGGATACCTGAAGCGGGTGAAGTGACATGACGACGAATCTTGCCCGGCGCTTTCTTGCCTCGGCCCTGCGCCATCCTTCCGCCTGCGCCCTTGCGGCCGGCGACGCCCGCCACTCCTATGCGGAGCTTCACGAGGCGGCGCAACTGGCACGGGCCGGGCTGTCGCACCTGCCGCCGGGTAGCCACGTGGCGGTGCTTGCCCCGGTGGGTCTGCACGCCTGCGCGGGGATACTCGGCGTCCTGGCCGCCGGGCATGCCTACATTCCGCTCAACCCCGCCTATCCCGCCGCGCGCAACGCGGCCATCGCCCGTGCGGGCGAGGCCCGCGCCGTCGTCTGCGACCAGACCTCGGCCGCAGCCGCCCGGGCACTGGCCGACGAACTGGGATGCCCCCTCGTGCTGACGGCCCCCGGCAACGCCAGCGCCCTGCTGCGCCCGTGCGACCCGGACTCCGCCGCGCTGCGGCGCATGGCCGCCAGCCTGCCCGACGAGCCGGAACCGGTGCAGGCGCACCAGCCCGCGTACGTCATGTTCACCTCCGGCAGCACCGGCACGCCCAAGGGCATCGCCATCTCGCATGCCAATGCCGGGGCATATTTCGACCACGTCGGCGCAGCCCTGCCCCTGACCCCCGCAGACCGCTGTTCGCAGATGTTCGAGCTGACCTTCGACCTCAGCGTGCACGACATGTTCGCCACCTGGCAGGCCGGGGCCTGCCTGTGCTGCCCCTCACGCGCGGACCGCATGCTGCCCGGCTCCTTCATCACCCGACACCGGCTGACGGCGTGGTTCTCCGTCCCCACCGTGGGCGCCACCATGGCCCGGTGCGGCCAGCTGCCCCCCGGGGCCTTCCCTTCGCTGCGCCTTTCGCTGTTCTGCGGCGAGGCGCTGCCCGCCGCCATTGCCGCGCAGTGGGCGCATGCCGCACCCGGCTCGGACGTCGTCAACCTGTACGGTCCCACCGAAGCCACCATCGCCATCACGCAGCACACCTGGAACCCTGAAACGTCGCCCGCGCGCTGCCGCAACGGTCTTGTGCCCATTGGCCTGGCGTTCGCCCCGCAGCGGGCCAGCATCCGCGACGAGGCGGGCCTGCCCGTGGCCGACGGCCAGGTGGGCGAGCTGTGGCTTGGCGGCAGCCAGATTGCGGCAGGTTATCTGCACGATCCGCAGCGAACCGGCCAGGCGTTCGTCACCGACGCGCAGGGCCTGCGCTGGTACCGTACCGGCGACCTGGCCCTGATGGATGCCGAGGGCGAACTTGTCTTCAGCGGCCGCAGGGACTCGCAGGTCAAACTGCGCGGGCACCGCGTGGAACTGGCCGAAATAGAGCACGCCCTGTCCCGCGTGGAGGGTATCCGCGAGGCCGTGGTGCTGCCCGTGACCGATGCGTCCGGGGCCGTCAGTTCGCTGGTGGCCGCCATCATCGGCGACATCCCGCCGGAACGGGCGCGGCAGCGGTGCCAGGCACTGCTGCCGGACTACATGGTGCCCGCGCGGTTCGTGCCCTTCGCCGACTTTCCCGTCAACGCCAACGGCAAAACGGACCGGCCCGCCATACGGGCGCGGATCGGAGCCTGACATGAACGCCCCCGCCGTCATCCAGAACACCATCATCGACATCATGACGTCCGTCGCCAGCGAAAAGGGGCTCTCCGTCACGCTCGACGCGCGCACCAACCTGCTGGAGGCGGGGTTCGATTCCTTCGACTTCGTTTTGCTGGTCACCGAACTGGAAAAGCGCCTCGCCCTTGCCATCGACCTTTCCGGCGCGGAGCCGGAAACCTTCCTTCAAGTCGGCAGCCTGGCCGAACTGCTTGGCCGGTCCAGCACGGAGAAGCCCGATGGCGCGCCTGCCCTGGAGTGACTTCTACGCCACGCCCTTCGTGGAGGCGCCGGACTGCTGGAAGACGTGCGGCGGGTACTGTTGCGCCAATTTCACGCAGTTGAATTCCGGCGGCAGCGTGGTGGTGCCCTTCCTTGCGCAGGAATACGGGCATTACGCCGCGCTGGCCGGGCCGGAGGGCACGGCGCAGGTCAGCCACCACGCCTTCACCTTGCCCGACGGTTCGCCCCTGACGGTTCACCTGCTGCGCTGCAAGCGCCAGGGGCTGTGCACGCCATGGGCGGCCCGACCCCTGATTTGCAGGATATACCCGTACCTTCCCGTGGTGGACCTGCACGGAACCGTCACGGATTTCGACGCCTGCTCGCTGGCCGACGCCTTCTACCGGCACCCGGCAGCATCGCACCGCTGCACCCTGGTCCGGGAACAGGCGGACGCCATCCGCCCCGCACTGAAGGACGCCCTGCGCGACATGCTGGCGTACCCTGAAATGATCTTTTCCTTCCTGCTGCTGCACCTCGTGCTCAAGCACCTGCGCATGGCCCTGCCGCAGCATGTGGACACCTTGTCCGACGATGAATTTCCGGCCTTCAGGACCCGGTTCAACTCCCTGCTCTTCACGCAGCGCCCCTGGCGCACGCCCGCGTTCGCGGACGATGTCGCCGCCATGTACGCCGCGTGCGTGGCCCTGCACGGCCCGCTGGATCTTTCGTTACAGGAGGCAACATGAGCAATTCCGGCACACCCAACGATGCCGCCAGTGCATCACGGCGCGTACGCATCCCCGACGTGCGCATCGCGGGGATGGCGGCGGCCCTGCCCGGCACCCTTGAAACCGTGGACATGCTTCTCGCGCAGTGCCCCTCGGACGAAGAACGCGCCTCGCTGCAACGCGCCGCCGCCATGTCCGGAACGTCCGCCCATTACCGGGCGCTGCCGTCGACCACGTCCGGCGACCTGTGCGCGCACGCCGCCGAAAGGCTGCTCGACACCCTGGGGTGGGACAGGCACAGTGTGGACGTGCTGTTGTTCTCCAGCGTGACGCCGGACGACATCATCCCCCCTTCGGGCTATGCGCTGCACAACCGCCTGGGGCTGGGAAAACAGTGCATCGTCCTTGATGCCCTCATGGGCTGCACCGCCTTCACCCACGGACTGTGGCTGGCGTCCTCCCTGCTTTCGGGCGGCGGACCGCGCAGGGCGCTGGTGCTGACAGGCGATACCATCTCGCGGGCCACCGCCCCCGACGACCTGAAGAGCCGCATGCTGCTTGGCGACGCGGGCACGGCCACCGCGCTGGAATTCACGCCGGGGGCCGCCGGGCTGTGCGCCATCCTCGGCACGGACAGCGGGGGCGCGGGCAGCATCACCCAGCCCGGACGGGGCTATCGCCCGTCCGACGCTCCGCCGTTCTTCCAGATGAACGGCGTCAAGGTCTTCACATTCGCCCATGCCGTGGTGCCCAAGGTGGTGGACGCCCTGCTGACGGAAGCGTCGCTGACGCGTGAAGAGGTGGACATGTTCTACCTGCACCAGGCCAACAAGATGATCAACGAGGGCATCACACGCCTCGCCAACATTCCTGCGGGCAAGGCCCCCGACATCATCGGCCGGTTCGCCAACTGCGGCTCGGCCTCCATCCCGCTGCTGGTTTGCGCCAGCGCCGACGGACTGCCCGAAGGCAGGGACGCCCGGGTGGTTTTCGCGGGGTTCGGCGTGGGCCTTTCGTGGAGCGCGGCCAGCACGGTCCTGGCACCGGACATTCCCAGACTGCTGCTGCACACCGACCTGTAACCGAAGCATCCGGGATTTCCCCTTCCGGAACGGACAGCCATGAGCACCACCTCCCACAAGCTGGCGGAACTTGCCCGCCGCATCCCCCGCAAGGCCAGCCTGGCCATGTTCATGGGGCGCGGCGGGGGGCGGTTCATCGACAACGGCAAGTACGCCTTCCTGCACTGCCATCGCCACGTGCCCGAGCTGACCTGCTGGTTCGTGACCACCGACCCGGCCGAGGCCGCCACGTTGCGCGGGCACGGCCTGCCCGTGCTGCTGTCCACGGACGATGGCGCCCTGGAATTGCTGTTGCGCGCGGGCCTCGTGGTCTGCGACGACTTCGGCTGGAAGGAATCCCCCCTGCTGTGGCCCGTGCTGCACACCGCGCGCACCATGCAGCTCTGGCACGGCATACCGCTGAAGGCCATCGGCGAGCCGGAATACACCTCGACAACCATCCACATGACGCCCGAACGGGCCGCACATCTGCGGTTTGCCTACACCGGGTACGACGCCGTGCTGTCCACCTCGCCCTACTTCACGCGCACCGCGTTCGGCAGGGCCTTCGGCGCCAGGGCCTTCCCAGAACTGGGCTACCCGCGCAACGATGCCCTGCTGCGCCCTCACGACGCGCTCGACCTGATCAACGTGGACCGGGCGCTGTACGACGACATGGTGCAGGCCCGCCAGCGCGGCACCCGCTGCGTGGTGTACATGCCCACCTTCCGCGACCGGGGCGGCACGCCGTTCGACGGCGGAGCCATGGACATTGCCCGTCTGGACGACTTTGCCCGCCGCCATGACGTGCTGTTCGTGCTGAAGCTGCACCCCTACGTGGCCCAGCAGCAGGCCCGGCTTACCGACCGGGTACGCGTGGCCGACGCCCTCAGCGACGCCTATCCCCTGCTGGCGCACTGCGACGCCCTGATCACGGACTACTCTTCCATCTATTTCGACTATCTCCTGCTTGATCGCCCCATGCTCTTCTACCCTTACGACTACGACGACTACGTCTCGCGCAACCGGGAGCTGCTCTACGATTACGGGGAGATGACCCCCGGCACCTGCGTACGCACGCAGGACGCCCTGTACGATGCCCTTGCCGACATGCTGGACGGCGGGCAGGACCCCTGGCGCGAGGCGCGGGCACGGCTGCGCGCCCTCGCCTTCACCCATCAGGACGGCAAGGCTGCGGAACGCCTGGGCCGGTATCTGGTCGAGCAGTTCGCCAACAAAGGAGCACGCGCATGAAAGCCATCATTCTTGCCGCAGGCGTGGGCAGCCGCCTTGGCCGCCCCTTTCCGAAGTCGCTTTCCGTCCTTCCCGACGGGGAATCCATCCTTGGCCGCCAGATACGCCTGTTCCACGAGCACGGCGTGCGGGAAATCATCGTTGTGGTGGGGTTCAAGAAAACCCTGATCATGGAGGCCCACCCGGACGTGTATTTCCGGTACAACCCCGTGTTCTACATCACCAACACCTCCAAAAGCCTGCTCTGCGCCGCGCGCGACCTGAACGACGACGTGATCTGGGCCAACGGCGACGTGGTGTTCGACCCCGAGGTACTGCGCCTGGTGCTGGAAACGCCCGCCAACGCCGTGGCCGTGGACCGCAAGAAATGCGCTGAAGAGGAAGTGAAGTACCGTACCGCGCAGGACGGGCACATCATCGCCATCTCCAAGAGCGTGGAAAACGGCGAGGGCGAGGCCGTGGGCGTGAACAAGGTACTGGCGGCAGACCTGCCCGCCCTGTGCGCGGCGCTGGAGAAATGCGAGGATCAGGACTACTTCGAGCGTGCACTGGAAACCATGATCCACGGCGGGTTGCGCTTCGTGCCCGTGGACGTCAGCGCTCACCGCTGCATCGAAGTGGACTTTTCGGAAGACTGGCAGATGGCCCAGAAGATGTTCGCCAAATAGCCGGGCAGGCCGCGCGCCACGCCCGGCAACACAGCAGCGGCCCCCGCCGTCGGCAATGCCGATGGCCGGGGCCGCTGCCGTTGCGGGATGCCGGGTACCGCGGAGTGACCGTGCACAGGCACGCGGTGCGGACGGAGTGCGCGGCAACGCGTGAAGGCGCGGCCGGGCGTCACCCTGCCGCGCTGTTCCTGCTTCACGCCATGGACAAGGGGCGGTGCGCCCTTACGCCTGCAAGCGCAACGGCCCGTTGCCGTTGCCGCCGTCCTTTTCCTCGCGGCTGAACTGCACGGCGGTGCCGTAACAGGAGAAATACTTGGAGCCGTCGGGGTGGAAGGCCACGTTCTCCTGGTAACCCACGATGGCCTGGGCGCCCTTGTTCACGGCGCGGGCCGCCATGCCGAAGAACGTTTCGTCGGAATCATAGCCGCGACAGGCCACCAGGCCCAGCACGCGGCCTATCCTGCGGTCCTCGACGCCGTCGGTGGTGACCACGGGAAAGCGCCCGGAAAGGAACAGTTCACGCACCCGTTCAAGGTTTTCGGTCTGCGCGGTCTCGGCCTTGCGCGCCTTTTTGTCGTTACCGCCAAGCAGAAACAGCATGGGGAAGCCTCCTTGCGTTGAATCCGGCGGAATTCCGCCATGCCGCCGTGTGATGCAAGAGCCTTGCCGAGCGCATACCCCACTGTATTTGCATACTATCCGCAAACGCATGCCGGGCCATGTCGAAAATACGACACCGTCCGGCGCATTCCGACGCCGTCAGCCCGGCGTTCCGGCACCCTGACGGCACGCAGCCCGGCAAACCCGGCCAGCCACGCCCCACGCCCCGGCCCTTGCAACCCGGTGCCGGTCCTGCCCTCTCCCTGCCGTGGCCAGGCTACACCAGCGGCACCAGCCCCAGCGAGGCCCGGAACAGGAAATATCCCAGCGCGGCCACGTACAGCACCAGCCCCACGATGACCAGCTTGAGCGACCACAGGAAATAGCGCGTCTTGCGGTTGCGCACGGCCAGCAGCCGCAGAAAGCTGGCCTCCACCGTGTCACCGCGCAGGCTGGACATCCAGCGCACCCGCACCACGCCGTACAGCGCCACGAACAGCCCGGCCAGGATGCACAGCAGCCCGGCCATCAGGGTCAGCCCGCTGAACGGCCCGGCCGCCGCCAGCCGGTGACCGGAAAACCCGGCCACGGAAATGGCCAGCGCCCCCACGCCAAAGATCATCTGGGTGCGCTGGGTGACGATGCCGAACTGCTGTTGCAGGCTCTTCCACACCTCGGCCTCGCTGCCCAGCACCTGGAGCAGAAAGCGATATTCCTCGCACAAGTCGCAGGTGTCGTCGCGCCAGGAAGGCCCCACGCGCTCGTAGTCGTCGGGGCTGCCCGTGGCCGTTCCATCCCGTGCGGCCTCGCCGCCCCCTACTTCCGGGGGTGGCCCGCAGGTGAATTCGTCCGTGACATCCCGTTTGCGTTCCGCGTCGCGCCGCGCAGCCTGTTCCGTCATTGTCGGCTCCTTCCGGGCATTCCCGTGCCCCATCCATCTTCGCGCGGCACCGACTGCCTGGCCGGGGCCGGGATCGTGCCGCATCGGGACCGCTTGGGCCATACCAGCCAGAATATCCCCGGCGGGCAGCCCGCACAAGCGCGGCTTGATGCGACTGCACGTGGCCGGTAAGGCCGGGTGTGACCATATGAAACGTGACGGCAAACCACGCCGCACGGCGCGGACCTTGACCTTGGCGGGGAAGTCCAGCATTAGTTGCACTCACGGTGGCACTACTGCAAACCGTGCGGTCAAACATCACCCTGGCATCACCCTGGCATCACCCTGGCACCACTCCGGTGGGGCCGCCCGCAGGCGCCACCGCCTGCAATGGCGAGCCAGGGCAACCCGGCCCATGGGGCACCCCGGTCGCGCTGGCCACTCCGGTCATTTGCTCCGCCTGGCCTGTCTGGCCTGTCTGGCCCCTCTGGTCTGTCTGGCCGGCGCTCCACCCTCCCTCGCACCACAGCCTTCGGCGGAATCTCCGCATGCATACCAGCCCGTTCCCGCCGGTCCGGCCCCCGCGCCGCTCCGCCTTTTTTCCACGGCTCCGCCAGACGGCATGCCGCATTCCGCTCCGCCGCCCGGCGTTCGTGCTGGCAGCGCTGGCCCTCTTGCTGTGCCTGTCGCTGTGTCTGGCATCGGCTCCGGCGCACTCCCCCCGGCTCGGTGCCATGCTGCCTTCCGGCCCCGCGTCCGCCTGGGCTGCCCCGGCCCAGGCCCCCCAGCTCCCCCTGTCACCCCTGTCGCCGCAATCCCCGGACACCGCCACGTCCGCCACCGGCGCCGCCGGTTCGCTGGGTGCGCAGGAAGGCGCGCGCAAGAACGTGCTGTACCTGAACTCGTACCACAACGGGTACGCCTGGTCCGACCACATCCAAGAGGGCATCCGCCAGACGCTGGCCGAAAGCCCGTACAGCATCGTGTTCCAGGTGGAATACATGGACTCCAAGAAGTTCCACTACCAGGACACGGTTTCCACCCTGTACGCCCTGTACCGCGACAAGTTCCGCAACAAGAAGTTCGACATCATCATCGCCTCGGACAACGTGGCGGTGGATTTTCTGCTCCAGTTCGGCGAAGAACTGTTCCCCGGCGTGCCCATAGTGTTCTGCGGGCTGAACGACGTGCAGCCCGAAACCCTGCGCGCCACCGGGCGCGAGATCACCGGGGTGCTCGAAAACTACGACGTGGCCTACAACATAGAGATGGCCCTGCGCCTGAACCCGCAGTTGCGGCGCATGGTGATCATCGGCGACGACTCGGTCACCGGCGCGGCCATCCGCAACCAGGTCATGGCCCAGTTGGGCCCGTTCAAGGACCGCCTGGTGGTGGAGGAATGGAGCGAATACAGCCTGGACCAGATGCTGGACTGGGTGCGCGACCAGACCCCGGACACCTTCTTCTACTTCGTGCCCATCTACCGCGACATCGACGGCCAGTTCTACTCGGCCGAAGAACTGCTGGAAAAGGTGCACGCCGCCTCGCGCGCGCCGCTGTACAGCAACTGGGCCTTTCTGCTGGGGCACGGCATAGTGGGCGGCAAGCTCATCTCCGGGGTGCGCCACGGCGAAATGGCCGCGCGCATGGCCATGCAGGTGCTGAGCGGCATCCGCGCCTCGTCCATCCCCATCGTGGAGCAGGCCGACCAGGCCTTCATGTTCGACAACAACGAATTGCAGCGGCTGTTCATCAGCCCCTCGCAACTGCCGCCCGACCGCATCATCATCAACGAGCCCAGCCGGTTCTACGAACTGAACAAGCAGGTCTTCTGGACCATCATCGTCAGCATGGTCATCCTGTCGGTGACCCTGGTGCTGCTGGTCATGAACATCCTGGAAAAGCGCCGGGTGGAAGGCAAGATCAAGGATCAGCTGTCGTTCCTGCGCTCGCTGATGGACACCATACCCATCCCCATCTACAGCAAGGACGCCGATGGCCGGGTACGCGAATGCAACGTGGCCTTCGAGCGGTTCTTCGGCGTGGACCGCGAAGCGCTGCTGGGCCGCTACGAATGGCAGGCCGGGCCGGAAGGCGTGGCCATGCTGCGCGACGTGTCCGACACCAGCCTGATGCACGAGCCGGGCGTGGCCAGCTATGAAACCACCCTGCCCGGGCCCGAGGGCTCGCCCCATTCCATCATCATGCACAAGGCCACCTACCGCAACTCCAGGGGCGCGGTGGCTGGCCTGGTGGGCGTGGTCTTCGACTACACCGACCGCAAGAAGGCCGAGGACCGGCTGCGCGCCGCCGAGGAAAAATACCGTTCGCTGTTCGAAAGCTCGCCGCTGGGCATCTTCCGCGTTACCCCGGACGGCGACTACCTGGACGCCAACCCGGCCATGGCGCGCATGTCGGGCTATGCCTCACCCGCCCTGCTGCTGGCGTCGGGCACGGGCACCTTCGCCCGGCTGCACGGCGCGCCGAACATGTCTGACCTGTCGGGCATATCGGGCATGTCGGGCATGCCGGGCACGGGCAGTGGGACAGGCTCCGGGCAGGACACGGTGATCTCGTTCGATTCCAGCGTGGATCGCCCCGGCGGCGACACCGTGACCATGCACCTGACCATGCGCCCCCAGCGCGACGAGGCGGGCAAGGTACGCCACATCGAGGGCTACGCGGAAGACATCACCCAGCGCAAGGCCGCAGAGCGGGCCCTTTCCGCCTCGCAGCGCATGTTGCAACTGGTGCTCGATAACATTCCCCAGTTCGTCTACTGGAAGGACCGCGACCTGAAGTACATGGGGGCCAACAAGTCGTTCCTCGGCTTCGTGGGGCTGGACAGCGCCGAGGCGCTGCTGGGCCGCACCGACGAAGAGGTGCTGCCCTCCACAGAGGACGCCGCCCGCGTGCACGACGACGACGAGGCCGTGGTGCGATCCGGCCAGCCGCGCTACCAGACCAAGATCACCATCACCTCGCCCGGCGGCGAGGCGGTGTGGCTGGAAACCAACCGCGTGCCCCTGCTGAGCGACCGCGGGGGCCAGGCAGGCCACGCGAACCCACAGGACGATGACGTGGTGGGCCTTCTGACCACCGCCGAAGACGTCACCCAGCGCATCCGGCTGGAGCGCCAGTTGCTCCAGTCGCAGAAGATGGAGGCCATCGGCACGCTGGCGGGCGGTATATCGCACGATTTCAACAATATCCTTACGTCCATCATCAATTCCACCGAACTTGCCATCAGCGACATCGCGGCGGACTCGCTGACCTGCAACGACCTGATGCGCGCCCTGAAGGCCGCCCAGCGCGGCAGCCGCCTGGTCAAGCAGATCCTGACCTTCAGCCGCCCCTCCGTGGAAGGCTTCGTCATCGCCGACATCAACGAGGTGCTCAACGAGGCGCTGGTGCTCATCAAGGCCTCGCTGCCCCGCAACATCGAGATCCGCAAGGCCATCCCGCTGCGCCCGTCCATCACCAGGGCGGACCCCACCCAGATCCACCAGGTGCTCATGAACCTGTGCACCAACTCGTTCCAGGCCCTGCGCGACACGGGCGGCGTGCTCGAGGTGAACCTGGAGCAGGAAATGCTGTCCGACGAGCGCGCCCAGGAACTGGGCATGGAACCGGGCTGCGCCCTGCGCCTGACCGTGGCTGACGACGGCCCCGGCATTGCGCCGGAAATCGTGGACAAGATCTTCGACCCGTTCTTCACCACCAAGGGCAAGACCGAAGGCACCGGCCTTGGCCTTGCGGTGGTGCACGGCATCATCAAGGGCCACCGGGGCGCGGTGCGCGTTGCCAGCGTGCCGTGGCGGCGGACGGAATTCGAGATACACCTGCCCATGCACGCGCAGGACGCCTGCCTCATCGACCCGGCCCTGCTGGTTCCGGAAACCGGCAGCGAGCGCATCCTGTTCGTCGAGGACGACGACGACCAGTTGCACACCATTCCCCGGGTGCTCGAGAGCCTCGGCTACACCGTGCGGCCCTTCAAGAACCCGTTGCTGGCGCTGGCCGCCGTGCGCGAGCACCCCGCCGCCTTCGACCTGGTGATCACCGACTTCGACATGCCGGAAGCGAACGGCCTTGAGCTTGCCCGCAAAATGGGCGATATTGCGCCGAACATGCCGATAATCCTCGTTTCGGGCCGCGAGGTGGCAGCCGAAGGGGCGGCCGTCGCCGGAAACATCAAGGCCATGGTCCACAAGCCGTACAACCGGAACATCCTGGCCGACGCCATCCGCCGGGTGTTCGCCCGGCTGGGGAGCTAGCAAGCGTGCCCACCATCCTCGTCATCGACGACGACATCCAGGTCTGCGAGACCATCGCCAGCCTGCTGGCCCGCCTGCGCTACGCCTGCGAGACGGCCCACACGCTGGAAGAGGGGCTGCGCAAGCTCGAAACCGCCGACGTCGACGTGGTCTTCCTGGACGTGCGCCTGCCGGACGGCAACGGGCTGGACGCGCTGCCGCGCATCCGGCTTTCGCCGTCGCGGCCAGAGGTCATCATCCTGACCGGCGAAGGCGACCCCGACGGCGCGGAACTGGCCATCCAGGGCGGCGTGTGGGATTATCTGGTCAAGCCCTCGCCCATCAAGCAGACCACCCTCACCCTGCACCGGGCCCTGCAATACCGCGAGGAAAAGCTGTCGCACGGCGATGCGGCCACCGTGGCGCTGGACCTGGACGGCGTGGTGGGCACCAGCCCCTCCATGCGCCAGTGTTTCGACCTGGTGGCACATGCCGCTTCGACCGACGCCAACGTGCTGGTCACCGGCGAAACGGGCACCGGCAAGGAACTTTTCGCCCGCACCATTCACCGCAACAGCACCCGTCGCGCGGGCGGCTTTGTGGTGGTGGACTGCGCGGCACTGACCGAAAGCCTGGTGGAATCGACCCTGTTCGGCCACCGCAAGGGGGCCTTCACCAGCGCCCTCAACGACCGCGACGGCCTGGTCAAGCTGGCCGACGGCGGCACCCTGTTCCTGGACGAGGTGGGCGAGATGCCCCTGTCCATCCAGCGTTCGTTCCTGCGCTTCCTGCAGGAGCGCACCTTCCGCCCGGTGGGCGGCACCCAGGAGATCAAGAGCGACTTCCGGCTCATCTCCGCCACCAACCGCGACCTGGACGCCATGGTGGATCGCGGCGAATTCCGCAAGGACCTGCTGTTCCGGCTGAAGACCGTGCACGTGGAATTGCCCCCGCTGCGCAGCCGCCCGGAAGACCTGAAGCCGCTGGCCATCTACCACGTGAACCGGCTGTGCGAGCAGTACGGGGTGCCCCACAAGGGCTTTTCACCCGACTTCTTCCAGCATCTGGCCCAGTACGACTGGCCGGGCAACGTGCGCGAACTGTACAACGTGCTGGAGCGCTCGTTCGTCATTTCCGGGCTGGAAAGCGTGCTCTACGCGCTGCACCTGCCCCAGGACATCCGCATCAAGATCACCCGTGCCGCCATCGCCCGCCCCGCCACGGGCGAAGGCGGCATCGGAAGCGAATCCGCCACCAGCCCCACCGCCGGCAACGGCGACGGTTCCGGCGGTGCACGGGACATGGTGCCGCCGGCCACACGCGCCGATGGCCTGCATGGCCCGGATGCCGCCTTCACCAGCCCCTTGCCGCCGCTCAAGGGCTTCAAGCGTCTCATGGAGCGCAAGTACCTTGAAATCCTCATCGGGCAAGCCAGCGGGAACCTGCAGGAGATGCTGGACGTCTCCGGCCTGTCACGCTCGCACTTCTATGCCCTGCTGAAAAAGAATAATATGTCACTGTGAGCGGGGCGGGGTAACCTGCGGGTACATCCCCCCGGCAGGTGTCCTACCTTTCGGACGTAGCCTTCCTGCCCCTTCCCCCATCCGTTTTTTCGGACATGGGGCAAAATCCGCCCCGACGAACCGTTTGACCATTCAATCCGGCGGCGTTAGGCTACGGCGCTGCCATTCCACGGTCCCCGCCTTTTCATGCGCCGCAACGCCTGCCGTCCGGATTTTCGGACCACCTGCTGGCGTCAGTTTCATATGAAGAATCGATACTTCAACAATCCAAGGAGGATGCAGCCTACGCGCCGACGTAACGGAACTGGCACACTTCTTGTTGTTGCGTAAGGGCCGCAGCCTGCCCGCCCGCCTTCACGCGCCGGTGCCGCGTCCACGGAGTCCGCAGGGATCACGGGGACCGGGGCGCCGCCCGCAAAGGCCAGGCAGACGGACACACGCCGCAACGCGACACCAACGGCCCGGCAACGGCAGCGAAACCGCGCCACAAGGGCCGGCATGACAAGGCACGATACCGGGTTCATGCCCACCTCCGGGTCATTTTCATTCCGGAGTCATGCCAAGGACCGCGCCGCAAGGCACGGCTGACCTTTCACCCCCGCTTCAAGGTTAGCAATCCCAAGGAGAGATCAATGGCCAAGAAAATGAAGACCATGGACGGCAACACCGCTGCTGCGTACGTCGCCTACGCGCTCAGCGATACCGCCGCCATCTACCCCATCACCCCTTCGTCCAACATGGGTGAATCGGCGGACGAATGGGCCGCCCAAGGCAAGAAGAACCTTTTCGGGCAGACGGTGTCTGTCCGCCAGTTGCAGTCCGAAGCGGGCGCTGCGGGCGCCGTGCACGGCTCGCTGGCCGCCGGCGCGCTGACCGCCACCTTCACCGCCTCGCAGGGCCTGCTGCTGATGATCCCGAACATGTACAAGATCGCCGGTGAACTGCTTCCCGGCGTCTTTCATGTTTCGGCCCGCGCGCTTGCCTCGCACGCGCTGTCCATTTTCGGCGACCACCAGGACGTCATGGCCGCCCGCCAGACCGGTTTCGCCTTCCTGAACTCCAACTCGGTGCAGGAAGCCATGGACATGGCGCTCGTCGCCCACCTGGCCGCCATCGAGTCCAGCGTGCCGTTCTGTCACTTCTTCGACGGCTTCCGCACCTCGCACGAGTTGCAGAAGATCGAAGTCATCGACTACGACGACATGAAGAAAGTGGTGAACTGGGAGAAGGTGGAAGCCTTCCGCCAGAACGCCATGAACCCGGAACACCCGCACATCCGCGGCACCGCGCAGAACCCCGACATCTACTTCCAGGCGCGTGAAGCCTGCAATTCGTTCTACAACGCCGTGCCCGGCATTGTGGCGAACTACATGAAGAAGGTCGGCGAAATCACCGGTCGTTCCTACAAGCTGTTCGACTACGTGGGCCACCCCGAAGCCGAGCGCGTGATCATCGCCATGGGTTCCGCCTGTGAAACCATCGAGGAAGTGGTCAACTTCCTGAACGCCAAGGGCGAGCGCGTGGGCCTGATCAAGGTGCGCCTGTACCGTCCGTTCTCCATCGACCACATGCTGTCGGTGCTGCCCGCCACCGCCGACACCATCACCGTGCTCGACCGCACCAAGGAACCCGGTTCGCTGGGCGAACCGCTGTACCTTGACGTGTGTACCGCCTTCATGGAGCGCGGCGAAATGCCCAAGCTCCTCGCCGGTCGCTACGGCCTGGGTTCGAAGGAATTCACCCCGGCCATGGCCAAGGCCGTGTACGACAACATGAAGGTTGTCGGCCCCAAGAACCACTTCACCGTGGGCATCATCGACGACGTCACCGACACCTCGCTGGAAGTCATCGAAGGCGTGGACACCGTGCCCACCGGCACCGTGCAGTGCAAGTTCTTCGGCCTTGGCGCCGACGGCACCGTGGGCGCCAACAAGCAGGCCATCAAGATCATCGGCGACAACACCGACATGTACGCCCAGGGCTACTTTGCCTACGACTCCAAGAAGTCGGGCGGCTTCACCGTGTCGCACCTGCGCTTCGGCAACAGCCCCATCCAGTCCACCTACCTGGTCAACAGCGCCGACTACGTCGCCTGCCACAAGTCGGCCTACGTGCACCAGTACGACGTGCTCGACGGCATCAAGACCGGCGGCACCTTCGTGCTGAACTCGCACTGGAACAGCGTGGAAGACATGGAGAAGGAACTGCCCGCCTCCATGCTGCGCACCATCGCCCGCAAGAAGCTGAAGTTCTACAACGTGGACGCCGTGAAGGTGGCCACCGAAGTGGGCCTTGGCGGGCGCATCAACATGATCATGCAGACGGCGTTCTTCAAGCTGTCCAGCGTCATTCCCTTCGACCAGGCCGTGGCGCTGCTGAAGGATTCCATCCACAAGGCCTACGGCAAGAAGGGCGAAAAGATCGTGGCCATGAACGTGGCCGCCGTTGACAAGGCCATCGAGGCCGTCACCGAGATCAAGTACCCCGAATCCTGGGCCACCGCCGCCGACGCGGCCACCGTGGGCAACTCGGACCCCGACTTCATCACCAACGTGGTGCGTCCCATCCTGGCCCAGCAGGGCGACAAGCTGCCGGTTTCGGCCTTCGAACCCGACGGCCTGTTCCCGGTGGGCACCGCCGCCTTCGAAAAGCGCGGCGTGGCCATCACCGTGCCCGAGTGGCTGTCCGAAAACTGCATCCAGTGCAACCAGTGCTCGTTCGTGTGCCCGCACGCGGCCATCCGTCCCATCCTGGCCGCCGATGACGAACTGGCTGGCGCGCCTGCCTCGTTCGTGGCCATCGAAGCCAAGGGCAAGGAACTGAACGGCCTGAAGTACCGCATGCAGGTGTACGCGCAGGACTGCATGGGCTGCGGCTCGTGCGCCGACGTGTGCCCGGCCAAGAACAAGGCCCTGGTCATGAAGCCCATCGAAACCCAGATGGCCGACCAGGTTGCCAACCTCGCCTACGCCGACGCCAACATCGCCATCAAGGACGACCTGATGGCCCGCGACAGCCTGAAGGGCTCGCAGTTCCAGCAGCCGCTGATGGAATTCTCCGGCGCCTGCGCGGGCTGCGGCGAAACCCCGTACGTCAAGCTGCTTACCCAGATGTTCGGCGAACGCATGGTGGTGGCCAACGCCACCGGCTGCTCGTCCATCTGGGGCGCTTCCGCCCCCACCACGCCGTACACCACCAACAAGGATGGTCACGGCCCGGCCTGGGGCAACTCGCTGTTCGAAGACGCCGCCGAATTCGGCTTCGGCATGAGCATGGCCTACAACCAGCGCCGTGCGAAGCTGTCCGACGTGGTGACCGAAGCCCTTTCGCTGGGCATCGACGCCGACCTGAAGGCCGCCCTGCAGGGCTGGCTGGACAACAAGGACGACGCCGAAGGCTCCAAGAAGTACGGCGAAGAAATCCTTGGCCTGCTTGGCGGCGCGGACGACCATCCGCTGCTGGACGAGCTGTGGCACATGAGCGACCTGTTCACCAAGAAGTCCGTGTGGATCTTCGGCGGTGACGGCTGGGCCTACGACATCGGCTACGGCGGCGTGGACCACGTGCTGGCCAGCGGCGAGGACATCAACATCCTGGTCATGGACACCGAAGTGTACTCCAACACCGGCGGCCAGGCCTCCAAGGCCACCCCGCTGGGCTCCATCGCCAAGTTCGCCGCCTCGGGCAAGAAGACCGGCAAGAAGGACCTTGGCCGCATGGCCATGACCTACGGCTACGTCTACGTTGCCTGCGTCTCCATGGGCGCCAACAAGCAGCAGGTGCTGAAGGCCTTCAAGGAAGCCGAAGCCTACAAGGGCCCCTCGCTGATCATCGCCTACGCCCCCTGCATCAACCAGGGCCTGCGCAAGGGCATGGGCAAGTCCATGGAAGAAGCCAAGATGGCCGTGGAATCCGGCTACTGGCCCCTGTACCGCTTCAACCCCGAACTTGCCGACGAAGGCAAGAACCCGTTCGTGCTCGAATCGAAGGCGCCCAACGGCACCATGCAGGAATTCATGGCTGGTGAAACCCGCTACGCCGCCCTCGAAAAGATCGCTCCCGAAGAGTCCAAGCGCCTGCGCGCGGCCATCGAGAAGGAGTACAACGAACGTTACCTGCTGCTGAAGCAGATCTCCGAAGCTCCCGCCGTTACCGCCCCCGCCGGGGAACCGGTGACCGTGGGAAACGGGGATAGCGGCTTCTGCGCCGTCACCGAAACGCCGGAACATGCCCGGCGCAAGGGTGGCGACGCCTGCGACGATGGTCGGGCCGCTGAATAACCCTACCTGGTAGAACAGTGCCGGAGGGGAGGTGCAAACCCCTCCGGCACTTACATACCTTTCCCAATCCCGGCGGGTGCACTCCGGGGGCGGGTCACGCACAACAGAAGAGGAGCGTTTTGATGTCATTGGAACTGCTTGCATTGGTGGCATTGTTGCCCATCCTTGTGGCCCTGGTGCTCATGGTCGGCATGCGCTGGCCCTCCACCCGCGCCATGCCCTTGGCCTGGCTTGTCTGCGTACTTGGCGCCATTGGCGCCTGGAACCTGCCCGTGGGCTACATCGCCGCCCTGTCGCTACAGGGCGTGATCACCGCAATCGGCGTGCTGATCATCGTGTTCGGGGCCATCATCATCCTGTACACCCTGAAATATTCCGGCGGCATGGAAACCATCCAGTACGGAATGCAGAACATCAGCCGTGACAGGCGCATTCAGGCGATCATCATCGGCTACATGTTCGCGGCCTTCATCGAAGGCGCCGCCGGCTTCGGCACGCCCGCCGCGCTGGCTGCCCCGCTGCTGCTGTCCCTCGGCTTTCCGCCGCTGGCCGCCGCCGTCATCTGCCTTGTGTTCAACTCGTTCTGCGTGTCGTTCGGCGCGGTGGGCACGCCCATCCTGATCGGCCTCCAGTTCCTTGCCCCGCTGGTCAAGGACGCCGCCGCCGCCAACCCCGGCCTGAACTTCACCGACTTCGGCACCTTCGCCAAGGTCATCGGCCAGTGGGTCACCACCATGCACGGCCCCATGATCTTCATCCTGCCCATCTTCATGCTGGGCTTCCTTACCCGTTTCTACGGCCAGAAGAAGTCGTGGTCCGAAGGCTTTGCCGCGTGGCAGTTCTGCGTGTTCGCGGCCGTGGCCTTCATCGTGCCCTACCTCACCTTCGCCTGGCTGGTGGGCCCCGAATTCCCGTCGCTGATCGGCGGCCTGGTGGGCCTTGGCATCATCGTGGCTGGCGCCAAGAAGGGCTTCTGCGTGCCCAAGGAAACCTGGGACTTCGGCCCCCAGTCCACCTGGGAAGCTGAATGGACCGGCTCCATCGCCACCAGCACCAACACCGAATTCAAGCCGCACATGAGCCAGCTCATGGCGTGGCTGCCCTATATCCTCATCGGCATCATCCTGGTGCTGACCCGCATTCCCGCCTTGGGCCTGAAAGGCTTCCTGGCCGCCCAGAAGATCCCCTTCGCCAACCTGCTCGGCTACAAGGGCGTTTCCGCCTCCATCGACTACCTGTACCTGCCCGGCACCATTCCCTTCACCCTTGTGGCCCTGCTGACCATCGTGCTGCACGGCATGAAGGGTGACGCGGTCAAGAAGGCCTGGGCCGAATCGTTCTCCAAGATGAAGGCGCCCACCATCGCGCTGTTCGCCGCCGTGGCCCTGGTGTCCATCTTCCGCGGTTCCGGCGTGGCCGATGTGGCCCTGAACCCCAACAGCTACCCCTCCATGCCCCTGGCCATGGCCAAGACTGTCGCCGCCTTTGCGGGCAACGCCTGGCCCATGCTGGCCTCTTACGTGGGCGGCCTTGGCGCGTTCATCACCGGTTCGAACACCGTTTCGGACCTTCTGTTCGCCGAATTCCAGTGGGGCGTTGCGCAGCAGCTCAACCTGCCCCGCCAGATCATCGTGGCCGCCCAGGTGGCCGGTGGCGCCATGGGCAACATGGTGTGCATCCACAACATCGTTGCCGTCTGCGCCGTTACCGGCCTGATCGGCCGCGAAGGCATGATCCTGAAGCGTACCTTCTGGCCCTTTGCCCTCTACGGCATCGTCGTGGGCATCATCGCCAGCGTGTTCAGCTTCGGGGCGTACTCCAACCTGTTCTAGTTTCGAGGTGCAAGGGGGGCGGGGCAACGCCCCGCCCCCCTTTTCAACAGAGGAGTGGCTGAACATACAGCCAGGAAAGGAGTGGGGCCATCCGCTCCGTTACGGTTTCCGCCGCCTCGCCCTTTCCCGGTGACGGAGGTGGAGCAACGCTTGACCCGGAGGATTATCCGCATGCCCAGTGCAGCCCTGATCAAGGAATTCGAAGCCGTCGTCGGCAAGGACAACGTGTTCACCAGCGAGGCCGACCGCCAGTCGTACTCCTACGATTCCGCCGTGCTCGAAGCCGTGGTGCCCGCCCTGGTGGTGCGCCCCACCACCACCGAGCAGCTCGGCAAGGTCGTTCGCCTGTGCAACGAGAACGGCAACCCCATCACCGTTCGCGGCGCGGGCACCAACCTTTCCGGCGGCACCATCCCCGACCCGCGTGAAGGCATCGTCATCCTGACCAACAGCCTGAGCCGCATCATCGAAATCAACGAGGAAGACCTGTACGCCGTGGTCGAGCCCGGCGTTGTCACCGCCAAGTTCGCGGCGGAAGTGGCCAAGCGCGGCCTCTTCTACCCGCCCGATCCGGGTTCGCAGGCCGTGTCCACCATTGGTGGCAACGTGGCCGAGAACGCCGGTGGCCTGCGCGGCCTGAAGTACGGCGTGACCAAGGACTACGTGATGGGGATCGAATTTTTCGACGTCAACGGCGGCCTGGTGAAGACCGGTTCGCGCACCGTCAAGTGCGTGACCGGCTACAACCTCGCCGGTCTCATGGTGGCGTCCGAAGGCACCCTTGGCGTGTTCAGCCAGATCATCCTGAAGCTGGTGCCGCCGCCCCAGGCCTCCAAGGCCATGATGGCCGTGTTCGACGACGTGAACAAGGCGTCCGAGGCCGTTGCCGGCATCATCGCCGCCCACGTGGTGCCCTGCACCCTGGAATTCATGGACCAGGCCACCATCCGCTACGTTGACGACTTCACCAAGGCCGGCCTGCCGCGCGACGCCCAGGCCATCCTGCTCATCGAAGTGGACGGCCACGCCGGTCAGGTGGCCGACGACGCCGAGAAGGTGGAAAAGGTACTGAACAAGGTCGGCGCCATCGAAATCAAGGTGGCCAAGGACGCCGCCGAAAAGTTCAAGCTGTGGGAAGCCCGCCGCAACGCGCTGCCCGCCCTTGCCCGCGCCAAGCCCACCACCGTGCTTGAAGACGCCACCGTGCCGCGTTCCAAGATTCCTGCCATGGTCAAGGCCATCAATGACATCGCGGCCAAGTACAACATCACCATCGGCACCTTCGGTCACGCGGGCGACGGCAACCTGCACCCGACCATCATGTGCGACCGCCGCGACAAGCACGAGTTCGAGCGCGTGGAACACGCCGTGGACGAAATCTTCGACGTGGCCCTTTCGCTGCAGGGTACCCTGTCGGGCGAACATGGCATCGGCATGGCCAAGTCGAAGTGGATGGAGAAGGAAACCTCCAAGGCCACCATCGAGTTCTCGCGCAACATGAAGCGTGCCATCGACCCCAAGTACATCCTGAATCCTGGCAAGATCATCGGAGCCTAACGCCATGGCAGACCTTACCAAACTCGCCAAGCTGCTGCACGAGCTGGACGACCAGATGGTCGGCTGCATGAAGTGCGGCATGTGCCAGGCCGTCTGCCCCGTGTTTGCCGAGACCATGAAAGAGGCGGACGTTACGCGCGGCAAGATCGCGCTGCTCGAAAACCTTGCCAAGGAAATGATCCACGACGCGGCCGGTGTTCAGGAAAAGCTGAACAAGTGTCTGCTGTGCGGCTCGTGCGGGGCCAACTGCCCGTCGGGCGTGAAGGTCATGGACATCTTCCTGCGTGCCCGTGTCATCGTGAACACCTACATGGGCCTCTCGCCGGTCAAGAAGGCCATCCTGCGCGGCATGCTGACCAAGCCCGCCCTGTTCAACGCCCTGCTCGACATCGGCTCGAAGTTCCAGGGCATCTTCACCAGCAAGGTGGACGACCTGCTCGGCTCCTCGTGCTCCAAGGTGCTGTCGCCCATCATCGGCGACCGTCACTTCGTGGGCCTTGCCACGCAGTCGCTGCACAGCAAGGTGAAGGCGCTGGACACCCCGGCGGGCAAGAGCGGCAAGCGCGTCGCCTTCTTCCCGGGCTGCCTTGGCGACAAGATGTTCGTCAGCGTGGCCGAAGCCTGCCTGAAGGTGTTCGAATACCACGGCGTTGGCGTGTACATGCCCGAAGGCCAGGCCTGCTGCGGCATCCCCGCCATCTCGTCGGGCGACCGCGTGGCCTACGACAAACTGGTCAAGATCAACCTCGACCTGTTCTCCAAGGGCGGCTTCGACTACCTGGTGACCCCGTGCGCCACCTGCACCGCCACCATCAAGGAAATCTGGCCCAAGCTCATGGAGGACTACCCGGCCCCCATGCGCGACCAGATTCGCGCCCTGCACGACAAGGTCATGGACGTGAACCAGTTCGTGGTGGACGTGCTGGGCGTTTCGCCCGAGGCCCCGGCCAAGGGCGGCGTGAAGGTGACCTTCCACGATTCCTGCCACATGAAGAAGTCGCTCGGCGTCACCTCGCAGCCGCGCGCCCTCATCGGCATGAACCCCAAGTACGAACTGGTGGAAATGGCCGAATGCGACCGCTGCTGCGGTTCGGGCGGCAGCTTCAACCTGTACCACTACGAACTGTCCAAGCAAATCGGCGAGCGCAAGCGCGACAACATCCTGGCCACCGGTGCCCAGGTGGTGTCCACCGGCTGCCCCGCCTGCATGCTGCAAATGACCGACATGCTCTCGCAGCATGGGGCCAAGGTGGCGGTGAAGCACTCCATCGAACTGTACGCGGATTCGCTGCGGTAGAACGGACATCCGGGGCGCGGCCTGGCCGTGCCCCGGATTATATACTTGATGATCGGGCGCGCACGCCGCGCCGCAGGTCAGACAGGATGGCGAGCGGGCGCGGCCTGGCCGTGCCCACGGATTATATACTTGATGATCGGGCGCGCATGCCGCGCCGCGCTCTGGTATCATTCCCCGGCGGGGGGCCGAACGGCGGCCCCCCGTCAGGGGATTTCGGACCCGCGGAATGTTCCGCGGGCCGTTTGGCTCACCGGGCCAGGCCCGGAAACACCGGCGGCCGTGCCGCCGATGTACGATCCATGGACGCCTCGCCGCGCCCGCCCAGTGCCGCACCCCACCCGGGTGCGGGGCACCAAGGAGATATGCATGGCCAACAATCTGTACATCACCGCGACGGAATCGAAGAGCGGCAAGTCCGCCGTGGTGCTCGGCATGATGCAGCTATTGCTGCGCGACATCCGCAAGGTCGCCTTCTTCCGCCCCATCATCAACAGGCCCGTCACGGATGCGGTGGACCACGACACCAACCTCATCCTGACCCACTTCAACCTCGACATCCCCGTGGCCGACACCTACGCGTACTCGCTGCAGGACGCCCGGGAGCTGATCAACAACGGTCAGCACGCCACGCTGCTTGAAAACATCCTGAAGAAGTACAAGCAGCTGGAAGACAGCTACGACTTCGTGCTCTGCGAGGGCACCGACTTTCTGGGCAAGGATGCCGCCTTCGAATTCGACCTGAACGCCGACATCGCCGCCAACCTCGGCTGCCCCGTGATGGTGGTGGCCAATGGCCAGCAGAAGACCGCCCACGAAATCGTCGCCTCCACCCAGCTGACCATCGACCTGCTGGACGAAAAGGGGCTGGACATCGTGGCCGCGGTGATCAACCGCGCCTCGGTCACCGACGCCGAACGCGACGTGGTCATCAGCAGCCTGGAGTGCAAGGTCAACTGCTCCAACCCCCTGGCCGTGTACGTGGTGCCCGAGGAACCCACCCTGGGCAAGCCCACCATGGGCGACGTGAAGAAGTGGCTGAACGCCCAGGTGCTGTACGGCCATGGCCGCATGGATACCCTGGTGGACGACTACGTCATCGCCGCCATGCAGATCGGCAATTTCCTCGACTACGTCACCCCCGGTTGCCTCGTGATCACCCCCGGTGATCGTTCGGACATCATCCTCACCGGCCTCGCCACCCGCCTTTCCGGCGCCTATCCCGACATTTCGGGCATGCTGCTGACCGGCGGCATCCAGCCCGCGCCCAACGTGCACCGCCTCATCGAAGGCTGGACCGGGGTGCCCATTCCCATCCTGTCGGTAAAGGACCACACCTACAAGACCATCCAGACCCTGAACGAGCTGTACGGCAAGATCGAGCCGGACAACGAGCGCAAGATCAACACCGCCCTCGGCCTGTTCGAGCGTTGCGTGGACAGCCAGGAACTGGGCCGCCGCCTGATCAACCGCAAGTCCAGCCGCATCACCCCCATGATGTTCGAGTTCAACCTGATCGAGCGCGCCAAGCAGAACCGCATGCGCATCGTGCTGCCCGAAGGGGTGGAGGAACGCATCCTGCGCGCCGCCGACATCCTGGCCCGGCGCGAGGTTGCCGACATCATCCTGCTGGGCGACGCCGACAAGGTGGGCTCCAAGGTCAGCGAACTGGGCATCGCCCTGGACGGCGTGCAG
Organism: Nitratidesulfovibrio sp.; assembly: GCF_040373385.1. Taxonomy (NCBI): domain Bacteria; kingdom Pseudomonadati; phylum Thermodesulfobacteriota; class Desulfovibrionia; order Desulfovibrionales; family Desulfovibrionaceae; genus Nitratidesulfovibrio; species Nitratidesulfovibrio sp. The sequence goes on along the minus strand of NZ_JBDXXH010000005.1, from coordinate 64,432 downwards.
ATCATCCAGCCCAACCTGTCGCCCAAGTTCGAGGAATACGCCCAGGCCTACTTCGAACTGCGCAAGCACAAGGGCGTCAGCATCGAACGCGCCCGCGACACCATGAACGACGTCACCTACTTCGGCACCATGATGGTGCACAAGGGCGACGCGGAGGGCATGGTTTCCGGCTCCATCAACACCACGGCGCACACCATCCGCCCGGCGTTCGAGTTCATCAAGACCAAGCCCGGCTTCTCCATCGTGTCCAGCGTGTTCCTGATGTGCCTGAAGGACCGCGTGCTGGCCTTCGGCGACTGCGCGGTGAACCCCAACCCCACGGCGGAACAGCTGGCCGAAATCGCCATCAACTCGGCCCACACCGCGCGCATCTTCGGCATCGAGCCGCGCGTGGCCATGCTGTCGTACTCCACCGGCTCGTCCGGCAAGGGCGCGGACGTGGAAAAGGTCATCGAGGCCACCCGCATCGCCAAGGAACGCGCGCCGGAACTGCTGCTGGAAGGCCCGTTGCAGTACGACGCCGCCATCGACATGGATGTCGCGCGCACCAAGCTTCCCGGCAGCCAGGTGGCCGGTCAGGCCACGGTGTTCATCTTCCCCGACCTGAACACCGGCAACAACACCTACAAGGCCGTGCAGCGCGCCGCCGGGGCCGTGGCCATCGGCCCGGTGCTGCAGGGCCTGAACAAGCCCGTCAACGACCTGTCGCGTGGCTGCACGGTGCCCGACATCGTGAACACCGTGGCCATCACCGCCATTCAGGCGCAGGCCGAGAAGGGCCTTATCTAGGCTGACAGCCCTATCTTCCTGGGGCTGTTTCCAGATTAGGATTTTCGTTCGTTGGCAAGGAAAACGAGCCTGCCATGAGGGAGTGCGGCAGCCGTTATGCGAGTCTTCGAGCATTACGGATGGCGACCGCAGAGCGTACTCTTCTCGTATTTGACCGAGCCTTAGCCGTTTGGCGAGCGCGTAGCGCGAGTCTTACGGATAAGGACAGCAAAGCAATGGAAGGCGAAGTTTGACCGCTCTGCGCTCGATGCCCGTAAGGCTCGCAAGCTCGCCCAACGGGCACGCACCGCGCCCTTCGGGTCGGTCAGCCAACGGGCGAAAGGACAATCTGGGAATAGCCCCGGACACTTGCAACCACAGCCGGGGGCCAGCCCACACTCCCCCCGGCACCCGCCCCTCCGGGTCGCCCACACGCCCCGGAGGGCCACACCCCGAAAGGAAAAGACCCGCATGAACGTACTCGTCATCAACTCCGGCAGCTCGTCCATCAAGTACCAGCTCATCGACATGACCACCGAGAAGTCCCTGTGTTCCGGTCTTGTCGAGCGCATCGGCGAAGGCATGGGCAAACTGACCCACAAGATCAAGCCCGACACCGACGCCGAGGAAAAGATCGTCCTCGAACAGGCGTTCGCCAATCATGTCGAAGGCATGAAGAAAGTCGTGGACCTGATCACCGATGCCGAGAAGGGCGTCATCGCCGACAAGAGCGAAATCTACGCCGTGGGTCACCGCGTGCTGCTTGGCGGCGAAGAAATCAAGCAGTCCGTCAAGATCGACGAATGGGCCAAGGGCATCATCCGCGACTACATTCCGCTGGGCCCGCTGCACAACCCCGCCAACCTTGCGGGCATCGAAGTGGCGGAAGAACTCTTCCCGCACGCGCCTTCCGTGGGCGTGTTCGACACCGAGTTCCACCAGACCATGCCCAAGAAGGCGTATCTTTACCCGCTGCCCTACGACCTGTACAAGACGCTGCGCATCCGCCGCTACGGCTTCCACGGCACCTCGCACCGCTACATCACCAAGAAGACCGCAGAATTCCTGGGCAAGCCCCTGGACGAACTGAACATCATCACCTGCCACCTCGGCAACGGGTGCTCCATGGCCGCCGTGAAGAACGGCCGTTGCGTAGACACCACCATGGGCATCACCCCGCTGGAAGGCCTGATGATGGGCACCCGCTGCGGCGACATCGACCCCGCCCTGGTCCCCTTCCTGATGGAAAAGAAGGGCTGGTCCGGCGCCGAAATCGACACCGTGATGAACAAGCAGAGCGGCCTGAAGGGCGTGTGCGGCATGAACGACATGCGCGACATCCACGCCGCCCGTGAAAAGGGCGACGAGATGGCCGAACTGGCCTTCCAGATGTTCGTCTACCGCATCCGCAAGTACATCGGCTCGTTCGCCGTGGTGGTGGGCAAGCTGGACGCCATCGTGTTCACCGCCGGCATCGGCGAGAACGACGACTTCCTGCGCGCTGCCGTGTGCAAGGACATGGACATCCTGGGCATCGACATCGACGAGGCGGTCAACGCCAAGCGTTCGGGCCAGGCGCGCCACATCGGCAAGCCCGGCCAGCGCGTGCCCGTGCTGGTGGTGCCCACCAACGAGGAACTGGAAATCGCCCAGACCACTGTTGCCGTGCTGAACGGCAAGAACTAGGCCTGCCGCCGCCATGGGCCTTTTGCCCTCTGCCTTCGTCAGAACAGCTTTTTATTCCGGTTGAATACCACAAGAGTACGCTCTGCGGTCCTCATCCGTAAGGTTCGCTCCGCTCACCTAACGGCTGCGGCACGCCCTCCATAAAAAGCGATTCTTCCTTGGCAGAGAACAAAAATCCTCATGGCGACAACAGGCCCTTGTCAGACGCCATATTCCCCGCCGCCCGGATCGGTTTCCGGACCGTGCGGCGGGGTTTCTCCGGGCCATGCCCGGAGTCCCCGGGGGCCGCTGGCGGCCACGGCCCAAGGTTCCCCCGGACCACCCCAAGGCCTTGCGTACAACGGACATACGGACATGGTGGGCATCTACATCGGATCTACGGCGGCTCGGGCAGGCAAGAACCTTGTCTGCATGGCGCTTGGTCTTGCGCTACGGCAAACCGGACGCAACGTGGGCTTCATGAAGCCCCTGGGAACGTTGCCCCGGACCGTGGACGAACAGACCGGCGACGAGGACGCCCTGCTGGTGCAGGAGGTGCTGGGGCTTTCCGCCCCGCCCGAGGTGCTCACCCCCGTGACCATGCCCGGCAACATCCGGGCGGCAGCCCTGTCGGGGGGCAACGCGCTTGAGCGCGTGGCCTCTGCCTACGGGGCGCTTTCGCGCGGGCACGACACCATGCTGGTGGGCGGCGCCGGAGCGTTCCTGACCACCGGCAAGGCACGCGGCGTGGACGGCCCTTCGGTCGTCCGGCGTCTCGACCTCAAGGTGCTGCTGGTGGAACGGTATGCCCACGGCATCGACTACGATGCCATCCTGTACGCAAAGGAACTGCTGGGAGACGCCCTTGCGGGCGTCCTGTGCAACGACGTGCCCGAAAGCTACCTGCGCGACGCCGAAGAGGTGCTTGTCCCGTTCCTGGCGGAACGGGGCGTGCCCGTGCTCGGCATCGTGCCCAACGACCCGCTCCTCAACGCCATCAAGGTGTCGGAGCTGGCGCACCGCCTGGGCGGTCGCATGGTCTCGGGCACGGCGCGGGCCAGCCGCATCGTGGATGGGTTCCTCATCGGCACCATGCAGGTGGAGAACTTCATGGCGCACTTTCGGCGGCACGCCAACTGCGCAACCATCGTGGGAGGAGACCGGACGGACCTGCAACTTGTCGCACTGGAGGGGCAGTGCCCTTGCCTGGTCCTGACCGGAAACATCCCCCCCGATGAGATCATACGCGCCCGGTCAGAGGCGCTGGGGGTTCCGGTGGTCGTGGTCCGCGAGGACACGTACACCGTGGCCCGGAAGATGGAGGAGATCCTGAACAGCCAGAAGCTGCGCGAACTGGTCAAGATACGCCGCGGGGCCGACCTCGTGGCGCATGCGCTGGACCTTGCGCGGCTGACGGCGCAACTTGGCATTCAGTAAAGGGAGAGTACTGATGAGTGCTACCAATGACCTTGCCCGGCTCATGCGTGAGAAAGCCGAGGCGGTCGGCGCCACCGTGGTGGAACTGAAGGACCTGAAAGAGGCCTTCGCCTACGCCCTCGACGTCTGTGACAAGAAGGAAGCCTGCCAGCTGCTGGTTTCCGGCTGCGAGGAAAAGCTTTCGGACAAGGCCGAGGCCCTGTGCGAAACCAAGCAGGAAAAGGTGGTGGCCGCACCCAACCTTTCCGAAGAAGAATACGCCGCCTTTTCGGCCCTGTGCGCCGAACGCGGCGTGAAGTGCATCCGCGAGGGCCTGCGCGGCCACCTTGCGGGCATCGACATCGGCGTGGCCCACGCCGACCTTGCCATCGCCGAAACCGGCACCTGCGTCATCGACTCCACCAGCGAGGAACTGCGCCTGTCCTCCATGATCAGCGAAATCCACATGGCCATCCTGCCCAAATCGCGCATCAGGGCCACGGCCTTCGAGGGCGAGCAGGAAGTCAACGCGCTGATCAACACCGGCACGCCGCGTTACACCGCGTTCATCACCGGGCCCAGCCGTACCGCCGACATCGAGCGGGTGCTGGCCATCGGCGTGCACGGCCCGCTGGAACTGCACATCCTGATGCTGGAGGACTAGTCGATGCAAACCGCCAAGACCCTGAAAGAATACCGCAAGGAACTGCGCGAATCCCTCGACAACGAGTTTCTGCGCGAGGCCATGGACAAGTTCGCCACGGCCTACCCCGTCAGCCGCGCCAACGCCTTCCGCGGGCTTGACGAAAAGGCCATGATCGCCGAAGTGGCCGACGCCAAGGACGCCGCCGCCAAGAACATGGACGCCCTGTACGCCCAGTTCAAGGCAGAGGCCGAAAAGCGCGGCGTCAAGGTGCACATGGCCAAAGACGCCACCGAGGCCAACGAGATCATCGCGCGCATCGCCAAGGCGTCGAACTGCAAGAAGATCGTCAAGTCCAAGTCCATGACGGCGGAAGAAACGCTGCTCAACCACCGCTTGGAGGACGACGGCCTTGAAGTGATCGAGACCGACCTTGGCGAATGGATCATCCAGTTGCGCCACGAAGGGCCGACCCACATGGTCATGCCCGCCATCCACCTTTCGCGCTATCAGGTGGCCGACCTCTTTTCCGAGGTGACCAAGCAGAAGCAGGAAGTGGACATCCAGCGCCTGGTGAAGGTGGCCCGCCGCGAACTGCGCCAGCACTTCGCCACCGCCGACATGGGCATTTCGGGCGCCAACTTCGCCATTGCCGAATCGGGCACCATCGGCCTGGTCACCAACGAGGGCAACGCGCGCCTCGTCACCACCCTGCCCCGCGTGCACGTGGCCCTGTGCGGCCTGGACAAGCTGACCCCCAGCCTGAACGATGCCCTGAAGTCGCTGCGCGTGCTGCCCCGCAACGCCACCGGCCAGGCCATCACCTCGTACGTCACCTGGATCACCGGTGCCAACGAGTGCAAGGCTGCCGCCGACGAGAAGAAGGAAATGCACATCGTGTTCCTGGACAACGGCCGCCGCGCCCTGGCCCAGGACCCGCTGTTCTCGCAGGTGATGCGCTGCGTGCGCTGCGGCGCGTGCGCCAACGTGTGCCCGGTGTACCGCCTGGTGGGCGGCCACAAGATGGGCCACATCTACATCGGCGCCATCGGCCTCATCCTCACCTACTTCTTCCATGGCAAGGACAAGGCCCGCAACCTGGTGCAGAACTGCATCAACTGCGAATCGTGCAAGAGCATCTGCGCGGGTGGCATCGACCTGCCCCGCCTGATCAAGGAAATCCGCGCCCGCCTCAGCGAAGAGGACGGCGCACCCGTGGAAGCCACCCTGCTCGGCAAGGTGCTGAAGAACCGCAAGCTGTTCCACACCCTGCTGCGCTTCGGCAAGTACGCCCAGAAGCCGGTTACCGGCGGCACCCCGTATCTGCGCCATCTGCCGCAGATATTCATGAAGGACCACGGGTTCCGCGCGCTGCCCGCCATTGCGGAAAAGGCCTTCCGCGACGAATGGGAAACCATCCGTCCGCGCGTGTCGGGCGCCAAGCTGCGCGTGGCCCTGTTCTCCGGTTGCGTGCAGGACTTCGTCTACCCCGAGCAGATGAAGGCCGCCGTCAAGGTGCTGGCCTCGCGCGGGGTGGAGATGGACTTCCCCATGGACCAGAGCTGCTGCGGCCTGCCCGTGCAGATGATGGCCGAACGTCAGGCCACCATCGACGTGGCGCGCCAGAACGTCATGGCGTTCGACGCGGCCAAGTACGACTACATCGTCACCCTGTGCGCCTCGTGCGCCTCGCACCTGAAGGAAGGCTACCCCAACATCCTCGCGGGTCAGGCGGACATGACGGGCAAGGTGAAGCTGTTCGCCTCCAAGATCATCGACTTCAGCTCCTTCGTCCATGACGTGCTCGGCATGACCGCCGACGACTTCAAGGGCAAGGGCGAGAAGGTGGCCTACCACTCCTCGTGCCACCTGTGCCGTGGCCTTGGCGTGGTGGAGCAGCCCCGCGCGCTCATCGCGTCTTCCGGCTCGGAATACTGCCCGGCCCAGGAAGAAGCGGTGTGCTGCGGCTTTGGCGGCACCTTCTCCATGAAGTTCCCGGAACTGTCCAAGGAACTGCTGGACAAGAAGCTGAACAACGCCGAAGCCACCGGCGCCACCCGCATGGTGGCCGACTGCCCCGGCTGCATCATGCAGATTCGCGGCGGCGCCGAAAAGCGCGGCAGCCGCATGAAGGTCGGCCACATCGCCGAACTTCTGGCGGAAAACCTCAAGTAAGCGTGACTTCAGCCGATAGGTGACATAAGGGGGGCCGTTTCCGCATTTGCGGGGACGGCCCCCTTGCGTTCCGGAAACACCGCAGAGGGATGCGGGCATTCCACTAATAACCGCTAACGGCCTTTGCAAAAAAGATATCAGCGTATAGTGTTACCTCAAACCAGTATCCGGGAGCTGGCCCGCGGCAGGCACACCGAAGGCAGGCGACTCGTGCGAACACTCAAGGGGGATCGCATGTTCAGGAATTTCTCCATCGGCGCGCGCGTCATCACGCTGCTCGTCTTCATGGTGCTGTTTGTCACCGGCGTGGTGGGGGCCTTCGTGGCCACCATCGATACGGTAAAGGACCACGGCGTCACCGAGACCCAACAGGTGATGCTGGAAGAGGAAAAGGCCAAGTTGCAGGTGGCCACCCACTCCGTGGCCCTGGCCCTGGGCCAGTTGCTGGCCGATGTACCGGACGATGCCGCGCGCATCGAGACGGTGCGCAAGGCCATCGATACCATCCGCTTCGAAAAGGACCAGTCCGGATACTTTTTCGTCTACCAGGGCACCACCAACGTGGCCCTGCCCCCCAACAAGAGCGTGCACGGCAAGGACCTGTCCGAGAACAAGGACAAGAACGGGGTTTACTTCGTGCGCGAGTTGGCCCAGCGCGCCACGTCTGGCGGGGGGTTCGTCGAGTACATTTTCCCCAAGCCGGGCAAGGGCGACCAGCCCAAGCTGGCCTATGCCGAAATGATTCCCGGCACCAAATTCTGGATCGGCACCGGGGTGTACATCGACAACATCGACGAGGCCAAGGCCGCCATCAACAACACGCTCGAAGGCCTCGCCAGCAAGGCCCTGACCTGGCAGCTTTCGGTCATGGCGGCGATCCTGCTTCTGGTCGTCATACCGGTGTGTATCATGCTCATCGCGTCCATCGTGCGGCCATTGCGTGAAGCCACGGCGGCAGCCCAGGCCGTGGCCGACGGCAACCTTGAGATACGCATCGAGGCCAAGGGCCGCGACGAGGTTTCGGCCCTTCAGGCCGCGCTGAACACCATGGTCGCCACGCTCAAGAACAACATTGCCGACATCACCGAAAAGCAGCGCGAGGCAGGCCGCCAGGCCGACGCCGCACGCGCCTCCGCCCAGCAGGCCGAAGAAGCCATGGCCAAGGCCGCCGTGGCCACCAAGGAAGGCATTCTTACCGCCGCCGGACGGCTGGAAGGCGTGGTACGCGCCATCGACCACGCGGCGGAAGACATCTCGCGCCGGTCCGAAGAGATCAGCCGGGGCACCGACACCCAGATGGCCCGCATCAACGAGACGGCCACGGCCATGGAAGAAATGAACGCCACGGTGCTGGAAGTGGCGCGCAACGCGGGCCGCGCCGCCGACCAGACCGAGGCCTCGCGCACCAAGGCCGACGAAGGCTCGGGCATGGTGGGCCAGACCGTGAAGGCCATGCAGGACCTGAAGAACCTGGCCAGCAACCTCAAGGACAACATGCACCGCCTGGGGCAGCAGTCCGAGGCCATCGGCCACGTGATGAACGTGATCAACGACATCGCCGACCAGACCAACCTGCTGGCGCTGAACGCGGCCATCGAGGCGGCGCGGGCCGGTGACGCCGGGCGCGGCTTTGCCGTGGTGGCCGACGAGGTGCGCAAGCTGGCCGAAAAGACCATGGGTGCCACCAAGGAAGTGGGCGATTCCATCAAGGCCATCCAGGACCTGGCCCGCACCAACGTGACGGGCATGGACGACGCGGTCAACGCCATTGACGGCGCGGCGCGCCTTTCCGGCAGTTCGGGCGAGCTGTTGCAGGAAATCGTGACCATGGCCCACGACGCCGCCGGGCAGGTGCAGGCCATCGCCACGGCAGCCGAGGAACAGTCCGCCGCCAGTGAAGAGATTACCCGCTCGGTGGAGGAAATCGACCGCATTGCCCGCGAAAACGGCACGCTGGTCAACGCCACCAACACCGACCTGCGCAACCTGGCCGACCAGGCCGCCGAACTACGCCGCCTGATCGAGGGCATGAAGAAGGAAACCGCGTAAGGGACACCGCACGCGCCACGCCCCAAGCAAACGCCACGGGCCGGAAGGTATGCCTTCCGGCCCGTTTCCGTTGCGGGGCACAGCGGGCTTCCGTTGGCGAAAGGCGCACGCATCACCGCCCTGGGGACTGACAACGCGCCATCGGAGATGCTATGCTGTTCCAGACATGCATCACCAGACATGCATCACCGGAAGTGCAGCCCCGGACGTGCATCACCGGAGGTGCCCCCGGACCGCGCCATTCGTCCCTGACCGGCGCACCCATGGCACATCTCGCACAGGCACCGGAGCAATCATCGGAGTCCCCATGCCCGACAGCCCCCCCCGGCCGGAACAGCCCATCACTTCCCCCGCCGCCACGCCCATGCCAGCAGGCCCGGCCCTTTCGGGGAATCCGTCTCTTCCGGGGCATCCCGTGCAGCCAGCCGATCTTGCCGGGCTGCTGCAACCCTACGGCGACCCCACCCGGCCGGTGCGCCACGGCGAATCCGTGGGCCGGGTGCTGGACGGCACGGCCTTTCCCCCGCTTGGCGACACCCGGGCGCCCCTGGGCATCGACCTGGTCACCGGCGAACTCATGGCCCGCGAACTGGGGGTGCTGGAGCGCATGGAGCGCCCCGCTGCGGCGGCAGCACCCGGCACCCCGGCGGCAGTCCCTGCCCCCACCGCCCCTCCCGACCCCGCTGAACCAACGGGCACCTCCACCCCGCCCATATCCGCTGGCACGCCGCACACCCTTACCCTGCGCCCGCTGGTGACCGTGAGTCTCGACAGACTGTCCGTGCTGGCCGACGTGCACGCCACCGACCACCGCAACCGCCCCCTTGACCCGGACGCCTACCTGGCGGCGGCCACGCGCCTTGGCGTCGGCGCCGGGCCAAACGCTCCGCCCCTGGATGTCGCCGCGCTGCAGACCGCCCTGCGCGATGCCGCCCGGCTTGGTCCGCGCACCGGGGTGCTGCTGGCCCGGGGGACCCCCCCGGAGCATGGCCGCGACGGCCGACTGGAATTTCTGGCCATCACCGACGCCACCTGCGTGCTGGCACAGGACGAGGGACGGGTGGCGTGCTCCGACCGCTGGCCGCACTTCACCGTGGCCCCCGGCGACAAGGTGGCCCGGCTGTTTCCGCCCACCCCCGGCGCCCCAGGCGTGGACGTATTCGGCGCGCATGTGGCCCAGCGCCCCGGCGCTCCGTTGCGCCTCACCCCCGGTCCCGGCGTCCGGGCACTGGACGAGGACGACGGCTGCGTGCTGTTCGTGGCTTCCACGCCGGGGCTGGTGGACGTGGCGCGCGGCGAGGTGGCCGTATCCCCCCTGCGGATCATCGACGGCGACGTGGACCTGGCCACGGGCGACATCTCCGTGCCCGACGGCTCGGCCTGCGTGCGGGGTTCGGTGCGCAGCGGCGTGACGCTGACCGTACGCCACCACGTCCTGGTGGAGGAAGCGGTGGAAAACGCCCGCGTGCGCTGTGGCGGCAACCTGATGGTGCGCGGCGGCATCGTCATGGGCCGGGCCGGACGCGAGGCCGTGGGCAGCGTGACCGATGCGGCTGACGCAACCGGGCCTGCCAGCCAGACGAACACCGTGCTCCCGCCGGGCATACGCTCGGGTGCGGTTACCACGGCCAGCCCGGCCAGCCCGCTCAGATCGGCACCCGCAGCCGCATCCACGGCGGCGGACCAGCGTTCCGGGGCTGCTTCCGGTGCACATCCGGGCCAACATCCGGGCCTGCCTCCGGACGCAGCGTCCGGTGCTCCTACCGTGGTGGAAGCGGGCATCGAGGCGGGCGGCAACGTGGTGGCCGCGCACGCCGCCTTTGCACTGGTAACGGCGGGCGGCGACGTGGTCATCCCCTCAGGGGTGACGGGTTCGCGCATCACGGCGGGCGGCCGCTTTCTGGCACCGGGGCGCGGCGTGGTCATCGGCAGCGTCATCCGCGTAGGCGGGGGCATCGACATCGGCGAGGCAGGTTCGGTGGCAGAGGTGCCCACCCGGCTGATGGTGCAGCCGGACACAACACAGCTCAACGCCCTGCTGCGCGAACGCGACACCCTGGCCGACCGCATGGCGCGCATATCGGCGGAACTGCCCCCCGGCCCGGACATGGCCGTGCTGCTGCAAACCCCGGAAGAAGACCGCACCCTGGTGGAGGCGCTGATACGCATGCGCAACCAACTGGATACCCGCCAGAAGGAGATGGGAAGCCAGATCGCCTTGGACCGCAAGCGCTACCACGCGGACATGGCGGCCAGCCCCATCATCATCCGCCGCCGCACCCACGGCGGGGTGCGGGTGCTGTTTGGCGGGCGCGGGCACGACGCCATCCCTGCCGATACCGGGGTGCAATACGTCTGGCGGGCCGCCGCGCACCGGGTGGCGGTTGAGGCAGCCCCCACAACACCCACCGAACGGCTGTTCCCGCCGCAGCCCGCGCCCCGCGCGGCAGATGTCCCCAATGACGGCGCAACGGACACCGCCCCGTCCGCGTGACCACCAGCCAGCCGCGCCGCATACCGTTCCGGCATTTTTCGCCCCCACACGGAGCACCGCATGACCGAACGCATCCTGTTCGTGGACGACGAACCCAACATCCTCGATACCTTTCTGCGCAACCTGCGCCGCGCCTTCGACGTGGCCACGGCGGAAGGCCCGGAGCAGGGCCTGCTGGCGCTGGAGGGCAAGGGCCCGTTCGCGGTGGTGGTGTCCGACCTGCGCATGCCGGGCATGGACGGCATCACCTTTCTGGAGCACGTACGCCAGCGCGCGCCCGACGCAGTGCGCATCATCCTTTCCGGCCACGGCGACTTCGCCACGGCCGTGGCCTCCGTGAACCGGGGGGCGGTGTTCCGCTTTCTGACCAAACCCTGCCCGCCGGAAGAACTGGTGGGCGTGCTGCGTGACGCGCTGCGCCAGCACCGGCTGGTGGTAGCCGAACGCGAACTGCTGCGCGGCACCCTGCGCGGCAGCGTGCAGGTGCTGACCGACGTGCTGGCGCTGGTGAACCCGGAGGCCTTTGGCCGCAGCGAGCGCATCCGCGACCTGGTGGTGAAGATGGGGGCGCGACTGGACGCCAAGCCGCTGTGGCAACTGGAACTGGCCGCCATGCTCTGTCAGCTGGGCTGCGTGGCCCTGCCGCCGGACACCCTGCGCAAGCGCCTGTCGGGCGAGCCACTGAACGCCGAGGAACAGCAGATATGGGGCATGCACCCGGAAATCGCGGCCAACCTGCTGACCAACATCCCCCGGCTGGGTGAAGTGGCGGCCATGATCGGCTCGCAGCAGATGCCGCCGGGACCGGACGTGCCGCTGGGCGCGCGGATATTGCGGGCGGCGCTGGATTACGACGTGGAACTGCGGCGCGGCCTTGCCCCGGTGCAGGCCGTGGCCGCCCTGCGGACCACCCCGGAACGCTATGACCCCACCGTGCTGGACGCCCTGGCCGCCGGGCTGGCCGCCGCATCGGACGTGCCCATGCGCGAGGTGCCCGTGGCGGCGCTGCGCCCCGGCATGGTGCTGGCGCGCGACCTGGTCAACACGGAGGGCACACCCCTGCTGCTGGCCGGGCAGCGGGTAAGCGATGCCTCCATCACCCGGCTGCGCAACCTGTCCGACATCCTGAACGTGGACGGCAACGCGTGGGTGGTGGATGGCGTGCGCAAGGGGGCGGGCGCGTAGGCGCTGTTGCCCGATGGACCCTGGCCCGCAGGCCGACCACCCCGCAGGGCGCGAAGCGCGCCCGTCAGACGCGTTTGCCCAGCGTGCAGCAGCCCCGCATCACGACCGCCACGCCGCCCACAGGCGGCGCACGGTGCTGCGCAGCAGCGTGCCGGGGCGAAAGCTCATGGGCTTGAGCACGCCGGGCACCTCGAACCGGCCGGCATCGAAGGCGTCCATTCCTTCACGCACCAGCGCCGTCTGGCCGGGCAATGCGCCGGGGGCGCCACGCCGCGCCAGTTCGGCCCACAGGGGTACTTGCGCTGGCGTAAGGCCCAGCAGCCCGCAGACCACCGCATCCAGCGCCACGCCGGACGCAGAGGCCCCCACCAGCCCCAGATCGTACGGCCTGCCGGACCCCGGCCCGGTCACGTGCATGGCCTCCACCCCGTCCAGCAGGGCCGCCGTGGGCGGCAGCGCCGCCGCCACCTCCACCAGCGCCCCCTCGAAGCGGTGGTCGCGGTCGCCGTGGCGGGTATGCACGAAGGCCTTGCGCACGCCGGGCACGCAGCCGAACAGATTCTTTACCGCCAGGGTGACGCGCATCTGGCTGTGCGCCTTCAGGCGCGGCACGCTGAGCACGCCGTCCGCCTCCAGCGCGCAGCGGGCCACGCCGATGGACCCGCCGAACGACAGGGGCACCTGCACCGCGTCATCAAGCGGAACCACGGACAGGCCAAGGGGCCGCAGGGCTTCCGCCAACCCGATGGCCTCTGCCACGCCGCGCGCCGTGCCGAAGCCCGGCGAATCCGCCACGGTGACGCGGCACCCGCTGTCCAGCAGCCACGCGCAGGCCGCGCGCACCACCTGCGGATGGGTGCAGCTGAGCGCCGGGGTGGCGCGCAGCAGGTTGGGCTTTACCAGCACGTGGCCGCGCGGCGGCGCCCAGCCGCAGGCGTCCAGCGCATCGGCCACGGTGCGTTGCACGCGGACGGGCTCGTAGTCCGGGCAACGCAGCAGGGCCACGGGAATGGGCGTAGTGGCATCAGGCCGCACGGAATCGGACGGGATTCCTTCCGGGCCGATGGAGGCAACCGGGGCGGGCGCGCCGTTCGTCCGGTCATCCGCGCCTGAATCCTTGGCCGTCCCATCCCTGCGCCACGGAGCTGGCAGGGGCACGGGCTGGCCGGAATGGTCGAACGGGCCAGTTTGGTCCTGATGCGGAAACGTGTGAATCACCGGGCCTCCCCGTCCGTGGAAAAGGTGGCTATCTGGTCGATGATCATGCGGGCGTGGGTCTTTTCCTGCGTGGCCAGATCCAGAAAGGCGCGCTCCGCAAGGCCGCCCAGCCCGCTGCCGCGCCGGGCCTCGTCGGCCAGGGTGCGGTACAGGTCGTAGGCGTTCATTTCCACTTCCAGCGCCAGTTCCGCGATGTCCAGGCAATCGCCGCTGGCGGCGTCGCGCAGCCACGGGTCCAGATCGGCCACGGCCATGCCGCCTTCCAGCACGCGGCCTTCCAGCGCGGCGAACAGTTCGTCGAAGGGCGGCAGCGGGCCGCGCGTGGCGTCCGCGTGGGCGTCCGCGTCCCAGCGCTGCGCAAGGTGGTGGTAGACCACCTTGGCGTGGGCCAGTTCCACACCGATCAGCCGGTCCATCAGCGCGCACACGACGGGCTTCGGCCCGGCGTCGCGCACGCGGGTGTACAGCAGGTGGGCGGCCTTTTCCATGTCCAGCGCGCGGCGCAGCAGTTCGACCATGGTGCGCACCCCGGCGAACACCTGAATGCGCGGGCTGTCGGCCACGGCATGCCCAGACAAGGCGGACAGGGCGTTCCAGGCGTTCATGCCGCCCGTCAGGTTCAGGATGCGACCACCCGCCGTGGTGCCCGTCTCGCCCCTATCGCCCCTATCACCTGACGCGGCGGCAAACCTGCCGCTTTCCGCCGCCATCACCGCCGCCGCCGCAGACCGCCCGCCACTGCGGCAATAGAAGACGTGGTCCTGCGCCGGGTCCAGCGTGCCCAGCAGGGGGGCCAGTTCGCCCACGGGCACCAGCCGCGCGCCGGGGATGTGCTCCTGCCGGTATTCCCCCGGCTGGCGCACGTCCACCAGCACGTAGCTGCCCTCTGGCCGGGCGGCCATGTAGTCGCGCAGGGCCTGCGCGGAAATGGATGCGACGGGGACGCGGGGCGATGGGGTCATGGTGCCTCCTGCGGGTAGATGCAACGGGATGACGCGGGGCTGTGGGACATGCGGGCAGTGGACGAAACAGCGCAACGGCAATGTACGCCGACTCGCTGACGGCATTCTACCCGACACAGCCGTACCTGCAAGGGCATCGTGCACCCGCACAGCCCCGCCATGCCCCCATCACGCCTTTTCGCGCACTTTGGACCACTTTCATGTTGACAGCTTCGACCACCGGGGCTACACACCTTGTCTCGCGTGTCGGGATGTAGCGCAGCCTGGGAGCGCACCTGAATGGGGTTCAGGGGGTCGGAGGTTCAAATCCTCTCATCCCGACCAGCTTAGACACGCAAAGGCCGCCGATCGAAAGATCGGCGGCCTTCTTCGTTGTGCGTGCCAACTGCGGCTACGCGTTTACAGCCCGTACTGGGTGCGGATCAGTTCGTACACGCCTTTCTCGCGCAGCGTTGCCACGGGCGCAAGGAAGGTGGCGGTAACGGTGCCGGGCGCGCGGCCGATCTGAATGTTGCCGGTGATGGTGGCGCGGTTCATCACTTCCGGCACCGGGCAGCCCAGGAACGCCGCCGCGCGCTCCAGCGCGCAGGAGGTGGCGTCGTTGAGGGTGGGGCCGGTGCCCACGAAGGAGATGGGCGCGGATTCTTCCAGCGGCACGCCCCAGGCATCCGCCTGCTGCCGGGCCTGGCGCTTTTCGTCCTCGCTCAGGGGGCGGGCCAGCAAGGGCAGGTCGTCATGCACCGGCAGGATGATGGGGCCGCCGCAGGTCACGCCCTTCAGCACCGAAACCTGCATGGTGATGACCCCGGCCACGTCGGCGGTGTGGCCCGCAATTTCGCCGTCGCCCTGCATGGCGTGCATGTCGCCCACGTACACCCCGCCGCCGGGTACGCGCACCGGCGTTATCAGCACCGCCCCGGCGCGCACGCGGTTTATGTCCATGTGCCCGTCGGTGACGTCGGCCAGCTGTCCCTGCGTGATGGCGTATTCATGCGGCGCGCCCACGAGGAACGAGCCGAAGTCGCGCGCGTTGTGCGAATCGGGAATCTGCCGGGTGGGCATGACGCCAAGCTGCCCCACAAAGGGGATCATGCGGCTGACCACGCCGGGGATGTCGCCGGGGGCCAGGGCCACCACGGGGTTCTGGATGGAGTTGTCCGGCGTACACATGTAGTCGCGGGCGCTTGCGGCCACCCGTTCGGCGGCGGCCTTGTTCAGGGTGACGCCCAGGGTGCCCTGTTCATTGAAGGCGATGGTGTAGCCGTTGGTAAAGGCAAAGGGCGCGGCCGCCGCCCCGCACGCCGCACAGCGGATGCAGTCCGGCCCGCAGCCTTCCACGCAGGTGTTTTCGTACAGCGCGCCGCACTGCGGGCATTTGCCCGCCACGTAGGGGTCGCCCAGGCAACGGTCTGCGAACATGCTGTCGTTGCCGGACGCCGTGACCCGCGAGGTGACCTGGATGGACAGGATGCGGATGGCGATGGAATCGCCCGGCTCCGCGCCCTGCACGTGCACCGGCTGCGTCACCTCGTGCCCGCCCCGGATGGCGGGGGTAAGCATGGGTCCCCAGCAGCCGGGCGCGGTGTTGGCGACGATGATGCCGCCGTCCTGCACCGGCCCAAGCATGGGGACATCGGGACCGAGGATGCCGTTGGTGAAGGTATTGACGAAGACTGTCCTGTTCGCCACGAGCGTGCTCCTTGTGTAGAGGTGGAGGTATCGCAGAGGGACTGGACAAAGCCTAAGCACTTTGCAGCATGAATGACCAGTGCCGGAAATGGGAGTGGCGCTTGCACGTGGCGCGGGGAGGAACGAGTGTTCCGCCGACGGGGTGGCGGGTGCCGCGACGGCCCTGCGCTGCGGGGTGCGCCGCCCCGCAGCGGCATGCACCCGCAATTGACGCCCGCATTGCGCTTGGCTAAATTGCCAAATACGCACGTTCCGTGTTGTCCGCCCGTCCATCAATGACGCGGAGTCATCCCCGCAAAGGCCCCCATGCCTACAGCCGCCCTTGCCGCCCCCCTGCTGGAAGCGGCCCCGCAGCAGGATGCCCAGCTGCCCTATCCGCGCAAGCTGTTTGTAGAGGTTACCTCGCGCTGCAACCTGCACTGCCGGATGTGCGTGAAGCACTCCGGCACCACAAGGGCGCCGGAAGGCGACATGACGGCGGAAATCTATGCCGCCCTGCTGCCCGCCATGCCGCACCTGAACGCTCTTGTGCTGAACGGCGTGGGCGAACCGTTGCTGCACCGCAACCTTGAAACGTTCATCCGCCTTGCCCGGCAGCACATGCCGCCGCAAGGCTGGGTGGGCTTTCAGACCAACGGGCACCTGCTGACGGAAAGCCGGGCGCACGCGCTGCAGGACGCCGGGCTGGACAGGATATGCCTGTCCATCGACGCGGTTTCGCCGGAGCTGTTTTCCACCTGCCGGGCCGGGGGCGACATGGACCACATGGAGCGGGCGCTGGCCAGCCTTGCAGCGGCCCGCGCGGCGCGGCCCGCTGCGCCGCTGGCGGTGGGCGTGGAATTTGTGGTGATGCGCGACAACCTGCACGAACTGCCCGCCACCCTGCGCTGGGCGGCAGAGCGCGGCGCGGATTTCGCCATTGTCTCGCACGTGCTGCCCTATGCCCCGGCCATGTCCGGGCAGGCCGTGTTCGGCGCCAACACGGAAGCATCGATGCGCTTCTACCGCGAATGGCAGGCGCGGGCCGAGCGGGAGGGCATAGACATTGGCCGCTACTTCGACGTGGTGTGGCGGTTTCGCTTTACCGAGGAGGAAACGCGGATCACCAGCTTCATCCGCGAAATGACCGTGGCCGCGCGCGAGGCGGACGTGCCCCTGCATCTGCACAACCTGCTGCGCGATGCCGACGCCCACGTCCACGAGGCGGAAGCGGTATTCGACGCCGCACGGGCCGTGGCCCGCGAACACGGACTGAACCTGCGCCTGCCCGCCCTGCGGCCCCGCAACCTGCGCCACTGCCCCGCCGTGGACGAAGGCGGGGCCTTCATCGCCTGGGACGGCAAGGTGGCCCCCTGCTACTTTCTGTGGCGCGATTACCACTGCCACATGTACGGCATGCAGAAGCAGGTGGTGGCCCGCTTTTTCGGCACTGTCGGCCCCGAGCGGGGGCAGGACATCATCGACGTGTGGAACGGCGCCGAGTACCGGGCTTTCCGCGACAGGGTAACGGCCAAGGGCTACCCGTTCTGCGCCAACTGCAACGTATACCCCTGCGACGACATAGAAACCACTACCTTTGAAACCGACTGCTACGGCGAACCCGTGCCGTGCGGCGACTGCCCGTGGTGCCTGGGGCTATTGCAGTGCATGGGGCAGGAGGTGGGGTGAGGGAGGGGGGGATGGGGGGACGACAAAGTGTTACGACTACCTCATCACTTTGCCCAGAACAGTTTTGTATCGCGCGCGGAAGAGCAAAATATCAACAACAACACGCCTTGCAATTACTTAATGGAAAATCACGAAAGCTTGAGTTATAATGCTTACAAAGCACATCACGGCGTCGATAATAAAACGACCCCTTAGGCGCAACTTACCACCGCAGCAGCAAAATTCTTAATTTTTTAACAAATCAAACAAAAACCTTCACTCCAGTACACATTTACAAATAAGACCGTCACGAACAGGGATTAAACCATGAAAGTCCGTTATACACTTCCCATACAAGGCATTTTAAGGATACTCGACCAACAGCCAATCATTATAGGCAATTTTTCATTTCACTTTGAATCTAATAACAATACAGGATTCGTGACGGCACTTATAATTGAAATAAGGAACATTCCAAAAGAAAAATGGCCAACCATAATTCACGCTAAACAAGACCCCCAAGCAAAAATCCCAACGTTTCCTTTCGCTCCCAACAAAAATGCCCTACAGTTTAGGGACATTCACAAAAATATTACAAACCTAGAAAATATACTGAGCATTTTCGGACTATGGTCAATAAACATGGCCGCCTTAAAAGCGGAATGGATATTTGAAGACGGTGACGAGCATACTTCAATTTTTGCTGGTGGAGAAACACTTCCGAAGAGTCTATCTGACGTATTTTATCCTGTAGACAACAACACATTATCACTCTGCATTATTGCGTCTGGAAAGGACAATCCGAACATTTATGCTGTTTCAAATTTTCGCACAGGCAGAATGCATTTCGACAACATGCGCTACATTGACTCCATTAGACACTTGTTTTTCTTTTTAGAATACGAATTTGGCAACGGAAAATATAAAAAGAAAGACTTAAAAAATGAATTCAGAGCTGCTGCCGAATTAATCGATGCAATAAAAAATGTACTCCGCGAAAACGAACACTATGCTCACATACTCGCAAGAAAAATTGAACTATACAATAACACACCAAAAGAATTTGCTATTATAGATTTTTTTATAGATCTGCGGGGAGAGTTACAACACGCCAACCGACATACGTTCAACAAATGGAATTCATCGCAAGAAGAAGAATACGAACATGTTGCTGCTTTCTTATTAGACGTCGTGGACACCATCTGCGCAAAAAGAATATATACGGAAATATCAAGCACCCCAACATCAACAAATAGCAATACTAGCTAAAAGGTTCCCTCCCACACACCCGCAGCAATAAATACTAATCGTGTTTTATTGACCATCTATGCGCAAACGCTGAACACTCAAGCACGCAATCTCCAAAGGTTGGGACGCTCAATTTACAAACTAAAATTGCCAAAAGCATACAGCCCTCCATTAGCCGATAACCACCGCTTCAATTGCCTCTTCGCCAGCCCTCCTTCAACACACCTGCCTTTTCCTCCGCGCACACTCGATCTCCTCGACAAGGTCGGCCATGTCGAAGGGTTTGGCCACGTAGCCGTCCATACCGGCGGCCAGAAAGCGTTCCCGGTCGCCCGCCATGGCAGCGGCTGTCACGGCCAGAATGGGCACGTTGCGCTTGTCCGCAAAGCGGGGTGAGGTACGGATGGTGCTGGCGGCGGTAAGGCCGTCGGTATTGGGCATGTGGATGTCCATCAGCACCACGTCCACCTCTTCGGCGGCCAGCCGGGCCAGCGCGTCGTCGCCGTCCACGGCCAGGGTCACGCGGTACCCGGCCTTTTCCAGCAGGCGCTGCCCCACCATACGGGTGGTTACGTCGTCTTCCGCCAGCAGCACGCGCAGCGGTGCACCATTCTGCGGCGGGGGGTGACAGCCCACCGCTTCCGGCGGCAGTTCGCAGCGCGCCGCCGCGCAGAAGGGCAGGGTTATGTAGAACGTGGTGCCGCGCCCTTCTTCGCTGTCCACGCAAAGGGTGCCGCCCAGCAGGGCCACCAGCCGCCGCACGATGGACAGGCCCAGCCCCGCGCCCTGATAGCGCCGCACGTACGAATTGTCGCCCTGGGTGAACGGGTCGAAGATGCTGTGCAGTTGGGCGTCGGGTATGCCCTTGCCGGTATCCTCCACCATGAACAGGATGCCCGTCACGTTACCGCCCGAAGCTGCCGCGCCCTGTCCGGCCCCGCCCAGTCCGGCCCCGCCCTCCTTGCCATCCGGCGCGTCCATTCTGCCCGGCGCGTCAGCCCTGCCCGATCCGCCCAATCCGCCCGGCCTGCCCGATCCATCCGATCCGCCCGATCCGTCCGATCCGCCCGAGCCGTCCGTGCTGTCCGGTCCGCCCGATACTGCGGCACCGTATTCCCTCTCCCCGCTCTCGCCCGCGCCGTTCCCGCCAGCCCCGCCCGAGCGGTGCAACCGGGACGGCTGGCCGTACAGCGGCGACAGGCTCAGCCGCACGCCGCCCCGCTCGGTGAACTTCAGCGCGTTGCCCACAAGGTTGAACAGTATCTGGCGGGCCTTGCCCTCGTCGCCCAGCACGGTCTGCGGCAGGCCGGGGGCCAGTTCCACGTCCAGCGAAAGGCCGCGCGTGCCCAGTTCGAACTGGAACAGTTCGCGCACGGCCTCGCCCAGCCGGGCCACGTCAAAGGGGTCGCTGGCCACGGGCATGCGCCCCGCCTCTACCCGCGACAGGTCCAGCAGGTCCGTCAGCAGGTGCGCCAGCCGTTGCGACGAGCGGATCGCCAGGCTCACGTAGCCCGCGAGCTCCGGGTCGGTCAGGTCCGCCTTCAGCAGTTGCAACGCGCCCAGAATGCCGTTGAGCGGGGTGCGTATCTCGTGGCTCATGTTGGCCAGGAACAGGCTTTTGGTCTCGCTGGCGCTGTTGGCCTGGCGGTTGGCCTCCATCAGCTCGCGCTCCGCCCGCTTGCGCGCGGTGATGTCCTTGATGGTGCCGTAAATGCGGTGCCGCTCGGCGTCGTACTTGGCGCGCGACTGGATGTCGGCCACCACCCCGTCCGAGGGGCGGCGGATCTTGAACTCGATAACGTATTCCACGCCACGGGTGATCAGGCCGTGCATGGCCGCGTCCAGCGAGGGGCGGTATTCCGGCAGGGGGATGGCCTTCACGGCCTCGAAGACGTCGCAATCATCCGGTATGCCGTAGATGCGCCGGGCACCTTCGGAAGTGACCAGTGCGCCGGTGCGCAGGTCCACCTCCCAGTTGCCGATGCCCGCCACCAGCTCGGCCCGGCGCAGGCGCGCCTCGCTCTCGCGCAGGCGTTCGCTTTTGGCGTGCAGCCTCTCCAGCATGCGCGCGTTGCGGCTTTGCAGATACGACACCAGCAGCGAGATCACCGGCATGGTCAGCAGAAAGACCAGCAGGCGGCTGACACTGGATTCCGGATAGACGAACGTGCCGAACCCGGTGGACCAGGTAAGCAGCACGTACACGAAGGACAGGCCCACGCTGGCAAGGCCCGATGCGTGCCCGCCAAGGTACGCCGCCAGCACGATGGACACCACCAGCAGCAGCACCGGGTTGTACACCGGCACCCCGTGCCGCGACAGAAAAAGCAGCGCCAGCGCCGTGGCCACCGTAAGCAGCGGCCCGGCCAGAACCAGAACTGTCTTGCTGGGTCTCACGCCTCCCCCGTGGCCGGGTGCGCTGGCGGCGCGCATCGCGGTCGGACTGATGTTCGTGTCGCGCCGCCCGTCACGGGCACCGCACGGCGGCACCCGAACCGGCAGGAGCGGCACGGCGATGCCTGCGCAATACCCCGGAGCGGCCCGTCCGGCAATAAGTCTAGAAAATTTTGCCACGCTTGGTGAAAAGAAAGGCCGCCCCAGACACGTCAGCGGACACGGCAGCAGACAGGGGCAGCAGGCAAGGGTAGCAGACACGGCAGCAGGCAGGGGCATGCCCCGCCGGGCGCGGCACGCGGAGGCCATTGCGCCACGGGTTGGGCACCCCCCGCGTTACACGGCAAGGCGCCCACACCATAGACACCTGCGTACGCAAGTGCTAACTTTTCAATATACAAGACCAGCCGCCCGCTTCGCACAAGGGATCGCGGTTCCGGGGCACCCCCGGCGCCACGAGCGTGGTGTGCGCATCCCGAAGGAAAGACCGTACCCACGCGGCCATGCCGCGCCAGTCATGATCCGGGGGGACCATGGCCATCCTGCCGTTTCGCGGTATTCTTGCGTGGTGCCGCCGGCGCTTCGATGCGCTGGCGGCCATCGACAACGACGTGCTGGCATTCGAACTGGTGGTCATGGCCACCGCCGTGGTGGTAGGGCTGGACCTGTTCTTTACCGGCAGCGCCGTGGGCGAGAAATTCACGGTCAGCTACGCCCTGCCCGCCCTGCTGGCCGCACTGATCCGCAACGTGTACCTGCGCCTGGCCTGCGTTAGCGCCATGGCCCTGCTGGCATGGGTCGACCTGCGCCTGCTGGAGCCGGTGGGCATGCCCGTCAACGCGGCCCTGCGCCTGGTGGCGTATCTGGCCATGGTGGCCGTGGTGCGGGGGCTGCTGCGCATCCGGCGCGACCTGCTGCGCGAATCGCGGCAAAAGCACGACGAACTGACGGGCATCATCAAGCAGACCATCGGCATCCTGTCGTACATAGAGAGCGAGCGCGGCAGCGGCAACGAAGGGCACCTCGACCGCGTGGCCCTGAACACCCGCACCCTGGCCTGCGCCCTGACCGATCCTGGCTGCACCCGCACGGAAGCCTACTACGCGGGCCTGCTGCACGACATCGGCAAGATCACCCTGTCCCCCGACCGCCGCGCCATCTCGCACCAAAGCATCAAACGCCACACCCATGCCGGGCACCAGATACTGCGGGCCATCCACCCCAGCCTGCGGCGCATCGCCCTTGCCGCCTACCACCACCACGAACGCTACGACGGGCGCGGCTGCCCCTGCCGCCTGAAGGGCGCGGACATTCCTCTGCTCGCGCGCGTGGTGACCATCTGCAACGTGTTCGACAGGCTCACGTCCTGCCGGGGCGGGCAGCAGGCGCTGGACCCCAACGCGGCGGTACGCCACCTCATCAACTACGCGGGCAGCCAGTTCGACCCGGAACTGGTCATCCAGTTCGTGGCGCTGTACCGGCAAGGGCACATCATGGTGGACCGGACTGCGGCGGAATGCGGTTTTGGCGTCGCCAAGGGGCGCAAGGGACGAAAGGCACACAGTGGCGCGGAGGGGGTCAAGCCCGGTGTCGGCGCCGCGCCGCCTGCCGCTTCCGGCGACGAAAGCTGACGCAAGCTGGCGGAACGTCATGCC
The DNA here is from genome assembly GCF_040373385.1 of Nitratidesulfovibrio sp. Lineage (NCBI taxonomy): Bacteria > Pseudomonadati > Thermodesulfobacteriota > Desulfovibrionia > Desulfovibrionales > Desulfovibrionaceae > Nitratidesulfovibrio > Nitratidesulfovibrio sp. The sequence continues at coordinate 41,224 of NZ_JBDXXH010000005.1, read as the reverse complement.
CGGCCACCGCGCCAAGGCCCGCAGGATGCGGCAAACGGGGCAGGCGAATGGGGCGGGCCGACAGGATGGGCTGGCCGGACATGCTGGCCGGACGTGCCAGATGAGTCGGGCGGACCGGGTGTGCAGCCGTGCCGGGGCAGGTCAGCTGAAGCGGGCGGACACCTGCTTGCCCATGCTGAGCACGCAGTAGGCAATGCAACTTACCGATTCCGCCGCAAGGCGCAGGCTGTCCTGCAAGGCGCAGGCAGAGGCGTGGTGGTCGGGGCAGGTCTGGCTGCGGCGTGTCATCAGCAGGGAAGGCACACCGTTTCTGACAAGGCTTTCATGCAGGGTGGCGCGGTCTGCATCGTCCTGCATGGTGCCCACGTCGACCAGCGCGAAATCGAAGCGGTGCGTATCCAGCGCGGGCAGGGCGTCCTGCACCCTGCGCACCACGAAGGCGTCCGCGCCGCGCTTGCGCAGTTCCCACTCGCACATGAACGCGGACATGGGATTGCTGTCCACCACAAGAACAAAAATGCCCGTCAGCATATCCCCCCCAAGGGATCGTGCCACGGGCCGCGCAGACGCTCTGCTTTCCGATGCAGGCAACCCGGCTGTCTCTGTGCGAGATCCGTGGCTTTCCGTCCCCGCTTCACAGCGGGTTTGGCTTTCGCTCATGTAGTATGAGTGACCCACCATGCGGAATGTGTCAATGTGCCGCCCCAAGCACACGAGGCGGCACACCTGCGTTTTGCTGAATCATTTCGGCATATTTACAGCACACCCGCAATTCCCCACCGCTACCCTACCCACAAAATACGGGCTTCACCTAATCATCTGTATCGGCGCGACAATACCCCGTGGCGCGGCATTTCCGCCGCCACCATCGGGACCGGGCGCGGTAGCAGGCATACTGACGGGCGTACTGGCGCACTGCCGGGCAGGCTCCGCGCGGCCCTTGCCCGCGTCCGCGCGTTGGGGCATGCCCATCTGGCTACCGGGGCGGCTGCCGCCCCCGGTGCACGGCCAGAGAACCGCATGTTCCGCACGATCACGGAGGTTGCATGTTCCAGTCCCGCATCGCCACGGCCTACTGGTGCGCGCTGTGCGCCGCCGCCATTGCCAATGGCGCGCTGCGCGAGGCGTGGCTTGCCCCGCGCCTGGGCCCCGGCACCGCCCACGTGGTCAGCACGCTGCTGCTCTGCGCGGCGGTGGGGCTGGCCGCCCTGCACTACGCACGGCGCCAGGGGGCCGCGCAGGGTACGCGGGGCATGTGGACCACCGGCCTGTTCTGGGCGGGGCTGACCGTGGCCTTCGAATTGCTGTTCGGGCACTACGTGGCTGGGCACCCGTGGCAACGGCTGCTGGCGGACTACGATATCACGGCAGGGCGGGTCTGGGTGCTGGTGCCCGTGGCGTTGGCGCTGGGGCCGCGCCTGGCCTGGGGATGGGTGCGCGGCAGGGCGTGACGCACGACGCGGGCACGACAGGGGCACGACGCGGGCGCGCGGCACGGAGGCGGCACGGAGGCGACACGGACGCGACACGGACGCGACACGGACGCGAAAGACGGAGGAGTGGGGCGCGAAAAGCGAAGGAGTGGGGCGCGGAAGGCGGAAGGAAAAGGTGGTGGCAACAACGCCACGCGCGCGGGGCCGCTACGCACCGCACCCCGACGGGGCGGTGCCGCCCGCGCCGCCTTGCCGCTCATGTGCCCGGCGGGCGGTATCCACGTCCACCAGGGCGCGCAGCGCGGCCAGCAACGGGTCCGCATCGGTCTGGGCACGTCCGTAGCCAAGGTTGAAGCGGTAATCGAACCCCTCCGGATTCGCGCCCTGGGTGTGCTGCGCCAGCGTTTCCAGCTTGTCCAGCCCCTTCACCAGCCGCGCCTCTGGCGTGGCCGCCGCATCGTATTCGTCCCACAAGGCCACGATGTCGTCGCGGGCCGGACCGGTCAGGTCGCCGAGCAGGGTCAGCAGGTCGCGCCGTTCGGCATCGGCCTTGGCGTGGCCGGGGGCCTGATCCACGGCAGAGATGTCTCCGTTCAGGGCCTCGCCAAGGTCATGCACCACGCACATGCGCAACACCCGCTCGAAATCCAGGTGCGGGTATTCCGGCCGTACCAGCATGGCCAGCAGGCACAAACGCCAGGAGTGCTCGGCCGTGCTTTCGTGCCGCCCGCCGGTGGTCCAGGCGCTGCGGGTGGTGTCCTTCAGCCGTTCCGCGCGGCGCAGAAACCCGAGCAGACTGGCGGCTTCTTCCGGCGCCATGGCCGACTGCGCGGCGGGCGAGGTTGCGAGCTCTCCGCCGCGACGTGCAGCGGGGCCGAAGGTGGCGGAATCAAGGCATGGCACGGCAGAACCTGTATCGCGGGGCATGGGCATCCTTTCCCGGACCATGGCATGGCGCTGCATGCGCCACCCGCCCGGAGCGCCGGTCTGGCGCAAGCCATCCCCATACCCCGTCGTACCCCCCACCGCAACGATGGTCCGGCGCTCCGGCCATGCCGCCCCGGCGGGTGCCCCGTACAGGGGCTAGACCGCGCGGGCCTTCTCGTAGGCGGGGTAGAGGCGGGTTTCCTCGCGCTGGATGCGCATCTTGAGGGCGATGATGATGCGGCCAAGCTCGCGCGCGAAATCCAGCCCGCCCGCATCGACCGCGCCTTCACTGGCGTCGTACCGGGCAAAGAATTCCAGCAGGCTGCCGGAGATGGACTGCATTTCGGTGGCGAAGGCGTCGGCCACGTTGGCAAGGTCGCCCTTGCCGATGGCCTGGCGCAGCGCGGGGTAGAGCATGGTGTCTTCCTTGCGCAGGTGGCGCGACAGCAGCTCCTTGCAGGCGAACAGGCAGCGGCGGCCTTCCGCCGTGCCCAGGCCCAGGCGGCGGGCGTCTTCCAGGGTATCCAGCAGGCGCTGGTGTTCGTCCTTGAGGTCGCGGATGAAGTGCGCGGTGGTGACGGGGGCCATGACGTGTCTCCTTGCGGATGCGGATTCGGTGTGGTGTGAACGGCGCGGTCACGTGCCGCCCGTCCGATTTCCATATAGGCACCACCCTGAACGCCTTCCGTGAGCGCGGTCACATCCGGCACGACTTTTCCGCAGGGGGTTCCGGCTGTTGGCGGGCATGTCGCCGGTGCGGCGCACATCCGCAATGGCGGAATGCTGCCAGTCACGCACCCGCGCCATGCCCCATTCACGGCATGTCTTGCTGTTCCCTCTCGCAGCACGTCTGGCTGTTCCCTGTCCTTGTCGCTCCGCCTGCGTGACCACTCCGCCCGCGTGGCCGCTCCATCCCCGTGGCTGACCCGCCACTGCCTGCTCCCCACCCACCCTCAGACACGCGCAAGGGCCGGGAGCGGTTGTGCGCTGCCCGGCCCTTGTCCGAATATTCCATGGTGATGCGCTGTTGGTTCGTCCTGCCCGTGCGGCGGGAATCGCCTGCTTCCGCCAACTCGGGCCCGGTTCAGGGCGTGGCGGGAATGCCCAGCGCCTTCAGGGCGTCGGTGATGGGGATGAAGAAATTCACGCCGATCGGCGCGTGGTCAACCTCTATGCCGCTTACGGTAATCGCCACCACATGGCCGTTGCGGTCCACCATCGGGCCACCGCTGTTGCCGCCGTAGGTCGCCGCATCGCTTTGCAGCATCCGCCCATTCCTGTCCATTCGATAGCCGCTGGCAATGCCACGGGATATGGTGCCTTGCAGCCCTTCGTCCGCCGGAGCGCCCACGGGAGACACCTCGTCCCCGGTGGGCACGTCCGCCGTCTGTATGTACAGAGGTCGCAACCCCTCCATGTCGGCCTTCAGCAGGGCCACGTCGCGGCGCTTGTCGCGCGCCACCACGCGGGTCACCACCGACACCCCGTTCTGGAAGCGCACCCGCACCCGTTCCGACTCTTCCACCACATGGTAGTTGGTCAGCATGTAGCCATCGTCGGTAATGACGAAGCCCGAGCCGTGACCGCCCCCCATCTGCACCAGCACGGCGGAATGGCGCACGCTGTCCAGCGGCACGCGGGGCGTGTCCGGCCCGGCCACCCGAATGCGCACGTCGGTCAGCATGGGCCGGGACTCCTGCGCCTGCGTCAACTGCGGCGCGGCATACCCGGAACCGGCGGGCTGGGTGACCAGCTTGCGGAATTCCTCGTCCGCCAGCAGCCCCCGCGCGGCATGGGCAAAGGCCATGCGCAGCACCTCGGCACCGCCACCTTCCGTGGCCGAGTCCAGCTTGCCGTAGCCGGTGGTGGTGCGCCGCAGCACCACCTGGCGGTCCACCGGCGAGAACACCTCCCAGTCCACCACCATGTTGGCTTCGCCCTTGCTGGGAACGGGGTTGCCCCAATCGTGCATGGGAAAGCAGATGTTCTTGCGGATTTCCGAAATATTGCCGCCTACCCACAGGTTGGCCCGTGATTTGTCCGGGTCATCGAACAGGGCGCGCGTGTCGCCCACTACCTTGAACCCGCTGCTGTCGGCCTCTTCCAGGAACACTTCCGCCAGTTCGTCGCGCGTCAGTTCGGAGCGCTCACCCAGCGCGGCCGTGGCGGCACGCGGAATGCACAGGCCGTCATAGGCCACCGTTCCGACCACCTCGCCCCGGCGCAGCTTGAGGGTAAGCCTGTATATCGTGATGGGCTGGGCCTTGGCGTCCATCGCAAGGGGACGCAGGTCGGGTTCCGGCACGGGGTCCACCCGTACCTTCTTCATGCAGGCAACAAGCGGCAGACAGGAGAGCAGGAGCAGGCAGACAAGGATGCCGCGACAACGCATGGGGGGACCTCCGCAGGAAAATCGGGTTGCGCATTGCACCACACTTTGCCCCGGCGTTCAAGATGTCCGATACAGACGGGCCCGCAGAGCAGGGCATTCCCCCTGCAAACAACGCGAACGCATGCGCCCTCCCTGCACCACACGCGGCTGTTCTCTGGCTATGCCTGGCCCCATTCCCGTGAACCATGCCTTCACGACGTCATCACCGCAAAAAATCCATGACGGATACGCTATCAGAAATGATGCACCATGTCCTGCATATCGGCATCCACCATGATCGTCGCACCCAAAGGGTCAGCATATTTCTCATTGCGGACGCGATGCAGGGAATCATTTTCAATGTTGCGCTACATCCAACTGCACCTTCATCACACTGCTCAATGATATATCAAAATGCACATATCCTCAAAAATACGTTACTCGCAAAAAATTGGATTCTGCCCCCCGATAACCGCTATCAATTCATAAAGGCCACCATAAAACAGAATATGCGTTTGCACATTGAAATTTTACACACAAACGATCTTCATACTACAGACCATAACGTTAATTAATTTTTATATTCAATTTTTATGCATTTTAAATACAATCAATACATTCATTAACCACCACCTGCCATGCCAGACATTGATGGCATACACATCACGCCTTGCAACTTTTCCCGGTAACCATTTAAAAAACATGATTATACCGCCAGCGCCCGGCAAACTTGAAAAGCCCTGCGCAACGCATTATAGTCAAAAAATACAGCCAACTGCACATAGAAATACAGACAAAAAGCTCATGGCACGCCCACGTCGAACCGATATTCCGTACTTTTCCCCCCGGCTCAAGGCCAGACTGCACGAAGCCCTGAACATGCGCAGCGTGTTCATCGAAGCTCCGTCCGGATACGGAAAGACCACCATCGCGCAGAACTATCTGCGCGAACGCCTGCCCGCAGGCGCGACCTGGGTCCGACATGTCTGCGTCGAGGAATCGCCCCAGGCCGCCTGGCGACGCTTTTGCCAGACCATGCAGAAGGTCGATGCGCATACCGGCAAGACCATGCTGTCCTTTGGCCTGCCGGACGAGGACAGCGCCGGGCATCTGGCCTCGCTGCTGCGTGAACTGCCCTGCCCCACGCCCTTCTGGCTGGTGCTTGACGACTTTCACCATCTTGCCCCCCATGTGCCTGCCCCGATCTGGAAAGCCTTTCTGGAGCACGACGCCGCGCAACTGCGGCTCATCGTCGTCACCCGGCCCGTTGCAACGCGCATCCTGCCCTATGAAAAGGCCGGCATCCTGCGTCTGAACGCCGATGACCTGCGCCTGACGGAAACGGAGTCCAGGGAGTATGCGACCAGGGCGGGCATTGCGCTCAACGAGGCGCAGGCGCACGAACTGCACCGCCGCGCCGAGGGCTGGATCATCGCCGCAACGCTGTATTTACGGCGCTGGAACGAACGGGGGGCGTTTGCCCCGGCCTACAGCCAGGCCCACGATACCGGGCTGGATGACCTGCTGCGGGATGTGGTCTGGGACAATCTGGACGAGGCGGGGCAAGAGTGCCTGCTGCGCCTTTCTCCCTTTGACGCATTTTCCGCGGAGCAGGCTGCGTTTCTGCTGGGCAAGGCGCGCCTTCCCCAGAAAAAGTGGGGGGCGCTGCAACACAACGCCATGCTTCGGCATGACCCCGCCTCTGGCTTGTACTATCCACACAGCACGCTGCTGGATTTCACACGCAGGAGATTTGCCGAACTGCCGGAAGCAACACGCCGCGACGCACTTCTTGCCGCTGGCGACTGGTGCGCCAGGTCCGGCGACCTGGAAAACGCCTTTGTCTTTTACTACCGATTGGGGGACTACGAGCGCATTCTGGCGCTCGACCTTTCCGGAATGAAGGGCGAAGGCCTGCTGGACATGCCCGGCGTGTCCTATGTACCCGCGATCAGGGACATTGCGGCCAACAGCACGCGGGCCATGAAGGCCATGTATCCGCTTTCCGCCATCGCGCTGGCCCTCGACCTGCTGTCCGCCAACTGCCCCGAGGAATTCGGGGCTCTCTTCGCGGAGCTTGCCGACATCGTGGAAACGGAGCCTTTCGCGACGGACCAGCGAAACTACCTGCGCGGCGAACTGCGGTTGCTGGAGGCCTTCACCTGCTACAACGACATCGCGGCCATGGGCGTGTGCATGCAGGACGCGCTGCAACTGGCGGGCAGGCAGACGTCCATGGTCCGGCTGGACGATTCCTGGACCTTCGGCAATGTGTCCGTGCTCTTCATGTTCCACCGCGAGGCCGGTCGGCTGGACGGTGAATTGGCGGACATGCAGACATACTGCCCGCACTACCTTGCCCTGTCCGGAGGGCACGGGGCGGGCGGTCCGGAACTCATGGAGGCGGAATGCCGGTTGCACCGGGGCGATGCCGACACGGCGGAAATCTCCGGCTACACGGCCCGGCACCAGGCCGCCCTGCGGGAGCAGGCCAGCATCGGCATAGGGGCGGAATTTCTTCTGGGCAGGGTGGCCCTGCTGCGCGGCAACGCCGCCGCCCTTACCGACGCCATGGACAACATGGCCGGCATCGCGGGGCAATTCCCGCAACGGGCCAACCGGATGGCGGCGGACATGGCCCGCTCCTTCCTGATGAGCCTGCTGCACCAGCCGGACGAGATGGCCCCCTGGCTGCGCGAGGCCACGCCGGGTTCGCTGGCCAGGCGCTTCTTCGTCCAGGTGCTCCCCTTTGCCGAACTGTGCCGCGCCCGCTATCTGCTGCTGTCCGGCAAGCCGGAATTGCTGCTTGGCGAAAGCGAAGCGGCCCTGGGCCTGGCCTCTGCCCTCAATTATTCCCTGGCCCTGACCTACGGGCATCTGCACGTTGCCGCTGCATGGTCCATGCTGGGCAAACGCGACGCCGCCGCAGATTCCCTGCGTGCCGCCCTGGCCTTGGCCCTGCCGGACGGCCTGCTTTTGCCGTTTGCGGAATGCTGGCCCTGGATCGGCCCCCTGCTGGAAAGAATGCGACCGGACATGTACCCGGACACGCTCCCGGCGTTTGCTTCAGGCGTGTTCTCGCTGGCAGGGCGGCTGGAAGCCGGGCGGCGCGCCGTCGCGGACACGCGGCACTCCGCCCGGGGCCGGTTCGGGCTCTCCCCGCGTGAAGACGAGGTGGCCCGCCTGATGGCGGATGGCCTGTCCTACGGGGAAATCGCGCAGCGCCTGTGCATCAGCCTGAACACGGTGAAAACCCACCTCAAGAACGCCTACCAGAAAGTCGGAACGTCCTCCCGGTCAGACATGAAGCGCCTGCTGTCGTAAAATCACCCGAAACGGGTGATGCCGCAAAAAATGCCCGATGCTAGCCACCTTGGCTGCATCGGGCATTTTTGCGTGCTTCGACCTGTTGAAAAAAGCGCCCGCGACACCTCAGGAGGCTTCCATGTTCTCGCCCTTTCCCCCACGGTCCGCGCATGCCGCCACAAGGCCCCCCCGCGCACGCTACCTTTCCATACCGCAACTGGTCATCGTGGTGGGCGTGGCCCTGCTGGCCCTGCTGGCCCTGAGCGGGCCGCTGCGGGCCGCCAACACCGGCGGCACCGAGCAGGCAGACCCGTACAACCCCGTCATGAACGCCTACGTCGGCCAATACGAAATGGTCAGCTACGTCGGCATTGATGGCGGGTACACCGGCAACGTCTATGGGGGCCAAAGCTCTGGCAACTTTGTCCAGGCCAACACCGTGATCCTGACCACCGGCACGGTGACCGGCACTGTTTACGGCGGCAGCAGTTGGAGCGACGAGGCCAAACAAAACATCGTAACCCTGTACGGCGCGCAGGTCGGCGAGTACATCTTCGGCGGGCATGTCCTTGCCGGCACGAGTGCGGCCACAGATAACACCGTGAACATAAATGGCGGCACGGTGGAGAGCGTGTACGGCGGTGCCTCTGCCTCCGGCAGCGTCTTGCGCAACAACGTGACCATAAATGGCCTGGGCAGCGCCTGGAGCCCGTCTGGCGCCGTGGTGAACTATGACGTCTTCGGCGGCCTCGTCAGCAACGCCGCCGACTCCTCCATCACCGCAGCCTACAACTCGGTGAACATGAACGGCGGCATGGTGAGCGGCAACATCTACGGCGGCATGATCGAATCCGGCGCGGGTGCGGCCACGGACAACACCGTGACAATGATCTATGGCACGGTGGCCGAGGACATCACCGGCGGCGAATCCACCTCCGGCGCATCCAGGCGCAACGCCGTGACCATTTCCGGCGGCTCGGTAAACGGATACGTCTACGGCGGCTACTCCTACTCCGACGATGCCACGGACAACACCGTGACCATCTCCGGCCTTGCTGCCGTGGGCGGCTACCTTTATGGCGGCTTAGCCGAATCCGGCGGCGTCGCCACGGGCAACACCGTGACCATTTCCGGGGGCTCGGTGGACGGCGACGTGATCAGTGGCAGCTCCGGCGTCGCCACGGGCAACACCGTGAACATTTCCGGCGGCACGCTGGGCCGCAACGTCTACGGCGGCATCGGCAGCTCTGGGACCGCCCAGGATAACGACGTGAACATTTCCGGCGGCACGGTGACCGGCTATGTCTACGGTGGCCGCGCCGACGGCAGCGGCACCGCCGCGAACAACGTAGTGACCATTTCCGGCGGCACGGTGCTCGGCTATGTCTACGGTGGCCGCGCCAGCGGCAGCGGCGACGCCTTGCTCAACACGGTGGCCATTACCGGCGGCGAGTTGCACGACAACGTCTATGGCGGCTCCTCCAACAACAGCGACGCCACGGGCAACACCGTGCGCATCGAGGGCGCTCCCACCTTCGGGCCAACCAGCGCCCTGTACGGCGGCAATGCCAACACGGGCACCGGCGACGTGCGCACCGGCAACACCCTGGAAATGTGGACCACGGGCGTTTCGGTAAAGGGGCTGCACAACTTCCAGAACCTGTATTTCTACCTGCCGTCCACCATCGCAGCGGGAAGCACCGTGCTCACGGTGGCCGACGCCGTGGACATCAGCACGCCCGCCACCGGTCCTTCCACAGGCGCCACCACCGTGGGCGTGGGCATCATGGGCGGCGGCGCCCCCACGCTGGCCACGGGCGACAGCGTAACCCTCATCAAGTCCAACACCGGCCTGACGGCTGACGCGGGCCTGGCCAACACCATCTCGGGCATGCAGGGCATCTCCACCCTGTACACGTTCACGCTGGAGACCTCCGCCGATGCCTTGGTCGCCCGGGTGGGCGAGGCTTCCAACACCAGTGAGGGCATCCGCAAGTCCCCGTCCGAAGGACAGGCCGCCGGGGTGGCCGCCCTGACGCAGGGCGGCGACCTGGCTGGCGGACAGGGCATGGCCAGCGCCCAGCAGGCGGCCCGCGCCGCCGGTGCGGGCGCAGCAGCGCAGGGCGGCTGGGGCGGGTTTGGCTCCACCTCAGGCGGCATGTCCACCTATGCCACGGGTTCGCATGTGGACGCGCGGGGCGTGTCGATCATGCTGGGCCTTGCCAAACGCTTCGGGCTGGATGGCGCGGACCTGGTGGCCGGGCCGTTCTTTGAGGCGGGCGTGGGTTCGTACGACAGCTACAACGACGGCCCCGGCGGCGACGATTCCATTCACGCCTGGGGCGACAGCAATTATCAGGGCGGCGGCCTGCTGGCACGACTGGAGGCCACGCAAGGCATGCTCAAGGGCCTGTACGGGGAAGTCTCGGCCCGCGCCGGGAGCCTGCACACCACCTACCGCAGCGACGACCTGAACCCCGCCCTGGGCCGGGCCTCGTATCAGACCACCTCCGGCTATGTGGGCACGCACGGCGGCCTTGGCTACGTGTGGGAACTGGACGAGTCCACCGACCTCGACATGTACGGCAAGTACTTCTGGACCCATACCGAGGGCAGTTCCGTGACCGTTTTTGGCGACGATCTGGATTTCGACGCGGTGGACTCGCAACGGCTGCGCGCGGGCGCGCGCCTGAGCCACGACCTTACCTCCAACATCCGCCCATACGTGGGCGCGGCGTGGGACCACGAGTTCGCCGGTTCGGCACGCAGCACGGTGAACGGGCAAAGCGTGGCCGCTCCGTCGCTGGCCGGAGACACGGGCGTGGGCGAAGTGGGGCTGGTGTGGAAGCCTGTGGAGGACAGCGGCTTTTCCGTGGACCTCGGCGCACAGGGCTACGTCGGCATGCGCCAGGGTTGGAGCGGCGCGCTGCAAGTGAAGTACGAGTTCTGACGCGCTTTGAAGACATCACGCCATTACCGCGTCCCGCCGCAACAGCCGCGGCGGGACGCTTTCGTTGCGGCGACCCTGTAACCTCCTGTAGACCTCGGAACCGACTCATTATTTATACTTGCATGTGGACCTTCGCATAGTGTTAAGCTATCCGAAAAGCAGACACGAATCCGTAACATGCGAGGACCGCCATGAAATTTCTCCGCCAGTTCGGCATCACCACCCGGCTTGTCGTCCTCTCGCTGCTGGCTTTCGTCTTCATAGGCGCCGCAGGCACGGCAGGCTGGATGGGTGCGCGGGTCATCGAACGGAACCTGAAAGACGTTTCCAACATTCGTCTGCCCGGCCTGAATTTTCTGATACAGGCCGACAGGGACCTGCAACAGTTGCTGGTGGCTGAGCGCTCGCTGCTGTTTGCCGACCCTGCGGACAAAAAGCTTATTGAACGGCTGAAGAAAGAATACGAAGACAACCTGCGGCAGTCGGACGAGCGCTGGAACAAGTACAAGAACCTGCCCCTCGACGACGCTGCCAGGCCGCTCATACCGCAGTACGACGCGGCCCGCGCCACCTGGATGCCCCTTTCGCGCGCGGTGGTTGACGCCGCCCTTTCCGGCGACCAGGCGGCACGCCAGAAGGCCGCCGCCAGTTCGCTGAGCGACGTGGGCGTGAAGTTCGAGGCCATGCGCGAGGTCATCAACCAGCTTACCGAAATCATCGAAAAGGCGGCCAAGGCGGACAATGCCGAGGCCGATGCCAGCTACAACGACACCATGTACCGGCTGGCCGGGGCCACCATTCTGGCACTGCTGGTGCTGGCGGGGTTCGCCACGGCCATCACCCTTTCGGTCACCGTGCCGCTGAAGCGCACCGTTGCCTATTCCGAGGCCGTATCACGCGGGGCGCTGGAAGAATGCCTGACCGTGGATGCCCGCGACGAGGTGGGCGTACTGGCTGAATGTCTGTGCCGCATGGTGTCCACGCTGAAGGACAAGATCGGCGAGGCCGATGCCCGCTCGGCCGAGGCCCGCGCCGAATCGGAACGGGCGCGGCAGGCCACGGCAGAGGCCGATTCCGCCAGAGGCCGGGCGGAATCGGCCAAGCGCGAGGGGCTGTTGCAGGCCGCCGACACCCTGACCGGCGTCACCGGCGTGCTGGGTTCCGCCTCGGAGGAACTGGCCGCGCAGATCGAGCAGGCCAGCCGTGGCGCGGAACACCAGATGCAACGCGTGTCCGAAACCGCCACGGCCATGGAGGAAATGAACGCCACGGTGCTTGAGGTGGCCCGTAGTGCCGGTGAGGCCGCCAGCTCCGCCGAAAGCGCCCGCGACAAGGCCTTGAGCGGCCAGGACGTGGTGCGCCAGGTGGTGGCGGGCATCGGGCAGGTGCAGCAGACCGCCGACCAGCTCAAGGCCGACATGGCCGAACTGGGTCGTCAGGCCGAAGACATTGGCCGGGTGATGACCGTGATCAACGACATCGCCGACCAGACCAACCTGCTGGCGCTGAACGCGGCCATCGAGGCGGCCCGCGCCGGAGACGCCGGGCGCGGTTTTGCCGTGGTCGCCGACGAGGTGCGCAAGCTGGCCGAAAAGACCATGCTGGCCACCAAGGAAGTGGGGCAGGCCATAGCGGGCATTCAGGGCGGCACCCGACGCAACGTGGGCCACGTGGAGGACACGGTGCAACACGTGCAGCAGGTAACCCGGCTGGCCACGGAATCGGGCGAGTCGCTGGGGGTCATCGTGGACCTGGCGGCCTCGGTGTCCGACCAGGTTCGGTCCATTGCCACGGCCAGCGAGGAACAGTCCGCCGCCAGCGAGGAGATCAACCGCTCCATCGAGGACATCAGCCGGGTTTCCGCCGAATCCGCCGAGGTGATGCGCCAGTCCGCCGCCGCCGTGGCCGAGATGGCCCAGCAGTCACACGTGTTGCAGGGGTTAATCCGCAAGATGCGCGAAGAAGGGTAGGGGCTGTTTCTGAATAGTCTTTTCGCCCGTTGGCTAACCGGCCCGAAGGGCGCGTAGCGTGCCCGATAAGCGAGCTTGCGAGCTTTACGGGCATCGTGCGCAACGCTGTCAAACTTCACCTGCCATAGCGCTGCTGTCCTTATCCGTAAGACTCGCGCTACGCGCTCGCCTAACGGCTAAGGCTCGGTCAAATACGATAAGGGCGCGCTGCGGTCGCCATCCGTAATACTCGAAGACTCGCATAACGGCTGCCGCACTCCCTCATGGCAGGCTGGTTTTCCTTGCCAACGAACGAAAATCCTGATTCATAAACAGCCCCAGGGGCCGGCCAGTCACCCACACCCACCGCAATAGGTCAGGATTACACAATATCCCCCGCGTCCCGCCACGGCATCCGCCATGGCGGGACGCGCCATTTTCCCCGGCATGCGGGAATGGGGCTAGTGCCCGGCGGTCTCGCGCTCCCACGCGGCCATGCACTCGGCCAGCCGGGCGAACCCTTCGCCCCCGGCGGGACGGCGGCGCACGTCCAGCACGTCGTGCAGCTTGCGCACCTGGCGCACCATCTGTTCCAGCCGTTCATCCTCGGCCACCAGCAGCCAGATGCGGCTTACCTCGCCGCCGTTCACCGGCGTGCACAGGATGGCCTCCACGTTGAAGGCCCGCCGGGCGAACAGCCCGCACACGTGCGACATGACGCCGGGGTGGTTGTTCACGGTCAGGCGCAGGGCCACCAGCGGCCGGGCGTCCGGCGCCGGGCTGATCAACCTGGCGGGGCTGGCGGCACTGGCGGGGCTGGCGGCACTGGCGGGGCTGGCGGCACTGGCGGGACTGGCGGGACTGGGCGAGAGATGTTGCGGATCGCGCGTGGCGATATCAGGCGTGGACATGGTGGCCTCCGGTGGCATCGGCATGGGTGTCGCAATCGTCGTCATCTTCCGACAGGGTAGGCGTGGCGCCGTCCGGTTCCGGCTCGCCGCCGATCATTTGCAGGTTGTCCGCGCCGGGGGGCACCATGGGGTACACGTTGGCGTCGGCGGGCACGGTGACCCGGATCAGGCACGGCCCGGGCGCGCGCAGGGCATCGGCCAGGTCGCGCAGGGGGTGTTCGCTGGCGTCCAGGTCCACGGCGGGCACGCCGAACCCTTCGGCGATGCGCGCAAAATCCACCTTGCGCCGGTACGTGCTGGCCACCAGCCGCCCCTCGTAGAACAGTTCCTGCTGCTGGCGCACCAGGCCCAGGGCGTTGTTGTCCGCCAGCAGTATCTTGACGTTCACCCCTTCCTCTGCGGCGGTGGCCAATTCCTGAATGTTCATCTGCAGGCTGCCGTCGCCGGTGAAGCACAGCACCGTGGCCTCGGGCCGGGCCAGCGCCGCGCCGATGGCGGCGGGCAAACCAAACCCCATGGTGCCGAGGCCGCCGGACGTCAGCCAGCGGCGCGGACCGCGCAGGGGATAGGCCTGGGCGGTGCGCATCTGGTGCTGGCCCACGTCGGTGGCCACGATGGCGTCGTGGTCCACGGCATCGGCGGCGCAGCGGATCAGGCCGTACGGCGTGCGCGGGTCGTCCGCGCCGGGCATGACGAAGGGGTGGCGGCGGCGGCATTCCTCCACCTGGGTCAGCCACGCCTCGCGCCCGGTTTCCGCGCGGGTGCGCAACAGGGGCAGCAGTTCGGCCAGGGCCAGCCCCACGTCGCCGGTGATGCCGCAGTGCACCGGCAGGATCTTGTCCAGTTCGCTTTCGTCGATGTCGATGTGGATGATGGTGGCCTGGGGACAGAAGCGCTCCGCCTTGCCCACGGCCCGGTCGTCAAAGCGGGCCCCGGCCACCAGCAGCACGTCGCATTCGGCCAGCAGCAGGTTGGTGTGCCGCGCCGCGTGCATGCCCAGCATGCCGAGCGACAGGGGGTGCCCGGCGGGCATGGCGCCCAGGGCCATCAGGGTCATCACCGTGGGCAGCCCGGCCCGCTCGGCAAGCTGTACGGCCATCTCCGACGCACCGGAGGCCACCACACCACCGCCCAGATAGAGCATGGGGCGTCTGGCCGCGTTGAGCAGCGCGGCGGCGCGCGAGATGCCCGCCGGGTCGGGCGCCGGGGGCGGCGCGGGCTGGCCCGGCTGCGGCGGGTTGTCGAACACCGACGGGTCCACCGGGGCCATCTGCACGTTCTTGGGAATGTCCACCAGCACCGGGCCGGGGCGACCGGACGCGGCGATGCGGAAGGCGGCGGGAATCACCTCGGCCAGTTCCTCCACCGACCGCACCAGAAAGTTGTGCTTGGTCACGGGAATGGACATGCCGTAGATGTCCACCTCCTGAAAGGCGTCACTGCCCACCAGACTCAGCGGCACCTGCCCGGTGATGCACACCACGGGCACGGAATCGAGCTTGGCGTCGGCGATGGCCGTCAGGGTGTTGGTGGCGCCGGGGCCGGACGTGGCGAAGAACACGGCGGGCCGCCCGGTGACGCGGGCCATGCCCTGGGCCATGAAGCCCGCGCCCTGCTCGTGCCGGGCCAGCACGTGGCGGATGGAACCGGCACGGCCAAGGGCATCGTACAGGGGCAGGTTGGCCCCGCCGGGGATGCCCGCGATGACGTCGATGCCCTGCCGCTCCAGCAGGCGGATGACCAGGTCCGCGCCGGTCGGCTGGCGTTTTCGGGGGGTGGGTGCAGCACCGGATGCGCTGTCTTGCGGGGTGCCGGGTGCGATACGGGACGGGGTGTGGGCTGGCATGTGCGCTCCTTCTGGTATCCGGGCGGGGCCGGGAGAGGGTGCGCCATTTCCGCCGCATCGCGAAAAACGACAACCCCCGCCGGCTCGCGCCGACGGGGGTTGGACTGTTCTCTGCTGCTGAGACCTGCCCCGGCTACGGCGCGACGCGACGTACTACGCGTACGACGACCGCTACGAATACCGGGGCCAGTAGGCCGGTGGCGTTCGGGAGTGCGGTGGCTGCGGTGCTGTGCATGGGGGCTATCGTCCTTGCGTTGGAGACACGAAGAAACCTGGAAGACTATGGGTACAGCAGTATATGCATCAGTCCGCGTGCAAGGTCAAGCAGACAGACATGGATTGACTGCACGACCAGTACAGGGCGGCGCCAGCCTCAGTACGGTCGCCTTGTGATACCCCCGCGCCGCGACCGTGTGTGTGGGGGGGGGGGGAATCTTCCGCCCCTTTCCCGGTCACTGCGGGCCGGGCGGCCCGCACGGCCCGCATGGCCCGCATGGCCCGCATGGCTTGACGCCGCTGGCGAAACAGGCTAGTCAACCGTCCGCCGCACGCGACGGGCCGCTCGTGCCCGCGCGGCCATGCGGCACTAGCCACGCAAAGCCTTGCCCTTGTAGCTCAGTCGGTAGAGTGCGTCCTTGGTAAGGACGAGGTCAGCAGTTCAATCCTGCTCAAGGGCTCCATTTCGGGCCGCCGGGAAACCGGCGGCCCGGCTTCGTTTCGGCCCCCTGGAGCATGGCGCGGACATCCTGCGCCCCACGCCGCCCCACACCCCGCCGTCAAATGCCGCAGGCGCTTGGCTTTCGGGCATGATAACCTGTGCCCGCCACGCCTCCGGTGACGACTGCACCATTGCCCGCGCGCGCGACACGTCATACCATGCAACTACACGGTGGCCTTCGCGCGTTCCCGTCCTCTCCGCTTCCCCCGGCCTGCCCCGTTCGGGCCGCAACGCCTGCCGATCCGCGCCTTCACCCTCCTCCACCATCCGCCTTCGCCACGGCACTGGCGCCAGCAGCACGGACAAGGTCGGCACGCCGTCACGCGCGCAAGAGCGCCGCATTTCGCGGCACCGGGCCCCTCAGCACGGAGGGAGACGTCATGAAAGATCCCATCGATGACCGCAGGGAACATTTCCGCATCAATCTGGCAGCCGACGAATACGACTACCCGTGCCGCATCCGCTATGGCGAGCACGAGTACAGGGCACGGCTGCTGGACGTGAGCACCGGGGGAGCGCGCCTGCTGGTGTACGGCGGCGGCGCGGACCTGGGCGGTGCGGGCAGGGGCATGTACCTGCACGCCACCATGGGCGAGCCGGGGCACCTGCAAAACATCCCCTACCACACCCGCTGGTACCGGGGGAACGAAATGGGGGTGGAGTTCGAACCGCCCCTGAACGCGGACCGCGAAGAACTGCGGCGCACCATGGCCCACTGCCGCTGAGGATGCCCCCGCATTGCCGGAACCCGGCGGCAACGCAGCGTACGCGCACGCGCGGCGGCCCACCTGCCGGGCTGCGCGCACACGCCACGGCAACTACCACGCGCGACGGCCCTGCCGCTTCCCCGAGGGAGCGGCAGGGCCGTGGACTGCGCAGCCCTTCCCGCAGGCGGGCTGCCTCGCTCAAACATCGGGCAGGTGGCCTGCCGGGCGCTGGAAATGCCGGACTGGTGCCAGGGCGCCGGGGACTACAACCCCCACTTCTCCACGGTAACCGGGGTATACGCGCGCATGGCGGAAACCAGCCGGGCCGGGTCCGCATGGGCCATGACCATGTCCTTGTGCCCCTGGGGCAGGAAGCGTTCCTCGATCATGTGGTCGATCATGCCGAAGAACGGCCCGTAGAAACCGCCCACGTCCAGCAGGCCGATGGGCCGCGCGGGCGGGTAGAGCTGGCCTTCCACCCATACCTCGAACAGTTCCTCCAGCGTGCCGATGCCGCCGGGCATGGCCACGAAGCCCTCGGCCAGCTGGGCCATGCGGGCCTTGCGGCTGCGCATGTCGGGCACCACGTCGTGGCTGCTCAAGCCTTCATGCAACTGCCCGCGCTCCACCAGCTTTTCGGTGATCACGCCGTGCACCTCGCCCCCGGCGCGCAGGGCCGCGTCGGCCACCACGCCCATGAGGCCCTTGGTGGTGCCACCGTAAACCAGGCGGATGGACTGTGCCGCCAGGGTCTGCCCCAGAGCAACGGCGGCCTTCAGGTAGTCGTCGCCCCTTCCGAAATTGGAGCCGCAATACACGGCGATGCTGCGCATGGCGAATGCCCTCGTTTGTCGCGTTGTCGCTTGGTCGCGACGATGCCGTGATGGTCCGATGCGGTGACGTTTCCGCCGGGCGGCGCACCCACGCCCGCCCACAAGGGCGGTTACCTACTCCCCTGCGCCACGGGGTGCAAGGGCGGAATGGACGGTTGGCCCAAGGCAGTGACGGCGAGCCCGCCGGTACGCCTGGCGGGCCTACTCTCTCGCTGCCCCGCAACAACAACACGGGGCCGGATGTCACATCCGGCCCCGTGCATGTTCTTCATGCCAAGGCAGAAACAAGCGTGATCCCGCGCGCTGGCGCGTCGGGATTTTCGTTCTCCGGCCATGCGGAAGGCTCAGCGTTGCAAACCCGTTTTTTTCCGCTGGCAAGGAACACGAGGCCGCCATGAGAAAAAAAGGACGGTTTGCAGTCAGCCCCTTAGCCGCAGCAGCTGCTGGAACTCCCGCACCCGCTGCAACCACCGCCACCGCCGCCAAGCTGCACTTCGGAGGTCACGGCAAACCCCATGGAGCCAAGGTCGATGTTGATGGCACCGGACTGTTCCAGCAGCGCGCCATTGACGCAGAAGGTGTAGCCGCCGGGCTCGAACACCTTGTCTTCCTCGCCGGGTTCGTCCAGGGCCAGCGCAAGTCGCGGACCGCTGCACCCACCGGGGGCCAGGTAGATGCGAATGGGGCTGCGTTCCTTGTCGGAGAAATAGGCATCAAGTTCCGTGCGGGCACGGTCGGTAAGCGTAATCATAAATTCCACTAACTCCTTGGTGTTGCTATAGATAAAAACGATACTGATAATTATAGGCATCAATTTTCGCACTGGCAAGACGCTCCCCCCAGGGTCGGGCCGGGCGGGTGGCGTTCAGGCACTCAAGAACCCGTGAATATGAGTAATGCTATTGCCTGCACTGTCGCACTGCGTTAGGAGTCCAGAAATCCCCCTGCGCGGTCACGCACGTGCGCGGCGCGGGACCGGCATCCGGACCAACGACAGCGTGGGCAACGCCCCCACGGAGCAGCGATGGAATCCCCCGCCGTCAATTTCACCATCCCCACGTTCAATCGCCTGGAGTTGACGAAGCGCTGCATTTTTTCCTTGAAAAGGCATGTGCACGTACCGTCCAGGATTACCGTGGTGGACAACTGTTCGACGGATGGCACGCGCGAATTTCTCGTGAAGCTGCACGAACACGGTGTCATTGACCACCTGTGCCTGTTGCGCAAGAACATGGGGGTCTCGTGCGCGTCCAACTTCGGGTTCGATGTGTGTCCGACGCCGCTGTACATGAAGCTGGACAACGACATCGAGGTGACCGACCCCCGGTGGATTCTCGACATCCTCGACCTGTGGTCGGCCGATCCGGAGGTGGCCTTTCTGGGGCCACGGCTCGGCGCGCCGAAAGCGGCGCTGTACGATGTCACCCTTGGAAGCGGGCGGACGGTCACCGCCACCCGGCGCAGCCTGACGGGCTCGGCCACCGCCATCGCGCGCGACGTGTTCAACATTCTCGGTTACTGGAACGAGGATTACGGCCTGTATGGCGAGGAGGACGCCGACTACTCGCACCGGGCCAAACTGGCGCGCTTTCTGCTGGTCTGCTACGCATCGGAGGGCCGGATACGCGACCTCGGCACGCCGCCCAGCACCCAGGCGGACTACAACAGCTACAAGAGCGCCCAACGCCGCAAGAACCTTGTGCCGCGCACGGGCATCAACAAGTTTGCGCTGTACTGCTACCTGTACGAACACGGCATTCTGGAACTGCACTGCCCCCGGCGGTACCTGCCCGCCATCAACGGCTACGACGTGAAGTTCTCCATCAATCCCCACTTCATGCTGCGCAAGAAGGTCGTCACCGCTTGCGCCCGCGCCATCGGCGCCCTGCCCGACGCCATGTTCGCCAGCGCCCTTGGCAGCGAGGACTTTGTCGCCGCCCTGACGGCCACGGCAGCGGAAGTGCGCCTGCACCACCAGCCCCCGGCCCCTCCGGCAACAGGTCAGCCCTAGCCCCGGCAACAGGCCAACACGACTCGGCAACAGGCCCCCACGCCCCGCACCATCCTGCACCATCCCGCACCATTCCACGGACGCAGGACTCCCCTTCCCGCGAACGCGGGGCCAGTCCTTACCCGTCTATTCCATGTGGCCCCTGCGCTCCGCCGCCACCTCGGCATGGCGAAAGCAACTGGTCAGATGATCGTTGACCAGCCCCGTGGCCTGCAAATGGGCATAGATGACCGTGGACCCCACGAATTTGAAGCCCAGCCGCTTCAATTCCCTGGACACCGTGTCCGACAGCGGCGTGGTTGCGGGCACCTGCGCAAGCTCGCGCCACTGGTTGCACACCGGGCGACCGTCCACGAAGTTCCAGATGAACGCATCGAAGCTGCCGTGGCGGGCCTGCACGTCCAGGAACAGCCGGGCGTTGTGCACGGCGGACTCCACCTTCAGGCGGTTACGCACGATGGCGGCATCGCCCAGCAGCCGTTCCACGTCTGCCTGGGTGTACCGAGCCACCACGGTGGGATCGAAATCGGCGAACAGACGGCGGTAGCCTTCGCGCTTGCGCAGGATGGTCAGCCACGAAAGCCCGGCCTGTGCCGCTTCCAGCACCAGGAATTCGAAGTGGATGCGGTCGTCGCGCACGGGCACGCCCCACTCGGTGTCGTGGTAGGCGATTTCCTCCGGCGCGCGCGCCCACGGGCAGCGGGTGACACCGGCCTTCAGAACGCCGGACACGCCGACCTTCAGAGCGCCGGACACGCCGTCTTGTTCTTCCGGCACACCTGCGCTCATCGCGTCATCTCCAGCACCATATCCAGATAGACCGGGTTGCCGTGCGTCAGCACGTACTGCGGTGCCGACGTGCGAAACCACACCCGGCCCGGTCCGCCGCCCGTGCCCGGCTCGAACAGGGTGGCTTCGACCACGTAGTTGCGGCGCTGATCGATGCGCGCGGCATCGAAATCGATGCGGAACGGTGCGGGCACCCGCACCGGCGCGGCCAGTTCCACGCGGGCCAGCTCCACCCCTTCTCCGCCATCGGTCACGTCCAGCAGGCGCACCTCGCCCTGCACCGAAAGCGGCAGCAGAATGCGCTGACGAAAGGTTACCGTACCCGTCACCATGGCCAGTGAACCGGGCCGATACAGTTGCAGTTTCTGGCTGCACCCGGCCAGCAGTGCCGCAAGCACCAGCAGCGCCACCAGCACCGAAAGCCCGCGCCCGGCGGTTGCATTTCGCCGGGTCATGATCTTGCCGTCGTCGTTCATGCATCCTCCCCAATGACTGTTGAATGCTCCATGCCACCACTCCCCTGCCATACCCGCGCGGCCAAGGCCAGCATTGTGCGGCGCACCGGCCGCTTTCCCATTGACTTTGGCACGCCGAATCCTTACTGCTGCATCCGTCGCGAGTCCCATCCACTCCGTTCCGTCGGGCACCCCCGGCGGCAGCACGCGGCCACACCCCGCCCGGCATCGCCGGCCACCCCCATGCATACCCCCGCACTGTCCTGCCTTCTCCGCGTTCCCGGTCCGCCGGGCCGGTCCTTTACGCACGTCGGCCCGCCAGGGCTGTCCCATACGTACGCCGCGCCGCCGGGGCATTTCCCCAGCCAGACGCCTGTTCCACATATTTCCGGACATCTTGCCCGCCCCCGCGAATGCGCCTAGAATGCGCAGCGCGGCGCACCTTCCGCACAACCCCCAGGAGACCACCATGTACCGCAATACCAAGAATGTTCCCTTCTACATCCTCGGCAAGGGTTCCTTTGCCCAGCTGGGCGACCTTGTGGACGCGCGCCGCGCTGCCGTGGCCGGTCCCGCCGTGTTCTTCATGGACCACTTCTTCCGGGGGCGCGAGCTGGAAGGCCGCCTGCCCAAGAAGGACGGCGACCTCGTGCTGTTCGTGGACACCACCAACGAACCCACCACCGAGCAGATCGACGACTTTGCCGCCGCCACGCGCGCCCATGACAACCGCCTGCCCTGCACCGTCGTGGCCATTGGCGGCGGCGCCACCCTGGACGTGGGCAAGGCCGTGGCCAACATGCTCACCAACCCCGGCCAGGCCGCGGACTACCAGGGCTGGGACCTCGTCAAGAACCCCGCCCCGCACAAGATCGGCGTGCCCACCCTGTCCGGCACCGGCGCGGAATGCTCGCGCACCTGCGTGCTGCTGAACGCCAAGCGCGGCATCAAGCTGGGCATGAACAGCGACCTGACCATGTACGACCAGTTGCTGCTGGACCCGGAACTGACCCGCACCGTGCCGCGCGACCAGTATTTCTACACCGGCATGGACACCTACATGCACTGCATCGAATCGCTGCGGGGCAGCTACCGCAACGTCATCGTCGATGCCCTGGCCCAGAAGGCCGTGCACATGTGCGAGGAAATCTTTCTGTCCGACGACATGATGGCCGAGGAAAACCTGGAAAAGATGATGATCGCCTCGTACCTCGGCGGCATGAGCGCCGGTAACGTGGGCGTCATCCACCCCATCTCCGCAGGCCTCTCCGTGGTGCTGCACACCCACCACGGCATCGCCAACTGCTACGCCCTCAGCGTGCTGGGCGACTTCTACCCCGAAGACTACCCCAACTACGTGAAGATGATCGAACGCCAGGGCGTCAACCTGCCCAAGGGCCTGTGCGCCAACCTTTCCGACGACCAGATGAAGGCCCTGGTGGCCTCGTCCGTGGTGCACGAAAAGCCGCTCACCAACGCCCTCGGCCCCGACTTCCGCAAGATCCTCACCGACGAGAAGGTCATCTCGCTGTTCAAGGCGATGTAAGGCCGGGAAGGATTTCTACCGGGGAGGGGACCTTTTGACGCTTTGCGGTCCTCATCCGTAAGGTTCGCGCTCTGCGCTCACCTAACGGCTGAGGCAAAAGGGTCTCCCTCCCCGGACCCCTCCCCCCAAAACTTTTCATTGTGGGGCCGCCTACGCAGGGCGGCAAACGCAGCACATCACGATCAGGTAGCAACCACAGCATCAGTCCTGCCCCACATCCTGTTTGAAGCGCACGCAGTGCGATGCAAACAGGCATAAGGGGTCAAGGGGTCACGGACCCCTTGCGGGGCGTGGGGCGGAGCCCCACACACTCTTGATGCTGCGTTGCAGGAGCATGGACAGATGGATATCAAGGTGAATTTCAGCGGCCGCGCCCTCTACTATACGGAGGACGAGATTGCCGTGGTGGCCGAGGCCATGCGCACTGCCGAGACCCTGACCCAGGGCCGGTACATGCAGGAGTTCCAGCGCAAGTTTGCGGACTACCTGGGCGTGGAGCACTGCTTTGCGGTGATGAACGGGGTGTCGGCGTTGGAGCTTTCGGCGCAGCTGTGCCGGTTCAAGCCGGGCGACGAGGTGGTCATTCCCTCGCACACGTTCACGGCGTCGGCGTATCCGTTCCTGAAGAAGGGCGCGAAGCCGGTGTGGGCGGACATAGATCTGAAGACCCGCGTGGTGTCGGCGGAAAGCATCGAAAAGGTGCTCACCCCGCGCACGAAGGCCATCGTGGTGGTGCATTTGTACGGCTACGTGGCGGACATGCCCGCCATCATGGAACTGGCGCGCTCGCGCGGCATCCTGGTGGTGGAGGACACGGCCCAGTCCATCGGCGCGGACGTGGACGGCAAGATGTCCGGCAGCTTCGGCGACTTCGCCATCTATTCCTTCCACTCGCACAAGAACCTGACGACCCTGGGCGAGGGCGGCATGCTGGTGGTGCAGGATCCGGAACTGGCCAAGCTGGTGCCCGCGCTGCGCCACAACGGACACTGCGGCTTCGACTACGAGCGGCCCGACTACTGGGTGCCTGCCATGGGCAACGTGGACATGCCCATGATCGACGGCGAAATGCTGTGGCCCAACAACTACTGCATCGGCGAGATCGAGTGCGCGCTGGGCATCAAGCAGTTGGAGCGCATCGACCGCATCAACGCGGAAAAGCGCGAACGCGCCGTGCGCTTCATCGATGCGCTGGCCGACTATCCGGAGCTGGAGTTTCACCGGGTGGACACCACCCGGCACAACTACCACCTGCTGGCCGCGCGCATGACGAACGGCAACCGCGATGCGTTCATCCGCACCATGTTCAACGACAAGGGCGTGAAGTGCGTGGTGCAGTACTACCCGCTGAACCGCTACCCGTTCTACCAGCGCCTGGGTTACGGCGCGGCGGACTGCCCCAATGCCGACACGTTCTTCGACAACATGATCTCCTTCCCGTTCCAGCACTGGCTGACCGAGACGGAATTCGACTACATGCTCGCCGCCACCAAAGACGTGCTCGACGGGCTGCGCAAGGGTTAGCGGCACCATGACCGCCCCCCGGCGCTGCATCGTCATTCCCGCCATCAAGAAAAACGCGGTCATCCCCGACCAGCTGGTAAAACGGCTGGCCGGGGTGACCCTGATCCAGCGCGCCATCGACACGGCCCGGTCCGTGGCAGAGGCGGCGGACATCGTGGTGGTCACCGACAGCCAGGAAATCGCCCTGGTCTGCGAACGCAACGGTGTGCGCCACCACTACAACGCCGCGCTGCGCTTCACCTCGCTGGACATCGTGCGCGAACTGCGCGGCGTGCTGGAAGAACTGGCCGCCACCTACCCGTACCTGGTCATCTACCGGGCCAGTTGCCCGCTGCTGACCGGACACGACATCGACGACGCCTTCGACCGCTTCCGGAACGAGGGCGCGGACGTGCTGGTGACGGTGAAAAGCATCCGCCAGCGGGTGTGGGAAAAGCGCGACGGAAGCCTGGACGCCATTCTGGCGGATGAAGGTCCGGAAGATGGGGCGGATGACAGGCCGGATGAGGGGGCCGACGTGGACGCCACCATGCCGGACCATTCCTCCGGCACCCGCCCCTCCCCCAGCCGCGAAGTCTACGTGGAAAGCAAGGCGCTGGTCATGCTGCGCGCAACCGCCCTTGCCCCCGGCGCCACCGCGCGGGTGATGCCCTATTTCCTCAACGACCGGGCCATCGAGATCAACAGCTACCAGGACTGGTGGCTGTGCGAAAAGCTGCTGGAGCGGCGGCACATCGTGTTCGTGGTGGCGGGGTACCCGGCCATCGGCATGGGGCACGTGTTCCGCGCCCTGATGCTGGCCCACGAGATTTCCGACCACAAGATCACCTTCCTGTGCACCCGCGACAGCGAACTGGCGGTGAAGAACATCGCCGCGCGCGACTACCGCACCTACATCCAGCACGCCGACGACCTTGGCCCCGGACTCGCACCCGGGCTCGCCTCCGGGCTCGCTCAAGACGTGCTGCGCCTGGCGCCGGACCTGGTGGTCAACGACATTCTGGACACCGACGCGGACTACATGCTGCGCCTGAAGGCCGCCGGGGTGCGCACCGTGAACTTCGAGGACGAAGGCCCCGGCGCATCCCACGCCGACCTTGTGGTCAACGCCCTGTACGAGGAAAAGCACGAAGACCCGCGCCTGCTCTACGGCCACCGTTACTTCTGCCTGCGCGACGAATTCATCGCTGGCGAACGCAACCCGTTCCGGCCCCGGCCCCGGCGGGTGCTGGTCACCTTTGGCGGCACCGACCATTCCGACTTCACCCGGCGCACCCTGAACATCATAGAACCCCTGTGCCGCGAGCGGGGCATCGCCATCAGCATCGTGGCCGGGCCGGGCTACGCCCACCGCGAGGCCATGCAGGCACACGTGGACGCCCTGAACTCGCCGCTGGTGGAATTCACCCACGCCACCAACGTCATGTCGCGCAAGATGGAAGGGGCGGACATCGCCATCTGTTCCGCCGGGCGCACCGTGTACGAACTGGCGCACATGCGCGTGCCCGCCATCGTCATGGCCCATCACGAACGCGAGGCGCGCCACACCTTTGCCCGTGCCCGCAACGGCTTCGCCTACCTCGGCGTCATGCATCCCTTCCGCGAAGGGGCGCTGCGCCGGGCCTTCACGCGCATGCTGGACGAAGACTTTCGCCGCACCCTGCACCAGCGCATGCAGCGGCTGGACTTTACCCGCAACAAGGCCGGGGTGGTGGCGCGCATCGGCGCGCTGCTGGCCCCCGCGCAAGGCGGTGCCACGCCGCGCAGGCCGTCGTACATCGACGAATTGCCCTTTGGCCCGGACTTCGACCTGCGCAGCGCGCTCATCGAGCAATCTCCGTCCGTCGAAGGGAACGTGGCCGCCACCGGCGCATCCTCCAATTCCCCCGACTCCCCGCTTTCGGGTGCGCCCGTGGCGTCAGACGCAGCAGGCTCACCCCACGGAGACTCCGCATGAGAACCGTCGCCCTCATCCAGGCCCGCCTTGGGTCCACCCGCCTGCCCTGCAAGACCATGCTCTCGCTGCACGGCCTGCCCGTCATCGACTGGGTGGTGCGCCGCACCCGCAAGGCGCAGCTCATCGACGAGGTGGTCGTGGCCACTTCCGACCGACCCGAGAACGACGTGCTGGAATACCACCTGTCGCGGCAGGGCGTGTCCGTGTTCCGCGGGCCGGAAGACGACGTGCTGGAACGCTTCCGCCTGGCCGGTGCCGCCCACGGCGCGGAGCAGGTGGTGCGCATCTGCGCCGACAACCCGCTGATCTGGGGACCGGCCATCGACGACCTTATCCGCTTCTGGCGCAGCGAAAACGCCGCCGGGGCCTGCGACTACGCATACAACCACATTCCGCGTGGCAACAGCTACCCCGACGGCCTCGGCGCGGAAACCCTGTCCTACGCGCTGCTGGCCGACATAGCGGCCAAGGCCACCCTGCCCGCCCACCGCGAGCACTGCCTGTCGTACATCTGGGACAACCCCGGCCAGTACCGCATCCGCACCTTCGACCCGGCCAACCCGGCCCTGCGCCGCCCGGACCTGAAGCTGGACATGGATACCCCCGAAGACTACCGCGCCCTCGCACTGCTGGATATCCACCCGGACATCACCCCCGAGGAGATCGCGGCCCTTTTTCCGCCCAAGGGGTAATGCCACAAGAATGCAGGGGCGCTGCCCCTGCACCCCGCAAGGGGGCACACCCCCTTGACCCCTTTTTATAGGGTATTCACTGCGCAAACCTTCCCCGTATCCCCACCCCCAATAAAAAGTTTGGGGGGGAGGGGTCCGGGGAGGGAGACCCTTTCCAAAGGGTCCCCTCCCCGGTTACTCTCCCACCCACAAGTTTCGTTCCCACCACCAGTCATTTCACAAGGAGCACGACCATGCGCCTGACCGAAATATTCAGCACCAAGCCTGTATGCGCACGCAGCGCGGGCATCCAGCGTCCGTACATCATTGCCGAAGCGGGCGTGAACCACGAGGGCAGCATGGACATTGCCCGGCGTCTGGTGGACGAGGCCTGCGCGGGCGGCGCGCACGCCATCAAGTTCCAGACGTACAAGGCGTCCACGCTGGCGTCCAAGGATTCCCCGGCCTACTGGGACACCACCAAGGAGCCGACCAAGAGCCAGTTCGAGCTGTTTACCCGGCACGACAAGTTCTGGAAGGGCGAGTTCGAGGCGCTGAAGAAGCACTGCGACAGCGCGGGCATCGAATTCATGTCCACGCCGTTCGACGTGGAGTCGGCCAAGTTTCTGAACGACATGATGGACGTGTACAAGATCTCGTCGTCGGACATCACCAACAAGCCGTTCATCGAGTTCCTGTGCGGGTTCGGCAAGCCCATCATCCTGTCCACGGGCGCGGCGCACCTGCACGAGATCGCCGAGGCCGTGGAGTGGATAGAGGCCAAGGGCAACCCGCTGGCCCTGCTGCACTGCGTGCTGAACTACCCCACGGACGACGTGAACGCCGCGCTGGGCATGATTCCGGCGCTGCGCCAGCACTTTCCGCAGCATGTCATCGGCTACTCGGACCACACCCTGCCCCGCGACATGAAGGTGCTGGAAGTGGCCACCCTGCTCGGCGCGCGCATCCTTGAAAAGCACTTCACCCACGACAAGACCCTGCCCGGCAACGACCACTACCACGCCATGGACAAGGACGATCTGGCGCACTTCAACGCCTCGCTCGACCGCATCCTGCCCATGGTGGGGCCGTTCACCATCTCCGCGCTGGAATCCGAAGCCCCGGCCCGGCGCAACGCCCGGCGCAGCCTGGTGGCGGCGCGGCCCATTGCCGCAGGCACCGTGATCACCCGCGACGACCTGACCTGGAAGCGCCCGGCCCACGGCGTGAGCCCGCGCGAAATCGACGCGGTGCTCGGCAAGCGCGCCCGCGCCGACATTGAGGAAGACACCGTGCTCCAGTGGAGCCATCTGGAATAACCGGCGGACGGACAGCCGGGTGCATGCCGGGCATCCCCCGGCGCAAAACGGACGCATGACCGCTGCGCAACCGGAGCCTTTCCGATCACTGACCAGACGCCTTCCGCATACCGCATAACGCACTGACCGCCCGGCGGGCATCAAGCGGCCCACTCGCCGCCCCGCCGGGCCTTCACGAAACACCGCGCCCCGCGCGCAGCCGCACATGACCCAACGCCGCACCCTCGTCCTTGCCGTCGCCCCTGACAACGCCACCCCCGATACCCATCTGATGGCCGGGCCGTGGTGCTTTCACGGGCGCGAGGACGCCTTTCCCGACTGGGATACCCGCTTCACCTTCGGCCCCGACCCGTACGCCAACGGCGACGAGGTGGCCGCCGCCATCGACGAGGCCAACAGCTACGCCATTTCGCGCATCCCCGACCTTGGCCTGCGCCTGGGCGCGCATCACGGGGCCGACCTGCCGCGCGACTTCTGGGATCTGACCCTGTACCCGTGGCTGACCCTGTGCTGCCAGATGCTGCACGAGCGCCAGCGCCGCGTGCAGGACATGATCCGCCTGTGGGGCAACGAGGAACTGGACGTTCCCCTGCTGCCGGGCGACTGCGCCTTTTCCTTCGAGGACAGCCACCAGTTCATCCTTGCGGGCGCGCAGGACCAGTTGTTCAACTGGTGGGTGTTCTCGCGCATTCTGGAACCGCAATTGCCCGCCGCGTGGCGGGCCGTGCATGCCGATCCGGTCATCCGCCATTCCGGCGCCCCCGCAGAAGGCGGCTTGCGCGGTCTTGCGCGGCGGCTGCTGTACGCGCTGCCGTTTCCGCGCATCAAGGGCTTTTCCACCCTGCAATCGCTGGCGTTTTCCATGGCCCTGCTGGGGCCGCGCACCTGCGAGGACCGCACCATCCCCCTGGCCCAGCTCAAGGGGCGGATGCCGGTGTGGCGCTTTGAACCGGACGACATCATTCTGCCGTCCATCCCCCGCGCCCTGTGCCAGCAGCGCCTGCCCCGCACCGTGCGGCAGCGCCGTCCGCGCACCCGTGTGGTCAACGTGGCCTCGTACCACGATGATGCCTACCGCATGCGCGTGGCCCTGGACCGCGCCGCCGGGGCGCGGCTGGTGTTCATCCAGCACGGCGGCAACTACGGCCACATCCGCGAATCCGCCGTGGTGCCCTACTACGAGTACCGTCAGCACGCCTTTGTCACCTGGGGCTGGACCAGCCACGCGCCGTTCCGGGGCAACTACGTGCCCCTGCCGCACGGCCAGCTGGACCGCATCAAGGACAGCCATGTGGACCGCACCGGCGCACTGGTGTTCGTCGGCGCGGAAATGAGCCTGCTCTCGTACCGGCTGGATTCGCGGCCGCAATCGCTGCAATGGCTGGACTACCGCCGCGACAAGGCGCGTTTTCTCGCCGCCCTGCCCGACCATGTGCGCGCATCCGCCCTGTACCGCCCCTATTTCCAGACCATGAGCGGGCTGGACGACGGCCCGTGGGTGCTGCGCCGCTTTGCCGATGTGCGCCGCTGCGAAGGGAGCCTGGACGAGCACATGCTGGGCTGCCGCCTGCTGGTGCTGGACCACCACGGCACCACCCTGGAACTGGCCATGGCTTCCAACACGCCCACCGTGCTGTACTGGAACGCCGAACACTGGCGCGTGGGACGCGAAACCGCCGCCGCCCTGGCCGAACTGGCCGCCGTGGGCATCCACCACGCCACGCCCGACGCCGCCGCCGCGCACATCTGCCGCATCTGGCCCGACGTGCAGGGCTGGTGGCAGAGCGAAGCCGTGCAGCAGGCCCGCCGCAACTGGTGTACCCAGTACGCCATGACCACCCCCGGCAGCATCAACGGCATCTGGCTGGACGCGCTGCGCGGGTTGTAAGGAACAGATTTAAAGACATATGACTTCGCGGGGGAGGGAACCTTTTGCGGCAGCCGTTATGTAAGCGCGTA
The DNA here is from genome assembly GCF_040373385.1 of Nitratidesulfovibrio sp. Lineage (NCBI taxonomy): Bacteria > Pseudomonadati > Thermodesulfobacteriota > Desulfovibrionia > Desulfovibrionales > Desulfovibrionaceae > Nitratidesulfovibrio > Nitratidesulfovibrio sp. Next base: position 11,042 of record NZ_JBDXXH010000005.1, on the reverse strand, counting down.
GCGCGAACATTACGGATGGCGACCGCAGAGCGAAAAAGGTTCCCTCCCCCGCACCCCCACCCTCCCAAACTTTTCAATTGGGTGGGTAACGTGGCCCGCGAAGGAGCCTGAAATGGGCGGATTCATCACCAAGGCGCTACGCAAGATTCGCGAGGAAGGGCTGACCCCGCGCGACATCGTGTCCTACGGCTGCATGGCCGTGCATCGCAACGCATCCTGCCTGTGGGGCACGGTGCGCATGCGGCTGAAGGCCGCACTGTTCGGCGTGCGGCTGGGCGGCGGCTGCGAGTGCTGCGGCACCATCATCCTGCAACGCTGGCCGGGCAGCCGCATCGAACTGGGGCGCGGGGTGGGCATCATTTCCTCGTCCCGGCGGTGCACATCCGCCACCATCCACGCCCCCGCCCGGCTGCGCACCTTTGCGGGCAGCGCCGCCATTCTTGTCGGCGACGGCGTGACCATGAACGGCACGGCCATCACCGCCCGCTCGCGCACCATCCGCATCGGCAAGGGGACCATGATCGGCCCCAACTGCGTGATCACCGATTCCGACTTCCACGCCCAATGGCCGCCGGAAACGCGCCTGACCACCCCAGCCTGCGAGTGCGACCGCGACGTGACCATAGGCGACAACGTCTGGCTGGGCATGCGCTGCATCGTCCTGAAAGGCGTGACCATCGGCGACGGGGCCATCGTGGCCGCAGGCAGCGTGGTCACCCGCGACGTGCCCCCCGCCACCCTTGTGGCTGGCACGCCCGCCCGCGTGGTGCGGCAGTTGCCGTAGCCCCCGCGCCGCCCCTCGTTTCCTTTTTCCCCGATGCGGTGTATGCGCTCGCGCAACGGCAGGTTCCGCGCCGGACCGTGCGGCTCAGGCACAAACCGTAGCGCGATTCGTGCCCGCCGCCGGAGATCGCCGTCGCATCGCGGCGGAAGCTCCGGCGAAGCGGGTACGCCGCGAACAACGTGTGATACCGGCACCCCACGCCCCGCCATGGCGACGAGAGCAACGCGCGCCTTGCATTCCGCCGGTCAGATCACCCGAAGGCGCCCCGCGCCGCAGGGAAGCTGACCGGCACAGGAATGTCGGCGCAGGAGGCCGGGGGGATCGGGGGGCGCGCCCCCCGAAGCGCGGGGGTCGGTAGGGGGCCGCCGCTATGCGGCAGCCGTTGGCGCGCTTGCGCGCCTTACGGATGGCGACCGCAACGCGCGGCCCCCTACCCCACGCCGGAGGCGGCCCAAACCCCGCCAACATTCGGCAGCCTTTGTATCCGATACATCCGTTCGTGCGCAGCCCTTCCCCCCACACAGCAACCAGCCCCACCCCATGACCCAACAAACCCTTGCCAAGCGATACGCGTTCAAACTGCTGGCGAACGTGGCGTCCATCCCGGTGTACCTGACCATGGAGGCGGTGCTGCCGCGCGCCCTGGGTCCCACGGGGTACGGCAACTACAGCTTTGCCACGAACATGTTCCAGCAGTTCGCGGGGTTCCTGGACATGGGCACCTCCACCTGCTTCTACAACGCGTTGTCGCGGCGGCAGCAGGAATTCGGGCTGGTGTCGTTCTACGTGCGGGTGGCGGCGCTGGTGCTGGCCATCACCATGCTGTTCTCGCTGTCGGCGTTCGTGCCGGGCCTTGGGCAGTGGCTGCTGCCGGACGTGCCCGCGTGGATCGTGCCGCTGGCGGCGTTGTGGGCGTTTCTGTCGTGGTGGGGCCGGGTGCTGCGCTCCATGAACGACGCGCTGGGGGTGACGGTATCCAGCGAAATTTCGCGCACGGTGCTGAACCTGGCCAGCGTGGGGGCGCTGCTGGCGCTGTTCCTGCTGGGCTGGCTGAACATGGGCACGCTGTTCGCGCACCAGTACGTGACGCTGATCGCGCTGGCGGTGGGCTATGCCATGGTGCTGCGCGGGGGCTGGCCCACGGTGAGCTTTCGCATGGACCGGGAAACCCGGCGGGCCTACACGCGGGAATTTGCGGACTACAGCACACCGCTGTTCGTGCAGGCGCTGGCGTCCACCGTCTTTCTGGTGGCGGAACGCTGGCTGCTGCAAACCTTCAACGGCAGCGCGCAGCAGGGGTTCTTTGCCCTGTCGCAAAAGGTGGGCATGGCCTGCTTCCTGTTCGTTTCGGCCATGACGCCGCTGGTCATGCGCGAGTTGTCCATTGCCTGGGGCAAGGGCGACCGGACGGAAATGGGCAGGCTGATGGACCGCTTTGCGCCGCTGCTGTTCACGGTGGCGGGCTATTTTTCGTGCTTCACGGCCATGGAGGCCCCGGCGGTGGTGCGCATCTTTGGCGGGGCGGACTACGCGGCGGCCATCCTGCCGGTGCAGATCATGGCCCTGTACCCGGTGCATCAGGCCTACGGGCAGCTTGCCGGATCGGTGTTCTACGCCACGGGCCGCACCCGCACCATGCGCAACATGGCGGTGACGGAATACATCCTGGGCTTCGGCCTGTCATGGGTGCTGCTGGCCCCGGCGGACAAGTTCGGCTTCGGCCTTGGGGCCATGGGGCTTGCGGTAAAGACGGTGCTGGTCCAGTTCCTGTCGGTCAATTTCATGCTGTGGATGAGTTCGCGCATCATCCCGCTGAACTACCTGCGCAACGTGGCGCATCAGGCGCTGTGCCTGGCCTTTCTGGCCGGGGCGGCGTGGGCCTGCCGCAGCCTGACCATTGCCACGGGGCTGGGGGATACGCAGGACATCGTGCGCTTCTTCGTTTCCGGCGTGATCTATTCCGCACTGGTGGGCGGGGCGGTGCTGGCCGTGCCGCAACTGGTGGGCCTTACCCGGCAGGACCTGCGCGGGCTGGCCACGCGGGCGCTGGGGCGGTTCCGCAAGTCCGGGGCGTAGCGCCGCCTTCACGCAACACCGGCACACCATTCCCGCACACTACCGGCATATTGCACCCCGCATCGTGCACGGATATACTGCCACGGCCTGAAAAGCCCCCCTGCCAGGCCGCATGGTGCGGACCCCGCACGGGGGGCACGGGAGCCACAGGCCAACGGGCTACGGGACGCGCAGCGGCAGCGGCAATACCGGGGAGCGACCGTACGCGACCGTACGCGACCTTACGCAACCGGGCGCGACCTTACGCACCGGGCGCAACCTTGCGCAACCGTACGCAGCCCGGCCCGCGCGGTTTCCACATCATCGACGGACGCCACCGCGCCCGCCCCACACCATCCGGCGGCATTGCCGCCGCACCGCACGCGAACGCAACCACCATGATCACCGCACGCGACATTCGGGAAAAAATGCGCCGGGGCGAAGCCACCATCGGCACCTGGATGCAGATTCCTTCCACCGACGTGGCCGAAATCCTTGGCCGGTCCGGCTACGACTGGGTGGCCGTGGACCTGGAGCACGCCGCCTTCACCCGCAGCCAGCTGCCCGACGCATTCCGCGCCATCGAGCTTGGCGGGGCCGCGCCCTTTGCCCGCGTGGCCGAGGCGACCCTGACCGACATCAAGGCGTCGCTGGATTCCGGCGCGCGGGGCCTGATCTTTCCCATGATCGAAACCCGCGAGCAGCTTGACGCCGCCATCGGCTGGGCGCTGTACCCCCGCACCGACGGTCCTTCGGGCATACGCGGCGTGGGCTACTGCCGGGCCAACCTGTTTGGCCGCGAGTTCGCGCCCTACGTGAACGAAACCGCCCGCGACACCCTGTTCGTGGCGCAGATCGAGCACATCCGCGCGGTGGACAACCTGGATGCCATCCTGTCCCATCCGCGCCTGGACGCCATCATGGTGGGGCCGTACGACCTTTCCGGCTCCATGGGGCTTACCGCACAGTTCGACCACCCGGACTTTCTGGCCGCGCTGGACCGCATAGCCGCTGCCGCGCGCGCCCACGACGTGCCCATGGGCCTGCACATCGTGCAGCCCGACACGGCGGACCTTGCGCGCCGCATCGGCGAAGGCTACCGGTTCATCGCGTGGTGCATCGATGCGGTGTTCCTCTATCGCAATTGCGCCTGCCCGCCTGCCGGTGGCGCGGCGTAGTTCCGAAACCTGACTTGTCCTTTCGCTGACTGAAGGGCAGGACACCTCCGGGCCACGGCCCGACGCATCGCACCAATAACCGAATCCATACGGCCCGCACCGCGCCCCTGCTGCGCAGCGGACCACCCCGCCCACGGGCGGCATGGGGCACAGCCCCGAAGGGATGCAGTACAATGAAAATCACCTTTTTCGGCGGGGCCGGGTTCCTCGGCTCCCACGTCTGCGACAAGCTTTCCGACGCCGGGCACGAAGTCACCATCGTGGACCTGCGCCCCTCGCCCTACCTGCGGGGCGACCAGCGCATGGTTGTCGGCAACGTCCTTGACGAGGCCGCCGTGGACGCCGCCATCGCCGGGGCCGACGCCGTGTTCAACTTTGCGGGCATCGCCGACATCGGCGAGGCCAACCGCAAGCCCGTGGATACCGCGCGCATCAACGTGCTGGGCAACGTCATCCTGCTGGAAGCCTGCCGCAAGGCCAAGGTTGCCCGCTACGTGTTCGCCAGCTCGCTGTACGTGTACGGCAAGTCCGGCGGGTTCTACCGGTGCAGCAAGCAGGCCTGCGAACTGTACATCGAAAACTATCAGGCCATGCACGGGCTGGATTACACCATCCTGCGCTACGGCTCGCTGTACGGCCCCCGCGCCGACCGCCGTAACGCCATCAACCGCTTTGTGGCAGAGGCGCTGGAAACCGGGGCCATCACCTACTACGGCAGCCCCACCGCCCTGCGCGAATACATCCACGTGGAAGACGCCGCCCTGTGCACCGTGGAAGTGCTGAAGCCCGAATACGCCAACGAGAACATCGTGCTCACCGGCAACCAGCCCATGCGCGTGGGCGACCTGTTCAAGATGATCGGCGAAATGCTGGGCAAGGAACTGAACGTCGCCTACCAGCACGACCCCAACAGCGGCCACTACCAGGTCACGCCCTATGCCTTCATGCCCAAGGTGGGCAAGAAACTGGTGCCCAACCTGACCACCGACCTCGGCCAGGGCGTGCTGCGCGTGATGGAAGAAGTACACCGCGAACTGCACCCCGACATGCACAACGTGGGCGGCTACCTGCTGCCCCGCGAGGAGTAGGGCGCAGGACGCAGATTTTGGAAAGGAAGAGCTATCGGGGAGGGGACCTTTTGGAAAAGGTCTCCCTCCCCGAACCCCTCCCCCCAAAACTTTTCAAATGAGGGTGAAACAAAGCCGCGCCCACACCTCCCACAGAAAGGTCGCTGCTTTTTCTTCCCAGTCCTAAAATTGCCTTTCTTCCTTATACCCCGCAGCGGTCTTCCGCTGCGGGAGGCTGGTGCGGGGACGATGCAAGGAATTACGAGTTTCGTCGCCGGGCAAGGCAGATTGGCATTTTTGAGCGGAGCATACTCCTGTATGTGAGCATCAAAAATGCCAAGCCAACGCCGCCCGGCGGCGAAAGACGGATTCTGCAAGCAGCGTATCCGCAGCACCCTGAGCGCCACCAACGCCCCCCCCCAACCAGACATTTCCCGGCGCACCGCGCCGTCAAAGGAGCAACCATGAACATCGTCGCCATCATCCCCGCCCGCATGGGCTCCAGCCGCTTTCCGGGCAAGCCCATGGCCGACATCCACGGCGTGCCCATGGTGGGCCACGTCACCTTCCGCACGGCCATGAGCCCCACCCTGACCGCCACCTACGTGGCCACCTGCGACCAGGAAATCTACGACTACGCCGAAAGCGCGGGCCTGAAGGCCGTCATGACCGGCGACCACCACGTGCGCTGCACCACCCGAACCGCCGAAGCCCTGCTGAAGATCGAGGCCGCCACCGGCAAGCGCGTGGACATCGTGGTCATGGTGCAAGGCGACGAACCCATGGTCACCCCCGACATGATCGACGCCGCCATCGCCCCCATGCTGGCCGACCCCGCCGTCAACGTCACCAACCTGATGGCCCGCATGGAAACCGTGGAAGAATTCGAAGACCCCAACGAAGTCAAGGTGGTGGTGGACCTGAACTCCGACGCGCTGTACTTCTCGCGCGAGGCGGTGCCCTCTCGCAAGAAGGGCGTCACCGACGTGCCCATGCAGAAGCAGGTGTGCATCATCCCCTTCCGCCGCGACTACCTGCTCAAGTTCAACGACATGCAGGAAACCCCGCTGGAAATCATCGAATCGGTGGACATGATGCGCATTCTCGAACACGGCGAAAAGGTCCGCATGGTGCCCACCGACAAGCGCACCCTCAGCGTGGACACCCCCGAAGACCTCGCCCGCGTGGTGGACATGATGCGCGAAGACACCCTGCGCCTCGTCTACACGAAGTAACGGAGCCGCCATGCCTACGCCGCACATGCCGCGCATGCCCGACATGTCGCGCCTTGCCACCATTGCCGAGGAACTCTGGCTGTCCCTGTTCGCGTGGATTCCCACCGTCATCGGGGTGGGCGCGCGTCTTGTCGCGTGGCAGCCGCTGTTCTGCCACTGCGGCCGGGTACGCTTCGGCCAGTCGCTGACGATGCAGGGGTGCCGCAACATCGCGCTGGCCGACGGCGTGCGCATCGGCAAGGGCTGCCACCTGTACGCCCGCACCGGCGCACTGGAGATGGGCGAAAACGCGGCCCTGAACATCAACGTGGTGGTGGACGCCGACGGCGGGCACATCCGCATGGGCGCTCACGTCACCGTGGGTCCCGGCACGGTCATCCGTGCGGCCAACCACAACTTCGACCGCACCGACGTGCCCATCATGTTCCAGGGGCACGAGTACGGCGAGGTGACCATAGAGGACGACGTGTGGATTGCGGCCAACTGCACCATCACCCCCGGCGTGCATATCGGGCGCGGGGCCGTGGTGGGGGCCGGGGCCGTGGTGACCAAAGACGTGGAGCCGTACACCGTGGTGGGCGGCGTGCCCGCGAAACCGCTGCGCAAGCGCGGCGTGCATGAGCGGGCGGCCACGCCTCCGGAAGCCTAGGGACTGTTCCAACTTGCCTTTTCGCCCGTTGGCTTCGTCAAACTTCGTCCGCCATATCGGTCGAATACGATAAGAGTATACTCCCTCATGGCGGACTCGTTTTCCTTGCCAACGAACGAAAATCCTGCGTTGGAAACAGCCCTTGGCCGTACATGCAAAGCGACAACGACACGCGCGACATGCCGAGGGGCCATGCCCCCGGCGAAGGATAACGCATCATGAAGGTAGCCATCACCACCTCGTCGTTCGCCAAGTTCAGCGACGAACCGCTGCGCCTGCTGCGCGAAGCGGGCATGGAGTACGTGCAGAACCCCACGGGCCGCGCCATCACCGAAGACGAGGCCATCGAACTGTTGCAGGGCTGCATCGCCGTGGCCGCAGGCACAGAGCCGCTGACCCGCCGGGTGATGCAGGCCCTGCCGGAGCTGAAGGTCATCTCGCGCTGCGGCACGGGCATGGACAGCGTGGACCGCACCGCCGCCGCCGAACTGGGCATTGCCGTGCGCAACACGCCCGATGCGCCCACCCAGGCCGTGGCCGAACTGACCCTGGGCTACGCCCTGGACCTGATGCGCCTTGTCAGCCGCATGGACCGCGAACTGCGCGCGGGCACGTGGAAGAAGCGCATGGGCAACCTGCTGGCGGGCAAGAAGGTGGGCCTGATCGGCTTTGGCCGCATTGGCCGCGCCACGGGCAAGCTGTTCGAGGCCTTCGGCTGCGAGGTGGCCTTTGCCGACCCGTTCGCCGAAAGCGACACCAACGCCAAGATGGAAGTGGACGCCCTGCTGGCCTGGGCGGACATCGTCTCGCTGCACTGCTCGAAGCCGGAAGGCGGCGGGTACATCCTGGACGAACGGCGCCTTGGCCTGATGCGCCCCGGCACGTGGGTGATCAACGCCGCGCGCGGCGGGCTCATCGACGAAGCCGCCCTGCACGCGCTGCTGGCCTCCGGCCATCTGGCCGGGGCCGCGCTGGACGTGTTCGTCAAGGAACCCTACGAAGGCCCCCTGCGCGACCTGCCCAACGTCATCCTGACCCCGCACGTGGGCTCGTACGCCGTGGAAGCCCGCGTGAAGATGGAAACCGACACCATCCGCAACCTGCTGGACGCGCTGCCCAAATAGCAAAACGCATCGGCAGGGAGCATCGGCAGGGAGCATCGGCGGAAAGCACAGGCCGTCGGCACCCATTCCGGCGGCCTGCCGCGCGACACATCCCGTCTCGATGTCCCGCCCCGTCCCCTGCCGTGCGGACGGGGCGGCCACCACCAAGGAGTACCATGCCCCTTTCCTGCATCGTCTTCGACTGCGACGGCGTCATCCTGGAAAGCGTGAACGTGAAGACCGAAGCCTTCGCCCGCGTGGCCGAACCCTTCGGCGCGGACGCACGCGACCGTCTGGTGGCCTATCACATGGAACACGGCGGCGTGAGCCGCTACAAGAAGTTCGAATGGCTGTTCAGCGAGGTGCTGGGCCGCGAGATCACCCCCGACGAAATGGATGATCTTGGCCGCAAGTATGCGGACTACGCCTTCGAAGGCGTGCTGAACGCCCCCATGGTACCCGGCGCGCACGACGTGATCACCGCGTGGCATGGCCGCGTGCCGCTGTACGTGTGCTCCGGCGCCCCGCACGAGGAACTGGTGCACATCCTGACCGAGCGCGGGCTGGCCAAATACTTCGCGGCCATCTACGGTTCGCCGCCCGGCAAGACCGACGTGCTGCGCCGCGCCGTGGAAAAGGCCGCCGTGCCCCCGGCGGAAGTGGTGATGATCGGCGATGCCAAGACCGACATGACCGCTGCGGAAGCCGTGGGCACCCTGTTCTATGGCCGGGGCGAAGCCTTTGCCGCCACCCCGCACCCGTGGGGGCATGACCTGACGGGGCTGAATGTGTGGCTGGAAGGCCTCTGCTAAAGCTGGAACGACCGCTGCATCTCGCCGGGGAGCCGCATGCCGCACCGGCGCGGCTCCCCGCGCCTTTCGCACCACCCGCAAAGGAGCCTTCGTGACCACCTTCATCCTGCTGGATGGACCAGACGCCCCACCCCGCCCGCAACCGGAATCCGGCGGCCTGCCTCCGGTGGTGGCCCACTGGGCCCGGCGCAACGTGCCCCACGGACATCTTTCGGTGCCCGCGCTGGTGGAGGCGCATTTCACGGACATCCGGCGCGCGTACATCACCTGGGCGCACGAGACCGGGCTGACCCGGCCCGCACGTTCCACCCGCAACCTGCGGGAACTGCTGGCCGTGGGCGACACCTTCTCGCACTGGTGGTTCACCACGCTTGCCGAAAAGCATCCCAAAATCTGCCGCAACCTGTACGAAGTGACCAAGCTGCGCGCGTTGGAACTGGCCATAGAGGACGCCCGCGCCGACCATGTCTGCCTGGTCACCGACGACACGGTGCTGGCGGGCATCCTGCTGCGCTTCTGCGCGGTCACCGGACGCCGGTTCGAGCTGCATCCGGCCAAAACGGAAGCCGGAAACGAGGCGGGAACCGGCACGGAAGTCGCCGCCGCCCCCCGCTCGGCCAAACAGCGCCTGACCGACCTGTACTACCGTCTGCCCGCGCCGGTACAGGCCGTGGCGCGCCTTGGCGCGTGGCTGCTGCGCGAAAAGCGCCTGCTGCCCGCCGCGCCGGAGGCCACGGGCAAGGCCAGCCTGCCCGCGCACCCGCGCCCCGGCACCGTGGCCACCTACTTTCCCAACATCGACGTGCAGGCCGCCAAACAAGGTCGGCTGCGCTCGCGCTACTGGGAAACCCTGCACGACGCGCTGGACCCGCAGCAGGGCGGCGTGCATGGCGTGACCTGGCTGTTCATCTTCGAGCCCACGCCGCACTATTCGCTGGCCGACGCCATCCGCCTGCGCGACGAATTCCGCGCCCGCAAGCAGGACGGCATCGCCTTTCACTTCATCGAGGAATTCCTGACCCCGGCCACCATCGCCCGCGAAGTGCTGCATTACTGCCGCATGGCATTGCGCGCCACGCGCCTGACCCGCCACGTGGCCGGGCAGTGCCGCCTGCCCGGTTCGCGCATGGATTTCTGGCCGTACATGGAACGCAACTGGGCGGAATCCACGCGCGGTTGGCTGGGCCTGCAACGCCGCCTGATGCGCGCCGCCTTCCGCCAGTACGCGGCAGTCTGCGCGCCGCAGGAATGGACCATCTTTCCCATGGAAAACCACCCCTGGGAAAAGTCCCTTGCCCACGCCATGCACGAGGCGCGGCGCGGCCCGGTGTACGGCACCCAGCATTCCACAGTGCGCCCCACCGACCTGCGCTACTACGAGGACGCCCGCGCCTTTGCCGAGCCGGACGCCGCCGCCACCCTGCCCGACCTGCTGTGCTGCAACGGCCAGGGAGCGCTGGGCCACATGCGTGACGCGGGCATGCCCGCCGACCGGCTGGGCGAAATCGAGGCGCTGCGCTACCTGTACCTTGCCGATGCCGCGCAGGGTGCGGCGCAGGGCACAGATGCGGACGCGGCTCCGGCTGCGCCCGTCACACCGGCCACCTGCCCGACAACCAGCCCCGACGCCGCGCCGGGCAAGCCCACCCTGCTCATCGTCACCAGCTTTTTCGTCGACGAGACCGACAACCAGCTCGACGTGCTGGCCGAGTCCGCACGGGCAGGCACGCTGGGCGGGTACGACGTGGTGGTCAAGCCGCACCCCAACCTGCCCGTGGAAGGCCGCCTTGCCGCGCGCTTTCCCGCTGGCGGCGCGCCCCGCGTGGTGAACACCCCCGTGGCCCAGCTGCTTGTCCCCGGCCCCCATGGACTGGTCGTCTGGGCCGCCAATTCCACCACCGTGGCGCTGGAAGCCGCCTACCAGCGGCTGCCCCTCATCGTGCAGACCGCCGCCAACGACTTCAACATGTGCCCGCTGCTGGGCGTGCCCGGCACCGCCTTTGTGGCCACCGCCGACGACCTTGCCGCCGCCCTGTGCCACCCCGCACCGCCCGATCTGCCCTCCGGCTTTCTGGCTCTGGATCGCGGGTTGCCCCGCTGGCGGCGGTTGCTGGGTATTCCCAAAGAATAAGAATTTGCGGGGGAGGGAACCTTTTGAA
>NZ_JBDXXH010000004.1:415951-503996 GCF_040373385.1 Nitratidesulfovibrio sp. | reverse complement strand
CGCGGTACTGCGACGGGGCCAGGATGTCCTCGTCCAGTTCGCCGTAGAAGAAGTCACGCGGGATATCCACCAGCACCGGGCCGCGTTCGGCGTAGGCGATGCGGAAGGCGGTGCGCAGGATGTCGGCGGCGCGCTTGGGATGCGGCACGCGAAGTGACGCTTTCGTGATCGGCTTGAACATGTTCCAGGTGTCACATTCCTGAAAGCCGTCCCAACCCACCGAAATGCTGCCCGCACTGGGCGAAATGAGCACCATGGGTGTGTGGGCCATGTTGGCCGTGGCCACCGCCGTGGCGTAGTTGGTGATGCCGGGGCCGTTCTGGCCGATGCAAACACCTGCCCTGCCAGTCATTCTGGTAAAGGCGTCCTCCATGTGGCCCGCCGTCTGTTCGTGACGCACCGAAATGAAATCGATGCCCGCCGCCGGAAACAGGTCCAGCAAATCCATGAAAGCGGAGCCGAGAATGCCGCTGACATGGGTGACGCCTTCCTGCACCAGCACTTCCGCCATTGCTTCACTGGGGGTCATCTTGGGCATGTCGAAGCCTCCTCAAGGGGGGTCGTACCGCGCTGTCTTTCCAGACAAAGCGCGGTGTTGATGTTCTTTCACGGCAGGTTCCCGCCCGTCGTAAAAAACGCTTGACAAAAAAATAGCAAAGTCCCATCGCTATGTCTAGACAAAGCGAAAAAAGAAGGCGCCCAGCCTTCGGGAATTTTCGCCCCACGCCTTGGAGGACCGCCCGGAACCTTGCCCATTCATTGACCATATCGTTTCATTCCCGCCCGGAGGTTGCTCCCCGCGGTCCGCAAGTACAGGTGCCATCGTTTTTTCCTGACAACCCCAAGGAGCAGGACATGAGCCCCAGTCAGAAGCATGACCCAGCGGCATACGCGGCGGCCGACCTGGCCCACGTATGGCATCACCTCGTCCAGCATCAGGCCCTCGCCGGAAAAGGCCCCATGATCGTGGTCGAAGGCGAAGGACTTATGCTGCGGGACATCAACGGCAAGGAATACCTGGACGCCACCTCTGGCGGCGTATGGTGCGTGAACGTGGGCTACGGGCGCGAACGCATCGCCCGCGCCGTGTACGAACAGATGAAGGCCATGCCCTACTACGCGGCCACCGCAGGCAACATCCCGTACATCGAATTTGCGCAGAAGCTGCTTGCCCACATGCCGGGTCTGACCCGCGCCTACCTTTCCAACAGCGGGTCCGAGGCCAACGAAAAGGCGTACAAGATGGTGCGCTCGCTGGCGCATCTTTCCGGCAATACCGCCAAAAAGAAGATCCTGTTCCGCGCCCGCGACTACCACGGCACCACGCTGGGGGCCCTCAGTTCCACCGGCCAGGCGGAACGCAAGGAATGGTTCGGCCCGCTGGTGCCCGGCTTCGTGGAATTCCCCCACGCCTGCTGCTACCGCTGCGCGTTCAACAAGACCTACCCCGGCTGCGACATCGACTGTGCCAGGGCGGTGGAGCGGATCATCGAGCAGGAAGGGCCGGAAACCGTTGGCGGCCTCATCGTCGAGCCCATCACGGCGGGCGGCGGGGTCATTCCGCCGGTGGCCGAGTACTACACCGTGCTTGCCGACATCTGCCGCCGCCACGGCGTGCTGCTGATCATGGACGAAGTGGTCTGCGGCATGGGCCGCACCGGCACCATGTTCGGCTACCAGCACTACGGGGTCACCCCGGACATCGTGACCATGGCCAAGGGCGTGGCCAGCGCCTACATGCCCATCTCGGTCACCGCCACCACCGAAGACGTGTTCAAGGCCTTCCTGAACGACCCGACCGACAAGATGGCCTACTTCCGCGACATCAGTACCTACGGCGGGTGCGCCGCCGGGTGCAGCGCCGCCCTGGAGAACATGGCCATCATCGAGGAGGAAAAGCTGCTCGATAACGTCAGGGCCATGGGCGACTACCTGCTGGCGGGCCTGAAGGAACTGGGCGATCTGCCCTATGTGGGCGACGTGCGCGGCAAGGGCCTGCTGTGCGGCATCGAACTGGTGCAGGACAAGGCGGGCAAGAAGCCCATGGCCGAAGGCAAGGTCATTCAGGTGGTGGGCGAAATGGCGGCCAATGGCGTGCTGGTGGGCCGCACCAACCGAAGCCTGCCGGGCTTCAACAACATCATCAACATCGCCCCGGCCTACGTGGTCACCAGGGACAACATCGACGTCATCCTCCGCACCCTGCGTGCGGCCCTCGTCAAGGTGCTCGGCTGATACTCCAACCGTGAAAGGAGCATCCCATGCAGGTCGGCATTCTTAAAGAGATCAAAGTGCTGGAGAACCGCGTGGCCATGACGCCAGCGGGCGTGGTGGCCATGCGGTCGCACGGGCATTCGGTGCTGGTGCAGACCGGTGCGGGCGAAGGCGCGGGCTTTGGCGATGACGAATACGTGGCAGCAGGCGCGGTCATATCCGATGCGCGGACCATCTTTGCCGAATGCGGCATGGTCATGCACGTCAAGGAGCCGCAGCCCTCGGAATACGGCATGCTGCGCAAGGACCAGATACTGTTCACCTACCTGCACCTGGCCGCCGACGAGGAGCAGACCCACGCCCTGGTGGCCGCGCGCAACGTGAACATCGCCTACGAAACCATCCAGAAGGCGGACGGCTCGCTGCCGCTGCTTACCCCCATGTCCGAGGTGGCGGGCCGCATGGCCATTCAGCAGGCCGCCAAGTACCTGGAAATACCCACCGGAGGCATGGGCAAGCTGATGGGCGGCGTGCCCGGCGTGGAACCCGCCGTGGTGGTGGTCATCGGCGGGGGCACCGTGGGCATCAATGCGGCCAAGATGGCCTGCGGCCTGGGCGCCACCGTGTACCTGCTGGACAAGAACCTGGACCGGCTGCGCTACCTCAGCGACGTGATGCCCCCCAACTGCATCACCATGATGTCCGGCCCCTACGCCATCCGCAAGTTGCTGCCGCAGGCGGACGTGGTCATCGGCGCAGTGCTGGTGCCCGGCGCCAAGGCGCCTCACCTGGTCACCCGCGAAGACCTGAAACTGATGCGCAAGGGCTCCATCCTGGTGGACGTGGCCATCGACCAGGGCGGCTGCTTCGAAACCTCTCGCCCCACCACCCATGCCGACCCGGTGTATGTGGTGGACGGCGTGAGCCACTACTGCGTGGCCAACATACCCGGCGCGGTGGCCATGACCTCTACCGCCGCGCTGACCAACGCCACCCTGCCCTACGCCCTGACCATCGCGGACCTGGGGTGGAAGGAAGCCTGCCGCCAGCACGCGGACATCCGCAAGGGGCTGAACGTGGTGGACGGCAAGATAACCTACCCGGCCGTTGCCGAAGCCTTCGGGCTGCCGCACGCGCCGGTCGAAGAGGTGTTGTAGTCGGGGCAGTCCGGGCATGGCCGGTCCCCGCGCGGGGGCTGGTCAGGTACGCCCGCCCCCCGGAAGCATGACGACGACGCGGAATCCGCCGCCCCTGTCAACGCGGCAGCCCGTTTCCTGCGCGCCCGCCCCCCCCTTCTTCCCCGGGGCCGGGCAGCAGGAGGCGGCCACCCCGCCGATGGAGCGTACCCGTGCAAGACGCCGCCAGACCACGAACCAAGATCGAAGTATGCAATCTCACCAAGCGGTTCGGTGAACTGCTGGTTCTCGACGACATATCCTTCTCGGTGGCCGAGGGCGAGTTCGTGGCCATCGTCGGCCCCACGGGCTGCGGCAAGACCACCTTCCTCAACACCCTGTCCTGCCTGCTGCCTGCATCGAGCGGGCAGATACTCATCGACGGCACCCCCGCCAATCCCAAGCGCCACAACATCTCCTACGTCTTCCAGGAACCCACCTGCCTGCCCTGGCGCACCGTGCGCGAAAACGTGGCCTACGGCATGGAGGTCAAGGGGCGCCCCCGGAAGGAGATCGACGAGCGGCTCGACCACATCCTGGACATGGTGGGGCTGACCCAGTGCGCGAGCCTGTACCCCAACCAGATATCCGCCAGCATGCAGCAGCGCATCGCGGTTTCGCGCGCGTTCGCCGTGGACCCCGACCTGCTGCTGATGGACGAGCCGTATGGCCAGCTGGACGTGAAGCTGCGGTTCTACCTGGAAGACGAACTGGTCAGCCTGTGGCGCAAGCTGCAAAGCACGGTGCTGTTCATCACCCACAACATCGAGGAAGCGGTCTACGTTTCCGAGCGCATTCTGGTGCTGTCCAACAAGCCTACCCGCATCAAGGCGGAGGTGAAGGTGGACCTGCCCCGCCCGCGCGACTTCATGGACCCGGAATTCGTGCGCATCCGCGAGCACGTCACGGATCTCATCAGATGGTGGTAACCCCGCAAGGGGACACTCAATGGCAAGAACATACGCCCAGACAGTCTACCGTAACCTGCTTCAAGGAGGTCTGACCATGCTCCAGATGAAACGTTGGGTTGGATTTGCGGCTGCCGTGATGGCTCTTCTTGCCATGGCGGTGACGGCCCTTGCCGCCGAGGTGAAGCCCCTGAACACCACCTGGCAGGCAGAGCACGAAACCTTCGTGCCCTGGTATGCCAAGCAGCAAGGCTGGGACAAGGCCGCCGGTTTCGATTTCAAGATGCACATGTTCGATTCGGGCATGGCCCAGATCGAGGCCCTGCCCGCCAAACAGTGGGTTGTGGGCGGCACGGGCGGCGTGCCCATGATGTTCGGCGCGCTGCGCCAGAACGCCTACCTCATCGCCATCGCCAACGACGAATCGGTGACCAACGCGGTGTTGGTGCGCCCGGACAGCCCCATCCTGAAGACCAAGGGCTTCAATCCCAAGCATCCCGATGTGTTCGGCACGCCTGAAAGCGTCAAGGGCAAGACCATCCTGGCCACCACCATATCGTCCGGCCACTACGCCATGAGCCTGTGGCTGAAGGCCCTGGGCCTGACCGACAAGGACGTGACCATCAAGAACATGGACCCCGCCCAGTGCGTGGCCGCGTTCGAAAAGGGCATCGGCGACGCCGTGGTCCTGTGGGCGCCGCAGATGTACAACGGCCTCAAGAAGGGCTGGAAGGTTGCCTCCGACGTCAAGACGGCGGGCGGCTTCGTGCCCATCGTGCTCATCGGCGACAAGGAATACTGCGACAAGAACCCTGAAGAAGTGGCGCGCTTCCTCAAGGTGTACTTCCAGGGCATCGACGCGCTGCGTTCCGAAGGCGTGAAGCTGGCCCCCGAATACGCCCGCTTCCTCAAGTGGGCCGGGCTGAACATGAGCGAAGAAGAAGCAAAGATGGACCTGGAACTGCACCCGGTGTTCACCTTGCAGGAACAGCTGAAGATGTTCGACGCCTCCGCCGGTGAAAGCCAGGTGCAGGCATGGCAGAAGGACCTGGTGAAGTTCTTTACCGAACTCGGCAAGCTGAAGCCCGCCGAAGGCGAAAAGCTGCTGACCGGCTACTACATCACCGACAAGTTCCTGAAGCTGGTGCCCACCGTGAAGTAACCGTTTCCGTACGGCGCCCGTCCGCGCGGGGCGGGCGCCCCTTTTCCACCCGCCGACACCGGAGGCCCGCATGACCGCATATCGCGAGGTTGTCGTAAGAACGCCGCTGGCGCTGAAGCTGCTGCCCATCCTCAGCGTGGCCACGTTCTTCATCGCATGGGAAATCGTCGTGCGCACCGGGGTCGTGCCGGACACCATGCTGGCCGCGCCCACCACCGTGACGCAACTGCTGTTCGACAAGTTCACCAACATGGACCCCGACGGCGCCCTGCTGCACCAACACGCCTGGGTCAGCATCCAGGAGGCCTTCGGCGGCTATTTCCTGGCCCTGGCCGTGGGCCTGCCGCTGGGCCTTGCCATGGGCTGGTTCAACGTGGCCGAAGGGCTTGCCCGGCCCATCTTCGAGATCATCCGGCCCATTCCCCCCGTGGCGTGGATACCCCTGACCATCTTCTGGTTCGGCATCGGGCTGCCCGGCAAGATATTCATCATCTGGCTGGGGGGGCTGGTTCCATGCGTCATCAACGCCTACGTGGGGGTCAAGATGACCAACCCCACGCTCATCCAGATGGCCCGCACCTACGGGGCCAGCGACTGGCAGATTTTCAAGCAGCTGTGCATCCCCTCGGCCCTGCCCATGGTCTTTGGCGCGTTGCAGATCGCGCTGGCCTGCTGCTGGACCAACCTGGTGGCGGCAGAGCTGCTGGCCGCCGACGCGGGCCTGGGGTTCATGATCACCATGGGCAGGCGGCTGGCCATGCCCGAAATGGTGGTGCTGGGCATGTTCATGGTGGGGCTGACCGGCGCCTTCATCGGCGTGATCATCGACAGGGTGGAAAAGCGGCTGCTGGCCGGGATCAGGAGGTAGACCATGTCGCAGGAAGCCACGTGCAACGCCGCAAGCTCCTCCATCGCCAACGAGACCGTGGGACAGGTGGTGGACCGCGGCCCGCTGAACCTCGGTCGCATCCTTACCAACCGCTGGTTCCTGCACACCGTGTCCATCGTGGCCTTCTTTTCACTGTGGGACTTGCTGGCACGCTCCGACGTGCTGGGCGGGGGCAGCAGCGCCCTGGCCCGCCCGCACGAGGTGCTGGAACAACTGGTGGTACTGACCCGCGAGGAACTGGCGGAACTGACCCTGTGGGGTCACGTGTGGGCCAGCACCCAGCGCGTGGTGGTGGGCTTTTCCATCGCCGCCGCCATAGCCGTGCCGCTGGGGCTGTTCATGGCACTGAACCGCTACGTCAACGCCGTCGTCAAGCCCTTGTTCGACCTGCTGAAGCCCATGCCGCCCATTTCATGGATATCCATTTCCATCCTGTGGTTCGGCATCGGCGAGACGTCCAAGGTGTTCATCATCGTGCTGGGCACCTTCGTGCCCTGTCTGCTCAACGCCTACAACGGCGTGCGCCTTGTGGAACCGGAACTGTACGACGTGGTGCGCATGCTGGGCGGCAAGCGCCGCGACGAAATACTGCACGTCTGTTTTCCCGCCTCGTTCCCGGCCATATTCGCGGGGTTGCAGATATCGCTCAGCATCGCCTGGACCTGCGTGCTGGCGGCGGAACTGGTCAGCGCCCGTTCGGGCCTCGGGTACATCATCGTGCAGGGCATGAACCTGTCGCAACCGGCCATGGTCATCGGCGGCATGGCGGTCATCGCGGCGGCGGCGTGGGGCACCACGCTGCTGGTCACCGCGCTGGAACGCAAACTGTGCCCGTGGAAGCGCAAGATCGCCGGGCTGTAGCCCGTCCCTGTCCGTCCGGTTCACTCGGACAGCCCCTGCCCTACTTCCGCAGCCCGCAGCAACCGCACATCCGCAAGGAAGGGACGACGCCGTGATCGAATGCCGCAACGTGAGCAAGACCTTCATCCAGAAGGGCACACAGGAAGTGCCAGTGCTAGAGGACGTAAGCCTCGACGTGCAGGCCAACGAATTCGTGGTCATCCTGGGCCCCGGCCAGAGCGGCAAGAGCACGCTGCTGCGCATCATCGCCGGGCTGGAAACACCCACCACCGGCACCGTTACCCTGGATGGCGAACCCGTGACCGGGCCAGGGGCCGACCGGGGGCTGGTGTTCCAGGGGTACATGCTCTTTCCGTGGAAGACGGTGCTCGGCAACGTGGAAATGGGACCGAAACTGTGCGGCCTGCCCAGTGACGAAGCCCGCGACATCGCCATGCACTATATCGACCTTGTGGGGCTGAACGGTTTTGAAAAGCACTACCCGCACCAGCTTTCCGGCGGCATGAAGCAACGCGTAGGCATTGCCCGCGCCTACGCCAACAAGCCCAGGGTGATGCTGCTGGATGAACCCTTCGGCCAGTTGGACGCCCAGACGCGCATCTTCATGGAGCAGGAAACCGAACGCATCTGGCAGACCGACAAGCGCACCGTCCTCTTCGTGACCAACAACACCGACGAGGCGCTGTTTCTGGCCGACCGGATCGTCACCATCGAAGGCAAGCTGCCCGGTCGGGTGCAGCGCACCTACACAGTGGACCTGCCCCGCCCGCGTGACCTGACGGGCAAGCACTTTCTGGAGATGCGCCGCGAGATCATAGACGCCTCGGTGCTCACCCTGTAGCCCGCGCGACGGCGGGCTGCCGCACCGAACGGCCAAGGGCCGGTCCCACCATGGGGGACCGGCCCTTCTTGTTTGCAGTCGAGCTTCCCTGCGCGTTTTACCTGCGTCGCCTGCACGTGGCCACGCCACACGCCCCCTAGAACAGGACAACCGTCGCAAGCCCCAAAAAGATGAAAAATCCCGCGCCGTCGGTGATGGCCGTCAGGAAGATGCTGGAGGCCTGCGCCGGGTCGCGCCCCAGCGCGCGCAGGATGAGCGGAATGGACGCCCCGGCCAGCGCGCCCAGCAGCATGTCCAGGAGCAGCGCCAGCGACATGACCGAGGCCAGCTTCCACGATCCGGCCAGCACCCACACCGTGACCAGCACCAGCAATGCGACAATGACCCCGCTGGACAGGCCTATCTTGGCCTCGCGCAGCACGGCCCACCACGCCTTGCGCCGGTCGAACCGCTCCACCGCCAACTGCCGGATCATCACCGCCAGCGCCTGCTGCCCGGTGTTGCCCGCCTGGTTGGCCACCATGGGCATCAGCACGGCCAGCACCGCCATCTGGGCGATGGACCCTTCGAACATGTACACCACCGACGCCGACACCGCAGAGTTCAGCATGTTGATGACCAGCCACGGCAGCCGCTTCAGCACCGATTCGTGCCACGGCGTGTCCACGCTTTCGTCCGTGCCCGCGCCCACCATGCCCAGCATGTCCTCGGACGCTTCGTCGTGGATGATGTCGATGATGTCGTCGTGGGTGACCACGCCCAGCAGGCGGCCCTCGTAGTCCACCACGGGCATGGCCATGAAGTTGTAGTGGCCCAGCAGGTGCGCCACCTCTTCCTTGTCCTGGTCGAACAGCACGGAAATCAGGCCCTGTCCGCGCACCTCGTCCCGCAGCTTGTTGCCGGGCTTGCAGAGCATGATGTCGCGCAGCGAAAGCACGCCCACCAGCCGGTCCTGTTCGTCCACGACGTAGGCGTAATAGGGAATCTCCTTGTCTTCGATCTCGGCGCGAATCTGCAGGATGGCCTGGTCGGCGGTCAGGCCGTGGTCGAGGATGATCACCTCGGTGTTCATGACCCCGCCCGCGGTATCCGGGTCGAAGGCCATGAGGTGGCGGATTTCCTCGGCGTCCTCGGTTTCGAGGCTGCTCAAAAGAACGTCGCGGTGGTCCTCGTCCAGTTCGTCCAGCACGTCCGCCGCGTCGTCGGGCGACATTTCGGACAGGATCTGGGCGGCCACGTCGGCATCGAGGTTTTCCAGCAGGTCGACGCGCACGTGCTCGTCAAGCTCGGCCAGGGCGTCGGCGGCGTCCTCTGCGGGCAGGTGGCGCAGCATGCACACCTGACGTTCCAGCGAAAGATTCTCCAGATGGTCGGCAACGTCGGCAGGGTGGGCGAATTCGGCGTCCTCGCCCGGCGTGGCAGGGTCGCGGCATTCCTCGGGCAGCACGATGGTTCGGCAGGCGTCCCCGTCGTCGCGGGGTGCGCCGTCCACGCAGTGGCGGTCGTGCTTGCGGTCGTGGCCGTGTTCCTGCCCGGTCATGAAATCCCCCTGCCCTTTACCCTGTGAAACCGTGAACGGCGTGAATCATGCAAATTGCCGCAACTGGCGGAAGTGGGCCGAACTGCCAGAATGGGCCGAACTGCCAGAATGGGCCGACACGATGGCAACCCCCGGCCTTTCCCGGCGGCATTCGCAGGCATGCCCCCCCACATGCCCGTTCCGTGTGGCGGCACGGCGTCGTCGGCTTGACGAAAGCGGGGCAGCCTCCTACTACACGGCATGCGCCCCGTCCGAGGTGGCTCGAGCGGCGCAGCCCGTAGCACACCATACGGCGCCGGAAAACCTGCGCGCGGCAAGGCGCTGCGCAGGGCACCCTGCGTGTACCATCTAGCCCGTGACGGCACAATCCATGTCATCGCATACCGTACCGGATTTCGACACCTTCTTCGCGGGTCAGCCCCGCGAACACCTGCTGGCCGCCATCGATCTGGCCCTGCTGGAAGACGGCCCCGACCTGACCAGCGACGCCGTATTCGGTCCCGTGGACCGGCTGGCCGCCCAGATCGTGGCCAAGCAGCAGACTCTGGTGGCCGGGCTGTCCATTGCCCCGCTGGTGATGGAGCGTTGCGCCGCCCTGCTGGAAAGCCCGGTGGTTGGCGGCTGGACGTGGACCCCGCACACCGCCGACGGCGACGAACTGCCCCCCGGCTTCATCGCCGCCGACATCGAAGGCCCGGCCCGCCTGGTGCTGAAGGCGGAACGGGTCATCCTGAACTTCATCTGCCACCTGTCCGGCATCGCCAACCTCACCCGCCTGTACACGCGCGAACTGGACGGCACGGCCACGCGCCTGCTGGATACGCGCAAAACCCTGCCGGGGCTGCGCTTTCCTGAAAAGTACGCGGTGCTGGTGGGCGGCGGGCAAAACCACCGCCGCACCCTGGCCGAAATGCTGATGCTCAAGGACAACCACATCGACGCCGCCGGATCCATCACCGCAGCCGTGGCGGCGCTGCGCGCGGCCTACGCGCCCTGCCCGCCCATCGAGGTGGAATGCCGCACCCTGGACGAGGTGCGCGAGGCCGTGGCCAGCAAGGTGGACCGCATCATGCTGGACAACATGGACCTTGCGCTCCTGCGCGAGTCGCTTACATTGGTGCCCCCCGGCATCGAAACAGAGGCCAGCGGCGGCGTTACCCTGGAGACGCTGCGGCAACTGGCCGAGGCATCCCCCCACGGGCCGGATTTCGCCTCCGTGGGCAGGCTTACCCACTCCGCCCCGGTGGCGGACTTCAGCATGCGCATACGCAAGGCATGACATGACAGCACAACCCTCCCAGAAAGAGCGCATCGCCGCGCTGCGCGCCGCGCTCGGCCCCAACCTGACCATCATGGGCCACCACTACCAGCACGAATCGGTCATCCGGCACACCGACCTGCGTGGCGATTCGCTGGAACTGGCCCGCCGCGTGGCCGACACGGACGCCGCCGCCATCGTGTTCTGCGGGGTGTACTTCATGGCCGAATCCGCCGCCCTGCTGGCGCGGCCCGGCCAGAAGGTGTACCTGCCGGAACATTCCGCCAACTGCGTCATGGCCCAGATGGCCCCGGCCGAACGGGTGGACGCGGTGCTGCGCGCCCTTTCGGCAGACGGCCGCAAGGTGGTGCCGCTGGCCTACGTGAACACCTCGCTGGCGGTAAAGGCCGTGGTGGGGCGGCACGGCGGCGCGGTGTGCACATCCGCCAACGCGCGCACCATGCTGGAATGGACGCGGAAGCAGGGCGATGCCGTGCTGTTTCTGCCGGACAAGAACCTGGCCCGCAACACCGCGAACCTGCTGGGCATTCCCGACGACAAACGGCACATGCTGGACGTGCGGGCCGCCAATTTCGGCGCAGACGTGCTGACCGACTCGGCCCGCCGGGCCGAACTGCTGATCTGGCCCGGCTGCTGCGCCATCCACGCCCGGTTCAACCTGCGCCAGATGGAAACGGCCCGCGCCGCGCACCCCGGCTGTCGCATCGTGGTGCACCCGGAATGTTCGCCAGAGGTGGTCAACGCCGCCGACGCCGCCGGGTCCACCACCACCATCATCCGCTTTGCGGAAAATGCCCCGGATGGTTCCACCGTTATCGTGGGCACGGAAATCAACCTCGTGCGGCGGCTGGCCCGCCAGCATGCCGGGCGGCTGACCGTGCTGCCCCTGCTGGAAAGCGCCTGTTCGCACATGGCCCGCGTGACCGAACCCAAGCTGCTGCGCACCCTTGAGGGCGTGGCGGCGGGCACGGAGGCCCCGGTCACAGTGCCCATGGACCTGCACGAACCCGCCAAGGCCGCCCTGCAACGCATGCTGGACGCCTGCGCCTGAGCGGGCGTAGAGATGTACAGCGGCCCGCGCGTTGCCCGCCGATACACGGGCACCGCGCGGGCCGACAAGCATCCTACGTCCGGCCTGACTGGCCTGCCCATCCTGATCGGTTCTGATCGGATATGACCGATATGACCGGGCAGGATTGGCCAGAATCGGCCAGATGATCGGACAAGGCACTATTTTTCCCTGCCCGCGCCAGCCGCACCTTTCGCACCGGGGTGTCCCCCGGCAGCCGCAAGGCCCGACGCACGAGCACCGCACCACATCCCCCCACGCCCGCCACTTCGCAAGGGACGCGCCATGAACAATTCCACCTACCGCCTGCACACTCCGGTACTGGTCATCGGCTCGGGCATCGCCGGGTGCACCACCGCCCTCACCCTGGCCGACCAGGGCATGGAAGTGACGCTCATCAACAGCGGCCAGCAACTGGACAGCGGCAATTCCGCCCTGGCCCAGGGCGGCATCGTGTTCCGCGCGGGCGACGGCGACCCCCGCCAACTCGAAACAGACATCCTCATCGCCGGGCACCGCCACAACCATCTGCGCGCCGTGCGCCACATCGCCCGCAGCGGCCCAAAGGCCGTGCAGGACATCCTTGTGGACCGGCTGCACATTCCCTTCGCCAAGGGCCGCACCCCCGAATGCGAATGGGACCTGACCATGGAAGGCGGCCACGGCGCGCATCGCATCCTGCACTGCGCCGACTACACCGGGCGGGCCATCATGGACGGGCTGATGGCAGCGGTGAACGCGGCCCCCAACATCCGCGTGCTGTCGGAACGCACCGCCGTCGACCTGCTGACCAGCCACCACCACGCCCGCAACAACGAATTCCGCTACCAACTCAACAACCAGTGCGTGGGCGCCTACGTCTTCAACGAGCAGTTGCGCCGGGTGGAAACCATCCTTGCGGACATCACCGTACTGGCCACCGGCGGCATCGGACAGGTGTACCTGCACACCACCAACAGCCCAGCCTGCATCGGGTCTGGCGTGGCCATGGCCAGCCGTGCCTTCGTGCGCACCGAGAACCTGGAATACGTGCAATTCCACCCCACCGCCCTGCTGCACCGCAGCTCGCGCCGGTTCCTGGTCACAGAGGCCATGCGTGGCGAAGGCGGGCGGCTGGTGAACGGCAGCGGCGAACATTTCATGGAACGCTACGACCCCCGCGCCGACCTTGCCCCGCGCGACATCGTGGCCCGGTCCATCGTGGAGGAAATGCTGCGCAACGGCGAGGAATGCGTGTATCTGGACGCCCGCCACATGGAGCAGGACCCCTCGGAGCGCTTCCCCACCATCTTCGCCCGGTGCATGGAACTGGGTATCGACATCCGGCGCGACCTGATCCCCGTGGTGCCCGCCGCGCACTACTTCTGCGGGGGCATCCTTACCGACCTGACGGGCCGCACCACCCTGGAACGGCTGTACAGCGTGGGCGAATGCAGTTGCACCGGCGTGCACGGCGCCAACCGCCTGGCATCCACATCACTGCTCGAAGCGCTGCTGTGGGGCCGCGCCGCCGCAGAGGACATCGCCAAGCGTTCCGGCGCGCTGCGTGGCCTTGGCAAGCGCCTGCGCGACTCCATCCCCGACTGGCAGTCCTCCGGCGACGAACGCAACGACGACCCGGCCCTCATCGCACAGGACTGGGCCACCATCCGCCACACCATGTGGAACTACGTGGGCATCACCCGCACCCGCAGCCGCCTGCAACGCGCCTTCGAAGACCTGCGCGACCTGTCGCGCCACCTGCACGACTTCTACAAGCGCACCCCGCTCTCCAAGCCGCTCGTGGACCTGTTCCACGGTTGCCAGACCGCGTACATGGTGACCATGGCGGCCTTGAGAAACAAGCAGAGCCTGGGGTGCCACTACCGGGTGGATTAGGGAGCGGTTTTTTGTACGCCTCCGGCGGGCAGGGGGCGATGCCCCCTGCACCCCCGTACTGGGTAACTGTTTTCCCATCAACTAACGGAACTGCGTCCTCATCGGCGGCAATCCGCTATCAAGTGCAAACGCGAAGAACCGCCCAAAGGGCGGTTCTTCGCGTTGAAAAGGGGTGCAGGGGGGGACAGCGCGCTGCGATCGCCATCCGTAACACTCGAAGATGCGTGTAACGGCTGCCGTCCCTGCCCGCCGGAGGCTTACAAAAAGCTTCTCCCCCTCGCCTACTCCGCAAACAGATTATTGATGCGGCACGCCGCGCAGGCAGCACCGAACCCGTTGTCGATGTTGACCACGGTGATGCCGCTGGCGCACGAGGTAAGCATGCCCAGCAGCGCAGACAGCCCGGCGAAGTTGGCCCCATAGCCTACCGAGGTGGGTACGGCGATGAGCGGCTGCGACACAAGCCCCCCCACCACGCTGGTAAGCGCGCCTTCCATGCCCGCCACCACGATGAGCACGCGGGCCTTGCGCAGTTCGTCCAGCCGGTCGAACAACCGATGCACGCCCGCCACGCCCACGTCGGAAATGACCCACGCCTTGCTGCCCAGCATCTCGCAGGTCACGCGGGCCTCTTCGGCCACGGGCAGGTCCGAGGTGCCTGCGGTGATGATGCCGATTTCGCCGGGCTTGAAGACCAGCTCGCCGTGCAGCATGGTCAGGGTGCGGCCAAGGGGGTTGTAGCTGGCCTCCGGGCAGGCGACCAGCACGTGTTCGGCCATTTCCGGCGAGACGCGGGTAGCCAGCACGTGGCTCAGGCCGCGCAGCCGGGTGAATATCTCCGCCACCTGTTCGGGCGTCTTGCCCGCGCCGTAGACCACCTCCGGAAAGCCGTTGCGCAGCTTGCGGTGCATGTCGAAGCGGGTGTGCCCCATTTCCAGGTACGGCAGGTCACGCAGTTGCGACATGCCCTTGTCCACATCAATGGTGCCCGCGCGGATGCCTTCCAAAAGGTCCCGCAGGGCGTCTGTCCTGTCCATGTCGTCGTCCGTCATTACGGCGCGCCGCGCGGGCGCTGCCGGTATCGTTGTCAAAAACCATGTCGTGCTATGTGCGAGCTTTCCCGATGGCCAGATACACGTCGGCCAGAGGAATGCCGTGCTGGCGCGCCAGCGCCTTGCAGTCTTCCAGTTCCGGCTTGGCGCGCAGCACCTCGCCGTCCAGCAGGGCCAGCTTCATGGTCACCGGCCCCAGCGGGGTTTCCAGCCGTTCGAAGCGCGTTTCCAGCACCAGTTTGTCGATGGGCACGCTCTTGATGCCCAGCGTGGTGGTGTGCCGGAACAGCAGCCGCGCGAAGCGCTCCTGCTCGTTCTGGGCGCAGAGCAGCGAAACGCAGGTGGCGGGCCGCCCCTTCTTCATCATGATGGGCGTGAAATGCACGTCCATGGCGCCTGCTTCCATCAGCAGTTCCATGGCCACGGCCAGTTGCTCGGCGGTCATGTCGTCGATGTTGCATTGCAACAGGCGCGCGGATTCGGTGGGCAGCGGGGCTACGGCTCCAGCTGCGGTACCGGATGTGGCGAAAGACACCGCAGAGGACGCCCCCCCAGCCGCCAGACCCACGTGTGCCGCATCCACCTCTGCCAGGTGCACCCGCAGCAGGTTGGGCAGTTCGGTATCGCGGTGTCCGATGCCGTAGCCGGTACCCTGCACGGCCATGCGCGGCGCGGCGGTGAACCGGCTCACCAGCGTGGCCAGAATGGCCGCACCCGTGGGGGTGGTGGTTTCGTGCGGGGTGGCCCCGCGCGTGGTGGGAATACCCGACAACAGTTCCGCCGTGGCCGGGGCGGGCACGGGCATCAGCCCGTGGGCGCAGCGCACGAAGCCGCCGCCAAGCTCCACGGGCGAGGCCCAGGCCGCATCCACGCCAAGACGGTGATAGCAAATGGCCGCACCCACGATGTCCACGATGGAATCGGTGGCCCCCACCTCGTGAAAATGCACCTCATCCACCGGCTTGCCGTGCACCCTGGCCTCGGCCTCGGCCAGCCTGCGAAAGATCGCCAGGCTGGTGCGCTGCACCTGTTCCGGCAACGTACTGGCGGTGATGATGGCCTCTATGTCCGGCAGGTTGCGGTGCGGCGGGTGATGATGCCCGTGGGGGTGCGGGTGCGCATGTGCATGACCATGCTCGGGGGCATGTGCACGGTCATCACCATTATCGTGCCCGGCATGATGCGCCGCGTCGTGCGGGTGGGCGTGATCGTGCCCATGGTGGCGTCCATGATGGTGGTCCCTATGCCCGTGGTGCGCGTGGTGATGTCCGTGCCCATGGTCATGCTCACCATGCCGGTCGTGCTCGTGCGCGTGGTCATGATCATGTTCGTGTGCGTGCCCACCACCCTGCCCGCAGTCCTGTCCGGCAGCAGGGCCTTCGTGTGCCAACACCACGTCCACGCGCAGGCCCGCAATGCCCTTGCGCATGCCGGGCGTCACCCGCAGTTCGAACTCGTGGTCCAGCCCCAGCTTTGAAAGTTCGGCCCGCAGGTAGTCGGGCTCCACGCCAAGGGACAGCAGCGCGGCAAGGTGCATGTCGCCGCTCATGCCCGCGAAGCAATCGTAGAACAGTATCTTCACGCCGGGTATCCCTCTGGTGGCGTAGGCCATCGCTGCCCACACGGAGCGGGCGGTGAGAACGTGTTGCGCATCAACATCCGGACCTGAAACCTGTCCGGGGTCCATCAAGAACATATCCGGCAAAAACATATCCGGGGCCGGGGCGAATGGTCCACCCCGGCCTGTCGCCTTCATTCATCCAGTTCGATCCGCTCTGCCCTTATGCCGTGCGGCGCAGAAATTGCCGCCCCGCCTCCTGCAACTGGGCAAAGTCCGGCCCTTCCAGTTCGGCGGCCAGTTCTGCCAGCACGTCCGGAATGGCGATGTGCTGCGGACAGTTTTCCATGCATTGGCCGCAGGCCACGCACTGCGAGGCGTAGCCAGGGCCCTCGCCGCCGATCTCGCCGCTCATGCGCAGGGCGTACAGGAACTTGCCTTCCTGAATGTTTCCGAACATGTGCATCTTGTTGTAGGTCTCGAAGCACATGGGAATGGACACGTTCATGGGGCACGGCATGCAGTAGCCGCAGCCGGTGCAGCGCACCTTCATCAGTTCGCGGTATTTGGCGCTGGCGCGGGCCACCAGTTCCAGTTCCTGCGGGGTCATGGCTCCGGCCTCGGCGGAACCGGCAATGGCCAGGTTTTCGACGATGTGCGCTTCCTCGTTCATGCCGGAGAGCACCAGTGTCACCTCCGGATGGTTCCACACCCAGCGCAGCGCCCATTCCACCGGGGTGCGCCGCACGGGCGACTCGTCCCAGATGGCCTGCACGGCAGGCGGCGCGGTGATCAGCCCCAGGTTGCCGCCACGCAGCGGCTCCATGATGACAACCCCGATGCCCTTGCCCGCCGCGTAGCGCAGCCCTTCGGTGCCTGCCTGGTAGGTCTCGTCCAGGTAGTTGTACTGGATCTGGCAGAACACCCAGGGATAGGCATCGATGATGCGCTTGAAGTCTTCCGCCAGTCCGTGGAACGAAAACCCGATGTTGGCGATGCGCCCGTCGGCCTTGGCTGTTTCCAGAAATTCCAGCACGCCGAGGCCATGCACGGTATCCCACAAGGTGCCGTCCAGCGCATGCACCAGATAGTAGTCGATGCAATCGACGCCAAGGCGCTCCAACTGCGCGTTCAGGTAGCGGTCCATGTCGGCGCGGTCCTTCAGCAGCCACGAGGGCAGCTTGGTGGCCACCTTGACCTTCTCACGGTAGCCGTCACGCAGGGCCTTGCCGAGCACGATCTCGCTCTCGCCGTGGTGGTACGGCCACGCCGTGTCCAGGTAGTTGACCCCGCCGTCGATGGCGCTGCGGATCTGCGCGATGGCGCGGGCCTCGTCCACCTTGCCGTCCTGCATGGGCAGGCGCATGCAGCCGAAGCCCAGCGCAGACAGTTTGTCACCGTTCTTGGGCATGGTTCTGTACAGCACGTCTCGCTCCTTCGGTGCCGGGCGCGGTGCGCCCGTTCGCGGTTTCGCGGCTGCTCGCGGCCCCTGCGCACTCTTGCGGAAAGGACCGCCGCTGCCGCCATCCGTTCCGCGTTCCATCCGGTACACCGGAAGAACGCGGGGGATGTTCGATGCTCCGTGAATAAACGGACCATACCCGGACTGGAAGGCACATTCCTGCCAATCTCTTGCCTGATCCTGCAACCGGTGGCAGAAACGCGTCAAAACGGTTACTGTCCAAAAAACGGTGGTCGGCTGCACCTTTGCTCCGGAATGGAGGCTACATGTCTGAAATAGCAGATTTGATGGGCAGGCTTGCCGCCCACGAAGGCAAGACGGAAACCGGCCTGCCCGGCGTGGGGCTGTACAAAACCTCCGGTTCCATCCATCGGACACCACTGCTGTACCAGCAGGGGCTGATCATCCTCGGGCAGGGGGCAAAGCTGGTGCACTTCGGCGGGCGGGTCTACCAGTACGATCAGGACCACTACCTGGCCCTCAGCGTGCCCATTGCCGCCGAATGCGAGGCCGTGGCCACGCCGGAGAGCCCCCTGCTGTCACTGGTCGTGGACATCGACCTCGGCGTGCTCAATCAACTCATATCTCAGATAGAAGACCGTATCGACTACCGGTCGCTGACGCAAGGGTGCACCCATCAGGGGCTGTTTCTGGCCAAGGCCGATGCGGTGTTCAAGAACACGGTGCAGCGCCTGCTGATGGCGTTGTCCTGCCCGCTGGAAACACAGGTGCTGGGACCTGGGCTGGTGCGCGAACTGCTGTTCCGGGTGCTGTGCGGCGAAAACGCGGCGGCACTGCACGCGCTGGTCACCAAGAACACCAACATGTCACGCATCGAAAAGGCCCTGAAGCAGATCCACGGCAACTTCTCCGAGCCGTTCAACGTGGACCAGCTGGCCGGATTCGTGAACATGAGTCCGTCCACCTTCCACCGGGCCTTCAAGGACGTAACCTCGTTCTCTCCCATCCAGTACCTGAAGCGGGTGCGCCTGAACAAGGCGCACAGCCTGCTGCGCGAGAACGGCGTACGCGCCAACGAGGCGGCGCGCATGGTGGGCTATGAAAGCGTTTCGCAATTCAGCCGGGAATTTCGCCGCTACTTCGGCATCAGCCCCAGCCACGCGGGCGGTTTTGCGGAGGAATGAGCGGGGGTGCGAGGCAATGACCGGAGCTGGCCCAAGGCCCCTGCCCTGGGCCCTGCCCGAAGCCCCGGGCCGGATGCCCCGATCCGTACGGTCCCGCCCCGATCAGCACGATCCCGCCCCGATCTGGCCTGGTCTGCCCCGATCTGGCCCGATCTGGCCCGGTCTGTACAGTCCCGCCGCCTCGCGCACCGCATCAAAAAACCCGGCGGGGCAGTGGGCGGCACTGCCATTCGCCGGGCCTGAGCGCGGGCGGAAGGATTGCGGGCTACAGCAGATAATCGCGCACCACGATGATGCCGGTCCACAACTGCCACAGGGCCAGCAGCACCAGCAGCAGGTTGTTGACGCCGTGCACCAGCGGCAGCAGCTTGCGGCGCTTCTTCACCACGTCCATGCGCTGGCCGGTCAGGTAGCCCGCAGCGCACAGCGGCACCATCAACAGGCCCACCCAGGCGTGCGCGCCTGTCAGGAACATGTTGGACCACGCCAGCCGGGCCACGGCCAGCCCCAGCAGCGAACCCGCCGCCCATATGCCAAGGGCCACGGTGCCCCATTTGACGTGCGGCTTCCACGGAAAGACCACCTTGCGCCCCATGTGCAAAGCCTGAAAGCGTATCCAGCCGAAATACATGACATACAGACCGATGAGCGTGGCGACGAATTGCAGGACGGGGTGAATCCAGACCATGGGCGACTCCCGATGCGGATGTGGAGGGGCGAGGTATGATGCTTATGCTTAGAATAAAGGCAGCATCCGGTCCAGCAGCAACAGCAGCATGAGTGCGGGCAGGGCCGCGTCTGCGGCGCGCAGCGCGATGCCCCCGCGCTCGGGCATTCCGGTGCCCGCCGCCCCCGGTTCCGCGCCCCTTCCCGCCGCAACGTCCCCTGCAATTCCTGCCGTCCGCGCCAGGGCCGATACCTCCAGCAGTGCCGACACCGCCAGCAGGGCCACGCCCAGCAGAACCACTGCGGCACGGACCAGCGGGGCGTGCAGCAGGGGGAATACCGGCAGCATCAGTACGGCCACGGCATAGGCGTTGTACCACACCCGCAGCAGCCGGGCGTAGCGCCCGGCGGCAAACTGCGCGGGCGGCACGGGCAGCCCGGCCCGGGCGTAGTGGATGCGTTCACGCTGGGCGCGCAACCAGAAATGGGGCACCTGCCACAGCACGTATACCCCGTACAACAGGATGGCCACGGGGTCGCGCGGGTCGCCGCCAGCGGCCATCCAGCCCAGCAGGGGGGGCATGGCCCCCACCAGCGCGCCCGGCAGCAAGGCGAATGACGTGACGCGCTTCAGCGGGGTGTACACCCCGTTGTAGACCACGGCGATGCCCACGCCCACCAGAAGCAGCAACACCCCAGACACCGGCACCCCAGACACCGACACTCCGGACAGCGACACTCCGGACAGCGGCGAACCGGCACGGGGCGATACCGCGTGCGCAAAACCCGGGGTCTGCCCATACGCCAGCACTGCGGCCAGTTCTCCGGCTGCGTGCAGACATCCCAGCGCCGCCACGAACAGCAGCGCGCCAATGCCCGTGGCCGCCCACGGCCCCATGCGCCCCATACGCCCAGTCGGCAGGGGACGCCCCGCCGTGCGGGGCAGCAGCGCATCGATGTCCCGCTCCTGCACCTGATTCCACGCCGAGCAGGCAGCGGCCAGCAACATGGCGCCGGACACCACCCAGGCCAGCGCGACCGCAGGGTTGACCATGCCCTGCCCAGGCAGCCCGCCCTGTCCGGCGTCCCAGGCAAGGGGCAGCGGCACGGCCAGCAGAAAGCCGAACGCCGTGGCCGCCCCCACCATCAGGGTCACGTTCAGACGCAGCAGCAGGCGCAGGTCATGCAGGCGGGGCATACGGGCCATATGCATCAATGTGCGTGTTCGCCAAGGGACTTGATATACTCCACCATGGCCCCCAACTGCTCCGGCGTCAGGTGCTCGTACGGCGGCATCATGGGGTCGTAGCCCTTCACCGTGCCCAGTGACGGCGCATTGGCGATCTTGGCGCGCAGGTACGCATCGTCGGCGGTGACCTGCTGTTCCTTGCCGTCACGCAGCACGGTTGTGGGCGCGTTCCACAGTCCCTTCAGGGACGGCCCCGCGATGATGGACCCGTCGGTGGAATGGCACGAGATGCAGCCTTCGGCCTCCATCAGCCGCCTGCCTTCCTCGCGGCCCACCTCGTTGCCGTGCATCAGCCAGGCCAGCATCTGTTCCATGTCCTCGTTCGGCACCATGCCTTCCGTGGACGGCATGATGGGGTCGTAGCCCACCACCAGTTCGCCGTTGGGGTCGGTGAAGGCGCGGCGCAGATACCCTTCGTCGGCGAACACCTTGCGCTTGCTGCCGTCCGGCAGGGCCAGCTCGCGCTCTGCCCCGTACAGGTCCTTGAAGCTGGGGCCGACGCCGGGCGTTCCGTCCAGCGAATGGCACGAAATGCAGCCGTGGGTTTCCATCAGCGCCCTGCCCTTTCCGCCGGGCGCTTCGGTGCTGGCCAGCCAGGCGTCGAAGGCGGCCTGGTCCACCACCTTCACCGTGGTGATCATGTTGGCGTGCTTCAGGCCGCAGTATTCGGCGCACAACAGGTCGTACTCTCCGGGGCGGTCGGCCTTGAACCAGGCGTAGGTTTCCATGCCGGGCACGGTGTCCATCTTGATGCGGAAGGCGGGCACGTACAGGCTGTGCAGCACGTCCACGCTGGTCATGCGCAGCTTCACCGGGGTGTCCACCGGCACCACCAGCACGCTGTTCCGCTTGCCGCCCGGGTATTCGAACACCCACGACCACATGCGGGCGGTCACCTTCACCTCCATGGCGCCCTCGGGCACGGTGCGCAGGGCCTTGTAGCCCTCCCACCCGTAGTAGAACAGCCCCATGACGATGATGGACGGAATCACCGTCCAGGCGATTTCGGCGGGTACGTTGCCGGATATCTGCGCGGGCACGGGGTGGCGCGATTCGTGGTAGCGCCACACGAACCACAGCATGGCTGCGGTGATGACCAGCAGCACGAACACCGAAAACCCGAAAATGATGTAGAATGCAAGGTCCACCTGCTGCACGGGCGTCAACGATTGCGGATACATGGGAACCTACCTGTACGCTACGTCGAAGAAGGTGAACCCGATGGCGATGGCAAGAATGACGAAAGCAGTGAACACCATCAGCCGAATGACCGCGCCCTCGTAGCGCAGGTGCATGAACCACAGGATGACCAGCCCCGCCTTGGTGGTGGCCACGGTCAGCGCCACCACCACGTTCAGGAAGCCGAAATCGTAGGCGGTGACGCCCACGGTGGTGGCGGTCAGCAGCATCAGCGCCGCCCACACCAGCATGTTGATGCGCACGGGTACGGCATGGTGTTCTGTATCGTGTCCGGTCATGCTGGCCCCCTAGACCACAAGGTAGAAGAGCGGAAACAGGTATATCCACACCAGGTCCACCAGGTGCCAGTACAGACCGCCGTTTTCCAGGAACACGAAGTGCTCCGGGGTCACCCGGCCCACGCGCATCAGATGCCAGCCGTACATCAGGACGGCACCGCCGATGATCACGTGGATGCCGTGCAGCCCGGTCATCAGGTAATACAGGTTGAAGAACACCATCTCGCCGGGCGGCAGCTTGAGCAGGCCGGGACTGTTGGGGTAGATGCCGTGGCCGATCTTGGCGCTCCACTCGAAGAACTTGTTCACCAGGAACACCCCGGCCATGGCCACGGTCAGCAGCACCAGCCGCTGCGAAAGCACCACCTTGCCGCGTTGCAGCGCACTGATGGCCAGCGCCATGCACAACGAACTGGTGATGAGCACGACGGTGTTGGCCGTGCCGAAGATGCGGCTCAGGTCCTTGCCCGCCGCGTGAAATTCCGCAGGGTAGCGGTGCAGGTACACGGCATAGAGCAGGAACAGCCCGCCGAACAGCAGCACTTCCGTGAACAGGAACAGCCACATGCCGATCTTGGCGCCTTCATAGTCGCGGTGCTCATGCATCGGGCTTCACCCCCGTGTAGTCGTAGGGGCCATGGGTGACCACGGGCTCGGCATCAAAGTTGTGGTGCGGCGGCGGCGAAGGCACCATCCATTCCAGGGTGGCCGCTCCCCATGGGTTGCGGCCCACGGGCTTGCCGCGGCGGATGCCCCGCCACAGGTTCCAGAACATCAGCAGCAGCCCTGCCGCCAGCACCCACGACCCCATGGTGGAGAGAAAATGCCCCTCGGCGTACTTGGGCAGGTAGTCGTAGTAGCGGCGCGGCATGCCCTGCAACCCGATGATGAACATGGGAAAATACAGGATGTTGAAGCCCACGAAGGCGATGAGGCACGAGATGTTGGCGATGCGCTTGTCGTACATGCGCCCGTAAATCTTGGGAAACCAGTAGTGCATGGCCCCGAACAGCCCGAAGCCCAGCCCGCCGAAGATCACGTAGTGGAAGTGCGCCACCACGAAGTAGGTGTCGTGCACGTGCACGTCGGTACCGGCAGCGCCCAGCACAAGGCCCGTCAACCCGCCGATGGAGAACAGGAAGATGAACGCCAGCGCGTACCACAGGGGCGGTTCCACCCGGATGGACCCCTTGTACAGCGTGGACACCCAGTTGAAGACCTTGATGGCCGAAGGAATGGCCACCACGAAGGTCAGGAACGAGAAGACCATCACCGCCGTGTCGCTCATGCCGCTGACGAACATGTGGTGCGCCCACACCAGCGACCCGGCAAAGGCGATGGCAAGGCTGGAAAAGGCGATCATCTTGTAACCGAAGATGGGCTTGCGCGCGAACACCGGCAGGATTTCCGAGATCACGCCCATGGCGGGCAGGATCATGATGTACACGGCCGGGTGCGAATAGATCCAGAAGAGGTGCTGGTAGAGGATGGGGTCGCCCCCGCGCGCGGGGTCGAACAGCCCGACCCCCAGCACCCGCTCGGCAAAGATGAGCAACACGGTGATGCCCAGCACCGGCGTGGCCAGCACCTGAATCCATCCGGTGGCGTACAGCGACCAGCAGAACAGCGGCAGGCGCGTCCAGGTCATGCCGGGGGCACGCAGCCGGTGCAGGGTGGTGATGAAGTTCAGGCCGGTGAGAATGGACGAAAAACCCAGGATGAACACGGCAATGACGGCCACGTCCACGTTGGTGGTGGTTACCGCGCTGAAGGGCACGTAGAAGGTCCAGCCGGTGTCGGGCGCGCCCTTGCCGGTGACCAGCGAGACAACGGCTAGCACCGCGCCGGTAACGTACAACCACCACGAAAAGATGTTCAGCCGGGGGAAGGACACGTCCTCAGCCCCGATCTGGATGGGCAGGAAGATGTTGCCGAACGCGGCGGGAATGCTGGGGATGACCACCAGGAAGATCATCACCACCCCGTGCAGGGTGAACAGCGCGTTGTAGGTCTGCGGCCCCATGATGGTGCGGCCCGGCGCGATGAGTTCCAGCCGGATCAGAAAGCCCAGCGTCAGCCCCACCAGAAACATGGCGACGATGCAGTAGAGGTACAACATGCCGATGCGCTTGTGGTCGGTGCTGAAAATCCACGAGGCAATCCCGCCCTTCGTGCCGGGCTGCGGCTGGAAGAAGTTCGGGTGATCGTGCGCGTCTGCGCTCATGCGATGGTCTCCTGTGTCTGATGCGGACCGGACGGACTGGCAAAGCTGGGCAAAACCGGACGAAGCGGGACCAAGAGGGACGAAGCCGGACGAAGCGGGACCAAGAGGGACGAAGCCGGACCAAGCCGGACCAAGTCGGACCAAGTCGGGCCGGGGCGAGGCCGGGCGTGATGCCCAGCCATCGGAACGACGAACCGGCAGGCCAAGCCGGAGAACAAATGCAGGAACGTCGGCCTAGCCCGGCGGCGTACCTGAAGGCGGGCTGCCTGCCGGGGGGGTGCCCTTGGGGCCAGCCCCGTCCGCGCCCTTCCCTTCCTTCCTGCGCGGGCCGCCCCGCACCAGCACGAACAGCAGAACCGCCGCGCCGAACAGGATGATCAGCCCGGCGATGCGCATGAAGTCGAACACGTAGCGCCGTCCTTCCGGGTCGTAGGTGAAGCAGTACGACAGCACGCGCTTCACCGACAGGCCGATGGTGCCGTGCGAGGCTTCCGTGAGGGCCATGGTCAGGTCGAAGGGCATGAAATTCTGGCCGTACAGGTAGCGCACCACCTTGCCCCCCGGTGCGGTGACCACCAGCACCACGGGGTGGATGAAATCGCGCCCCTGCCGG
This sequence comes from Nitratidesulfovibrio sp., assembly GCF_040373385.1. Taxonomy (NCBI): domain Bacteria; kingdom Pseudomonadati; phylum Thermodesulfobacteriota; class Desulfovibrionia; order Desulfovibrionales; family Desulfovibrionaceae; genus Nitratidesulfovibrio; species Nitratidesulfovibrio sp. Next base: position 478,733 of record NZ_JBDXXH010000004.1, on the reverse strand, counting down.
GTGAACCGGAAGCCGATGGCATCCATGAACCTGTTGACGGACGCAAGATCGCCGGACAGGAAGCGCCAGCCATCCTCCGGATAGGCAAAATTCATTGCCGCGAAATAGTTCTGCTTCTTGCGTGAAGCCAGTTGCGGGGTGTCCGTCTCGTCAAAGCTCACGGACAGCACCCGGTAGTCCTTGCCCGGTTGCAGCGACACCTGCGGCAGCACCCGCGCCAGCGAGCTTTGCAGCATGTTGCACACGGTGGGGCAGGAATAATAGATGGGCGCGATGATCACCGGCACATCCATCAGGCTGCGCGGGTCGATGGGCTTTCCCGTCTCGTCGCGCAGCAGGATGCCCTCGGGGATGATGTCGCCGAGGCGCTCGTCAACTCCTGCAAGGGGCGTCTGGGAGGACGGGTCTGTCGCCGTAGCCTGGCCGGGCTGGCCCAGTTTGCCCGTGGTGGGCGGGGGCACCGGGTGCACGTGCTCCGCCGGGGCCTGTGCGGCAGCGTCGGAACCATGTCCCTGATGGCCTGCGGACTCGCCGGAGGCGTTCGCCGCCGCAGTGGGCATGGCATGGCCCCCATGGTCGGCAGGCATGGCCCCGGCTTCAGTTGCGGCATGCCCGGCATGCCCGGCATGACTGTCCGAACTGTCCGAACTGGCCGGACTGGCCGGGGCAGCGTCGTGCCCGGCATGGGCCGCGTCGCCCGCGCCTGCCGGAGCGGGGGGGACGGCATCGGCGGCAGCAAGCAGGACCAGGGAAGGAACGGGGGACGGAGCGACGGTCGAAACCGCCGCCCTGCCCCCCGTGGCGGACATGACGGACAGACCAAACAGCAAGACTGCGGCGACGAGCGCGCGCACGCCGACAATCGTCTGGAAATGATGGCGCACGCGCATCACCCTGCTCCTACAGCTTGGACATGTAATCGGCCATGGCCTTCATTTCCTCGTCGGAATAGCGCTTGACGAGGTTGGTCATGACGGCCTTTTTCTCGCCGCCGTAGCTGCCGTCGGCGTAGCCCTTCAGTTTCTTGAACAGTTCGTCGGCCTTCTGGCCCTTCACGGCATGGCCCACGCCCATGGCCTGCTTGGAGCCGTCGGCACCGTGGCAACCCACGCACGACTTGTACAGGGCGGCGCCGTCGGCGGCCACGGCGGCGGAAATGCCAAAGGCAAGGGCGGCACAGATGCTCATGACCACAAGGATGCGTTTCATGCGATGTCTCCTGTTCTGATGATGCCGGGTTGTTCCGGATAACGGCGGGATACCCGCCCGTACCGGGCTAGAAGGAGGCCATGTGCGCGGCCAAAGCGCGCATGTCCCCGTCCGAAAGTTTTTTGGCTATACCCACCATGACGGCCTTTTTCGAGCCACCATAGCTTCCCTCGGCATAGCCCTTGAGCTTGCCGTACAGGGCATCGGCCGTCTGGCCCTTCACGGGGCGCGCGGCCCCCAGGGCCGCCTTGCCGCCATCCTCGCCATGACAGCCCGCGCACTGGGTATACAGCGTCGCACCGTCGGCGGCCAGCACAGTGCGTACGGTCACCGGAGCCCACGCCGTGCAGGCCAGCAGTGTGCCGAGAACCGCACCCATCACGATTGCCTTCATGTCACCTCCACAGGGCAAAAACGATTCCAAGTACCTGTAGGATAACGCCTGATGACCAAAAAAAGCAACCGCCTTCGCGCATTGGCCGCATGCCCGCGCCCTTGCCAGACCCACGGCGCATCTTGTGCCGCATTGTTTGCGCAATCTTTACGCAATTCTTACGCAATTGGCGGATATTGAGGATGATAACATGTAAAAACGGGCGACACTCGCGTGCCGCCCGTTCGTCTTGCAATGCGTGCCGGAAAAGACCGTCTACACGGCCCCTTCCTGCCCCACGCGCGGCGCGGGTTCCTTTTCCTCCTCGGGCATGCCGAAGTGCAGCAGCACCGGGCTTGCCACGAAGATGGAGGACAGGATGCCCACGAACACGCCCACCAGCATGGTCAGCGCGAAGTCGTGGATGACCCCGCCGCCCAGCACGAACAGCGCCAGGATGACCAGCAGCGTCGTGCCGCCCGTCAGGATGGTGCGGCTGAGCGTCTGGTTGATGCTGGTGTTGATGATGCGCGCGTAGGTCCATTCCTTGCGGTGGGTGCGCAGCGTTTCGCGGATGCGGTCGTAGACGATGATGGTGTCGTTCAGCGAATAGCCCACCAGGGTCAGGATGGCCGCCACGATGTTCAGGTCCACTTCCTTGTCCAGCAAGGACAGCACGCCCAGGGTGATCAGCACGTCGTGCACCAGTGCCACGATGGCCCCCAGGGCGAAATTGAGCCGCAGCTTCCAGCACAGCACGATGGTGAGCACCAGCGAGAACGGCACCAGCCACAGCTTGGGCACGCCGATGAGCCCCAGCAGGTACATGCCGCCCGCCAGGGTGCCCGCCATGACGGCAGACGCCATCCAGCGCCGCTCGAACCGGCCGGAGATGTAGATGGCGATGAGCAGCACTGCGTAGTACAGCGCCTCAACCGCCTTGCTCTTCAGGTCCGCGCCCACCTTGGGGCCGACCATTTCCAGGCGCTGCACCTCGAAACTGGCGTCCTTGATGTTGGACTTCAGCGCCTCGGTGACCGCCGTGCGGATGGCCTCCGCCGATTCGTCCGAATGCGAGATGCGGATGAGGTAATCGGTTTCGCCCTCGCCAAAGCGCTGCACGGCAAGGCCGGGCAGGCTTGTGCCCTCCAGGCTCTTCTTCAGGTCGTCGTCATGCACGGGCCGGTCGAACTTGACCTGCACGATGGCCCCGCCCGCGAAGTCGATGCCGTACGTCAGGCCGCCCTTGAAAGCCATGGACAGAAGGCCCACGAGAACAAGCCCGATGGAAAGCACGTACGCCTTGTGGCGCATGCCCACGAAATCGACATTGGTATCATGCCGGATGAACGAGAAACCCATTGTGGCTCTCCTCCGCTATATGCTGAGGCGTTTGTCGCCCGAACCGCCCTTCCAGGCCTGGAAGACCACGCGCGAGACGAAGATGGCGGTGAACATGGACGCGATGATGCCCAGCGACAGCGTGACGGCAAAGCCGCGTACCGGTCCGGTGCCGAACTGGTACAGGATGGCCGCCGCGATGATGGTGGTCAGGTTCGAGTCGGTGATGGCCAGCGTGGCGCGGTCGAAGCCCTCGTGGATGGCCGAAAGCACCGTGTGCCCCTTGCGCAGTTCCTCACGGATGCGTTCGTAGATCAGCACGTTGGCGTCCACGGCCATGCCCAGGGTCAGCACGATGCCCGCAAGGCCCGGCAGGGTCAGGGTGGCGCCAAAGACCGCCATGCCCGCCAGAAGAAGCAGCACGGTGAAGCACAGCATGACGTCGGCGATAAGGCCGGACACGCCGTAGTACACCACCATGAAGATCATCACCGCCGCGCCGCCGACAACGGCGGCAAGCACGCCCTTGTCGATGGATTCCTGGCCCAGCGAAGGGCCGACGGTGCGTTCTTCAAGCACGGTCACCGGCGCGGGCAAGGACCCCGCTCGCAGCACGATGGCAAGGTCCTGCGCCTCTGCCGTGGAGAACTTGCCGGTGATGCTGGCGCGCCCCCCGCCGATCTTTTCCTGGATGACCGGCGCGGAATAGACCTTGCCGTCCAGCACGATGGCCAGGCGCTTGCGCACGTTTTCCTGGGTGATGCGTTCGAACATGGCCGCGCCGCGGCTGTTGAAGGTCAGCATCACGTAGGCCTGGTTGAAATTGTCGAAGCCGGGGCGCGCATCGGCCACGTATTCGCCGGTCAGCACGGCTTCCTTGTCCACCACCAGAGGGGTTTCGGACTGGCTGCCGTCGGCCCCGCGCCGGATCATGGAACGCACCTCGGTGCCGGGCGGCAGGATGCCGCGCGCGGCCTTTTCCGCGTCCACGTCGTCGCGCACGATGTGGAATTCCAGGTGGGCCGTCTGGCCGATGATCTGGATGGCGCGCTGGGTGTCGTGCAGGCCGGGCAACTGGATCTGGATGCGGTTGTCCTGCTGCTTGCGGATGTCCGGTTCGGCCACGCCGAACTGGTCGATGCGGTTGCGGATGGTCTTGACCGCCTGCTCCAGCGCCATATCGCTGATGGTCTTGCGATATTCCGGCTTCATGGTGGCCACGTAGCGCAGCTGCCCGTCATCGGTGGTCTGCGGCGCGGCAACGCTGAGCTGCGGGAACTGCTTGGCCAGCAGTTCGCCCAGCACCTCGCGCTGCTCCGCCTTGGCCAGCACGAACTCTATGCGGTCGCCGGGCAGCACGCGCGGGCGCAGCACGAAAACTTCCTTGTCGCGCGCCATGGTGCGGATGTCCTGGCCCATCTGGGTCAGCGAATTTTCCACGGCCTTTTCCACCTCTACGCCGAGCGTCAGGTGGATGCCGCCCATGAGGTCTAGCCCGAGGCTGATGGTGCTGTCGGGCAGAAACCGGCCCAACGGCGACGACTTGATGCCGGGCAGGCTCGGCAGCACGTAGGCCGCGCCGAACAGCAGCACGGCCAGCACCACGGCGAGTCTCCAGCGGAAACCCTCTTTCATTGCGACTCCTGGAGTTGCGGTATGTCACGCGGGTGCGGCCCCCGGCCGCATTCACGGCAAAAAGGCAAGCAGGCGCCAGCCGTATCCACGGCGCGCGTGCTTGCCCCATGCCGAGGGAAACGGGGCTACTTCTGCCCGTCCTTCCCGTTTTCCTTCTTGTCCGCGTCCTTGCCAGCCTTCTTGTCGGCAGGCTTCTTGTCGTCCTTCTTCGCCTTGGGGTCGATGACGGCGCTGACGAAGGAACGGCCCACGCGGACCTTGGTTTCGCCAAGGTCGAGCACCAGCACGTCGTCCTGCACTTCGAACACGCGGGCGTAGATGCCCCCGGCGGTCACGACGTTGTCGCCCTTCTTGATGGACTCCAGCATGGCCTTGTGTTCCTTGGCCTTCTTCTGCTGGGGACGGATCAGGAGAAAATAGAAAATGGCGAACATGAGAATCAGCGGCACGAAAGACGCGATGGGGTTGGCCCCGCCGCCGACCGTCTGACCCGCGCCCATGGCATGCGCCACGTTGGTCCAGAGCATGATGCCTCCTTGAAGGTTACGCCCCCGCTAGGAGGGCGTTATGGTCGCAAAACGTGACTTACCTACCTGCCGTGGCCTTTTTTTTCAACGCTTTTCTGGCCGCCGGACCGCGTGGCCCATGCGGCGCAGGAGCCGGGAAACAAATGCGGCAACGGGCCTTCCGCCCCGGCGTGACGAAACGAGACGGCGGACGACGCGGCGCCCTCCCCCCACACGCTCAGGACAGCTGACCGCCCTGAACGGTTGGCTCGGCTGGCTTGGCGGACCGGACAGGCAGAACGACGGGACGGAGGGGGGCTGACCGGGCGTGCCTCAGCAGAAATCGTGGCGGATGCGCCTGCGCTCTGCCTCCACCTGTTCGTCGGTGGCGCCCAGTTCGCGCAGCAGGAAGGTGGACAACGACAGGGCCACCGCCCCCTCGCCGGAAAAGACCACCTCCGCCCCGCCCGCCCGCAGGGCCTCTGCCTCGCGCAGGTAGGTGGTGTGGATGAGGATGCGCGCGTCGGGGTTCACGCCGCGCGCCACCTCGATGATCTCGCGCGCCGGGGCCGCCGCGGAAGAAATGATCAGCGCCTCGGCCTCTTCCAGCCCTGCATGGCGCAGTATCTCGGCCTGGGTGGCATCGCCGTGCACGGGCCGCAGGGGGAGTTCGGGATGATCGACGCCCTTGTCGGACGTGTCACCGGCTGCGCTGGCGGAACCATCGGCACCGGCGGAACCCGCCACGTTGACGCCGCCTTCCGTTCCGGCGTCCAGGTGTGCCGCCTCGCGCGCGGCCTGCTCGTGCAGTTCGCGCACCGTGTCGATGTTCATCTCCACCACCACCACGTCCATGTCGTTGTCGCGCAGGATGCGGGCAATGGCCCGGCCCACCGGCCCGTAGCCGACCAGCACCACGCGATGCGCATCATCCACGGGCACCGGCACGGGCCCGCCCCCGGCAGCCGGGCGCGCCACGCCGATGCCCCGGCGGGCCAGCGCCTTCATCAGGGGATCGATCCCCTTGTACAACAAGGGGTTGATGGTGATGGACACAACTGCCGCCACCACAAGGGCGTTGCCCGCCTCTGGCGGCAGCACGCCCAGCGCGGTTCCCATCGATGCGAGAATGAACGAAAATTCACCGATCTGGGCCAGCGCCACGGCCACGGATACGGCTTTGCGCAGGGGATGGCCCAGCACCAGCACCACCAGCAGGGCCGCCAGCGGCTTGCCCAGCAGCACGATGGCCAGGGTGACCAGCATCAGCGGCCAGCCGGTGGCCAGCGAGGCAGGGTCGAACAGCATGCCCACGGACACGAAAAACAGTACCGCAAAGGCGTCGCGCATGGGCAGCGCCTCTGCCGCCGCGCGGGCGCTGAACTCGGACTGCCCCACCACCATACCCGCAAGAAAGGCCCCCAGCGCCATGGACGCGCCGAAGAACTCCGCCGCCCCCACGGCAATGCCCAGCGCCAGCACCAGCACGGCCAGGGTGAACAGGTCGCGCGTGCCGGTACGGGCCACGTAGGACAGCAGCAGCGGAATCACCCGCTGACCGGCCACCAGGGTGAACACCACCAGGGCTGCCAACTTCAGGGTGGTGGTGCCCAGGGTGGCCCATACCGAAACGGATGCGCCCCCGGCACCGCCAGACGCCGCAGCAGGCGGGAACAGCGCGGGCAGCAGCACCAGTACAAGAATGGTGAACAGGTCCTCCACCACCAGCCAGCCGATGGCCACGTGCCCCACGGGGGTGTGCATGGCCCGGTTGTCGGCCAGCACGCGGGTAAGCACCACGGTACTGGCCACCGAAATGGCCATGCCGAACACGGCCCCAGCCGTCCACGACCAGTCGAAAACGTGCGTGGCCAGCATGCCCAGCACGGTGGCGGCGGCAATCTGCACGATGGCCCCCGGCACGGCCACGGAACGCACGGCCATCAGGTCCTTGAGATGAAAATGCAGCCCCACCCCGAACATCAGCAGAATGACGCCCAGTTCGGCGAACTGGGTGGCCGTGTCCGCATCGGCCACGAAACCGGGCGAGTACGGCCCCACCACCATGCCCGCCAGCAGATAGCCCACGATGGGCGACAGGCGCAGTTTCTGGGTGATGAAACCAAGGGCCAGCGCGGCGGTAAGGCCGCCCGCCAGGGTCAGGATGAGATCGATGTTGTGCGGCATGCAAGGCTCCGGTCGGGGTGCAGGCGCGGCGCATGGGGCGACGCCGAAAACGTGAGGCTGCGGACCAATGTGTGAGTATGCGCACTCCGGCCATGCCGCGCAACCCTCGGCATGCCCGATGCGGGGAACCGCAACGAAAAAGGCCCCGGCACATCTGCAAGCCGGAGCCTTCATGCATTCCGTTACGCTGCTATTCCGGTGCGTTGCCGACGCGGGCTAATTGGTCCCCACGTACATGTTGCCATACGGCCTGTGCGAGAAGGGGCGTATCTTCACGAACGGCTCGGACAGGATGGCTGCGGCCAGCGCCTCGGCGTCAACAGGGGCGGCTTGCCCTGCCGCTTCGCTTCCGCCTGCCGCGCCCCCGGCCCCGAACTCGCCCGCGAATTCCGCCGCAAAGTCCGCCACGTGGCCGCGCAGGAAGTCCAGGTCCGCCTCGTCCACCGGCTCCATGGAAAGGCCCGGCCCAAGTTGGTATTCCGGCACCCTGCCGCGCAGGTAGATGACCCCGCCGTGCATGCCGGTGCCCAGATTGCGCCCGGTGATGGGCGCATCGGCCATGCCGGAATGCATGCCCAAAAGGATGATGGCCCCGCCCGCCATGTATTCGCCCAGAAAGTCGCCCGCCTTGCCGCCCACCACGATGACCGGCACGCGATCCATGTAGGCCTTCATGTGAATGCCCACGCGGTACCCCACGTCGCCGCGCACCAGAATGCGCCCGTCGCGCATGGCATAGCCCAGCACGTCGCCCGCCATGCCGTGGATAACGATGCGCCCGCCGTCCATGGTGTTGCCCACGCCGTCCTGCGCGTTGCCGTACACGTGGATGACCGGCCCGCGCATGAACGCGCCCAGGTCCTGCCCCGGCACGCCGCGCACGGTGAAGCGCACGTCGCCCTCCACGGCGGTGGCGATGTAGCGCTGCCCGCGCACCTGCACCACCTCTATGTCGGTAACGCCATGCTCCAGCGCGGCGCGGATGCGTTCATTGAGCTGGCGGTAGTACACCCCGGTGGCGTCGATGACGCACCGCTCGCCCTCGCGCTGCACGCAGAAGCCCTTTTCGTCGCACATCACGTCGGCGCTCATGCGGCACCCCCCTGCGGCAGGTAGTCGATGATCACGGGCTGGCCCGCCTTGGGCGCCCAGACCCGGTCAAGGTCGCGGCACACCTCGCGGATTGAGCTTTCCTCGCTGGACATGAACACCCGGTCGCCCTGTTCGGCCACCACCAGCGGGCGCAGCTTGACCCGGTCGTTGAGGCCCATCATGCCGTTGGAATCCGTCACCAGGATGGCGAAGGGGCCGTTGAGCAGGGCCGAGCCGTAGACCATGCGCAGGGCCTTGAAGGCCTCGCGCTCGGCCTCGGGCATGCGGTCCACCTCGTCCCAGAACGGCGGCGCGAACACCCAACTGGCCTCGCGCTTGGTCAGGCCGTGCTTGCGGATCAAAAGATCGATCAGATAGGCCACCACCTCGGTGTCGGTCATCAGGGTGCACTCGTAGCCGTGCTGGCACAGATAGCGCTTGTTGATGCCGTAGGACGAGATTTCGCCGTTGTGCACGATGGCCCAGTCCAGCAGGGTGAACGGGTGCGCCCCACCCCACCAGCCGGGCGTGTTGGTGGGAAAGCGGTTGTGCCCGGTCCACATGTGGGCATGGTATTCGTCCAGCCGGAAGAAATCGGCGATGTCCTCCGGAAAGCCCACGCCCTTGAAGGCCCCCATGTCCTTGCCGCTGGAAAACACGAACACGCCGGGCACCTTGGTGTTGATGTGCATCACCGTGCCCACCATGTAGTCGGCCTCGTCCCCGGTGGCCCAGGCGGGCCGGTTGGCCTTGGGCGTGACGAAGTAGCGCCAGACCACGGGCGGATTCTTCACGCTGGCCACCTTGCGGGTGGGGATGGGCTCGGAATGGCGGATGTCGTGGAACTGCTTGATGACGCCCTCGGCCCGTTCCAGCGCGTCGCGATCGTCGCACATCAGGTGGAAGGCATACCAGTCCGCCCGGTCCGGATAGATGCCGTAGGCCGCAAAGCCGCCGCCAAGGCCGTTGCCCCGGTCGTGCATGGTGCACATGGCCGCGATGGGCTCCGACCCCGGTATGAGCCGCCGCGCCCGGTCGATGACGCCGAACACGCCGCAGCCGGAAATATCCTTCTCGAAATGCCAGAAATCGCGTGGAGCCTGCATGGCTTCTCTCCGTGGTGTCCGGCCCTGCGGGCGGTGATTCCGCCGCTGCGGCCGGTGCGTGCATATTCCATCTTGCTGCCGGGTTACGCCAACTTGAAGCTTTTCTTTAACTCTTCACTACGCCACACCCGGCACAACCCCGGCGGGGCGCAGCGTGGGGCAGCGTCAGATCTTTGTCTTTACCCGCCCGGAGCAACCGCCACCCAGGGACAGGGATTTCGTTCTCCGGCAAGGAGGACGAGCCGTGGCGACGGGAGCGTACTCTTCTCGTACGTGACCGGGGACCACGGCGATGTCCGACGCAGCCGGAGGGCGAAAGACCGGACCGCTGGCCAAAAATCAAAGACCGGCGTGCTTGATGCCAAGAACGTTCAACTCCACCTCGTTCAGCCCCACGCCGCGCAGCTTGTCGCGGTTGCCGCGCAGGCTTTCGATGGAGTTCAGCCCCATGCCGCCCAGCATTTCCTGAATCTCGTGGCCCCAGGCCCGAACCAGGTTGACCATGCGCTGCGCGGCCACGTCCGGATTCTGGCGCTTCTTGAGCTGCGCCGCATTGGTGGCGATGCCCCACGGGCACTTGCCGGTGTAGCAGCGACCACACAGGGTGCAGCCCACGGCCACCAGCGCGGCGGTGCCGATGTACACGGCGTCGGCCCCCAGGGCGATGGCCTTTACCACGTCGGCACTGCACCGCAGGCCCCCGGCCACCACCAGCGAGGCATGGTTGCGGATGCCTTCGTCGCGCAGGCGGTTGTCCACCGAGGCCAAGGCCAGTTCGATGGGAATGCCCACGTTGTCGCGGATCATGGTGGGGGCAGCGCCCGTGCCGCCCCGGAACCCGTCGATGACCACGATGTCCGCCCCGGCGCGCACGATGCCGGAGGCAATGGCCGGGGCGTTGTGCACGGCGGCGATCTTCACGGCCACGGGCGCGCGGTAGCGGGTGGATTCCTTGATGGCGTAGATGAGCTGGAGCAGGTCTTCTATGGAGTAGATGTCGTGGTGCGGCGCGGGCGAGATGGCGTCGGACCCCTGCGGCACCATGCGGGTGCGCGAGACTTCCTCGTCGATCTTCTCGCCCGGCAGGTGCCCGCCTATGCCCGGCTTGGCGCCCTGCCCCACCTTGATTTCCACGGCGGCCCCGGCATTCAGGTAGTCCTTGTGCACGCCGAACCGGCCGGAAGCCACCTGCACGATGGTGTTGGCCCCGTACTGGTACAGGTCCGGGTGCAGGCCCCCTTCGCCGGTGTTGTAGCAGATGCCGAGCTGCGTGGCGGCGCGGGCCATGGCCACGTGCAGGTTGAAGTTAATGGCCCCGAACGACATGGCCGCGAACATGATGGGGTATTCCAGTTGCAGCTGCGGCGGCAGGGGCTGCTTCAGGCGCGGGCCTTCCGGGGTGTGGATGAAGTCCACGGCGTCGGGCTTGGCACCCAGAAAGGTGCGCAGTTCCATGGGCTCGCGCAGCGGGTCGATGGAGGGGTTGGTCACCTGGCTGGCGTCCAGCAGCATGTTGTCCCAGTAGATGGGCTTGGGCTGCGGGTTGCCCATGCCGGACAGCAGCACCCCACCGGTGTCGGCCTGCTTGAAGATGTGCTTGATGTACGTGGACGTCCACAGCGAGTTGTCGCGGAAATCCGACGGTTTCTTGCGGATGGTCAGGCAACTGGTGGGGCACATGGCCGCGCAACGGTGACAGCCCACGCAGCGGGCACTGTCGTGCACCACGAACTGGCGCGCCTCGTCCCAGAAGTGGGCCTCGTACGAACACTGGCGCACGCAGACTTCACAGTTGATGCACCGGGCGCGCTCGCGCTCGATGACGAAGTCGTTGAAATGCTGGCTGATGGGCTTCACATGCACGCTGGTAACCTCTGCTTGGCGAACCTGTGGAAAAACTGCCGTGAGCGGCGGACCGGCTCGCCCCCTGCATAGCATGTTTCCGCGTACCTGTCCGGTGTGCCCGGCGAAAGCAGGGAAAACCACACCATGGCGGATCATGCGACAGAAGGCCGGGGATGCGGCTGCGCATTCCCCCCGGTTCGTCCGGCATGGTCAAGATTTAACGATTCCGTGCAAAATCGTCAATCCCATCATCTAACCCAGTCAGGATTGACCAGCTGCACAGCTGAAACAGTGTAATTGTTGCAGAATATTAGCTTGTGAAATTCTGCCTTTTGGGAAAAACGACCAAAAACGCATAAAATAACATTTTTGTATCATCAAAATAGCCCGCGCACGAAGTCGCGCACCGCCCCGCTCACCCGGTCGCGGCACTCCATATGGGTGGTGATGACATGGTGCCCGGCGCGCCTGTCCGCGATGTCGAACAGTTTCAGGGTCACGTCGGGCGAGGCCACGTGGGCGGCGATGTGCAGGGCGTTGGAATAGTGCACCGTGGTATCGCCCCGCGCCTGCATGACCAGCAGCGGCGCCGTCACCCGGCCCAGCCCCCGGCGCACACCTGCGGCACCCACGATAAGGCTGTGCAACTGCGGCAGGGCCGTGGCGTCCTCGTAGCCGCGCCACGGGGCCACGGCGCGCGCGGCCTCGCTGCGCGGTGTGGCGGGCCACACCGGGCGCACATGGCGCAGCAACCCCACCAGCGGCAGCCGCCAATCCTTCATGCGCCACGGAATGATGCGGTACACGTACATGGGCGCAGCCAGGGCCACCACGCCCAGGGGTCGGAACACCTGGGCCAGGTGCAGGGCGATGGTTCCGCCCATGGACAGGCCCACGGGCACCACCGCGTCCACCTCGCGCTCCAGCGCGCGGTATTCGTCTTCCGCATGGGCCACCCAGTCGGCGAACACGGTGCGCCGGAAATCCTCGAACGAGGTATCGTGCCCCGGCAGACGGATGTTGCGCACCATGCAGCCCATTTCGCGCAGCGGCCCGGCCAGCGGTTCCATTTCAAAGGGCGCACCGGTAAATCCGTGCACCAGCAGACATCCCACGCGCATTTCCTGCTCCCTCATGCTCCCTGCACCTTGCCACACGGGCGCCGCACGCTTGCGACACGCCATGCCCTATATTAATGGAAAAGCCACTTGCCGGGACCGCAGGCACCGCAATATCCGCCCCACCCGCACGCTCGCCCTCGGCACACCACAAGGAGCCACCATGCCCCGCCCCTGCGACATCCTCATACAGGCCGCCTGCATCGTTACACAAGACGCCATGCGCACCGTCGTCGAGGACGGCGCGCTGGCTGTTGCCGACGGGACCGTGCTGGCCGTCGGCCCGCGCGAGGCCGTGGCCGCCGCGCACACCCCGACGCGGGTGCTGGACCTTGGCAACGCGCTGGTCATGCCCGGCCTTGTCAACGCGCACACCCACGCGGCCATGACCTTTCTGCGCGGCGTGGCCGACGACCTGCCGCTGATGGACTGGCTGACGCAGCACATCTTTCCCGTCGAAAGGCACCTTACCCCCGACATCGTGGAGGCGGGGGCACTGCTGGGTTGCGCCGAAATGCTGCGCACCGGCACCACCGCCTTCAACGACATGTACCTGATCCAGGACGCCACCTACCGCGCCGTGGACACGGCGGGTCTGCGCTGCCTGGGCGGCGAGGGCATCTTCGGCTTTCCCTCGCCCGCCTACCCGGACGCCGACGCGGGCCTGGCCCTGGTGCGCCAGCTGCACGAACGCTGGAAAGCCCATCCGCGCATCCGCCAGTGCGTCACCCCGCACGCAGTGTACACCACCTCGCCGGAACTGCTGCAACGCTGCCAGGCCCTGGCCGAGGAACTGGACCTGCCACTGCATATCCACCTGGCGGAAACCACGACGGAAACGGCCCAGTGCCAGCAGATGTTCGGCCAGCGCCCCGTGCCATACTGCCACGGCCTTGGCCTGCTGACCCCGCGCGCCACCGTGGCCCACGCCGTTGACGTGACGGATAAGGAAATCGACCTGCTGGCGGCCAGCGGCGTGGCTGTGGCCCACAATCCGGAAAGCAACATGAAGCTGGCCTCCGGCGCGGCCCCGGTGCCGCAGATGCTGGCGCGCGGCATTGCCGTGGGCATCGGAACCGACGGTGCCGCCAGCAACAACAGCCTGAACATGTTCACGGAAATGACCAGCTGCGCCATGCTGCACAAGCTGCGCGGCATGGACCCCACCTGCGCTCCGGCCCAGTCCGTGCTGGACATGGCCACCCTTGGCGGCGCGGCGGCCCTGCACTGGCCGGGCCTTGGCCAACTGGCCCCCGGCTGCCCGGCGGACCTGACCGCACTGGACCTTTCATCCCCCAACCTGCAACCCATGTACAACCCGGCCTCGCACCTGGTGTATGCCGCCACCGGGCACGAAGTGCGCCTGACCATGGTGGCGGGCGAGGTGCTGTACCAGGATGGCCGGTTCACCCGCTTCGACTACCCCGCCCTTGTGGCCCAGATGCGCGACGTGCGCCGCTGGGTGCTGGACAAGCTGGGAAGGTAGCCACTGCCGCCCGCCGGGGAGGGCGGGCGCTTGCCTCACAGGAGACACACATGCCCACTCGCTCGCTTTCGGCCATTTTCGCCCTGATGCTGCTCCTGACGCTGCTGTTGCCGCTTGCCGCCTGCGTTGGCCAGCAGGGGGGGCGCACCACCACCGTCGCGCCCGCAGGCGAATACGCCACCATCAATACGGCCCCGGCCATGGCGCTGATGAAACGCCTGCACTCCACGTCGGCGAGCACACGCGACGCGGCCATCCGGGAAGTGCTGGCAAAACCCCAGTCGGTGATGCCCACAGTGCTGTACGCCCTTTCCGCAGCCCTGTTCGCCAAAGGCGAAAAGGACGATGCCGCCTTCTGGTTCTATGCGGGGCAGTTGCGCGCCCGTTACGATGCCAACCGCTGCGCCGACGTCAGCGCCCGGCAGGCCGTGGCCGTGCTGAACCAGAACTACGGCCCGCCCATCAATCAATACGCCTTCCAGGACATCCCCAAGCTGAAAAAACTCATTCCCATGGTGGTGGAATGGGAAGAAAAGACCCCCCACGACTATGACCACCGCTGGATAAACCTGCACGGCATGGGCGCGATGATGCGCTCGTTCGGCGACGACAAAACGACGAAACCCCTGAGCCTGCCCGAAGCCGACTGGCCGCGCATCGGCATGGAAACCCGCGAGACGTACCTGCGCGGCTTCAACGAAGCCCTAGAGCAGATGGAAGCACGGGCCGCAGCAACGCCTGCCGCCCAACCCGCCGCCAACTGACGCCCCCACGAATTTCCTGTTGACAATCGGGGCGAACTGTATAATTGGAACCTGCTTTCTGAAAGAACAAACGCGCTTCGCGCGCGACGGAGGATTTCGAGATGAGCGCAACGAGCAACGTCCTTGCTGGTGCCACCAAGACGGCCGACGGCGTGGTGATGAACGGCATCACCCTCAAGCCCATCGTCGAACAGTGCGAAGGCTGTGAGCGCATTCGCCTTTTCGAGGAAGAAAAGTTCTGCGGCAGCTACCCCATGCCCGAACGCAAGTGGGTGGGCGGCAAGTGCAACTTTGCCACCCATATCAAGACCCAGGCCGCCGCGGCCGCCAAGGTCAACCCCCTCAAGGCGTCCAAGCGCGCCGCCAAGGGCCGTTAGCCTCTATTCCGACAGCACGGGAAAGGGCGCGGGCAACCTCGCCCTTTCTTTTTTTCTCCGCCGCGCAACCGGTTTCGGACATGCGTGGCGGGCCATTCTGACTCGGCGGCCGGGCCGCTTCGTGCGGTTGCGGGCGCCACGCGCCACGCGCACGGGGTTTGCCGCATGCCGCACCGCATCATTTCCGCCCTTGACGCCCGCCGCGACGCCGTCATCGAACTGCAACGCGAACTGACCAGCCGCCCGGCCCTGGGTCCGGAAAGCGGCGGCGACGGAGAGCGCGAAAAGGCCGACTGGCTGCTCGCCCATCTGCGCGCCATCGGGGTGACGGACATCGAGACCATCGACGCCCCCGACCCGCGCGTGCCCTGCGGACACCGCCCCAACATCATCGCCCGTGTGCCCGGCGCCTCGCCGCGCACGGTATGGGTGCTGGCCCACATGGACGTGGTGCCCCCCGGCGACCCGGCCCTGTGGGACGGCGACCCGTGGACCCTGCGCGTGGACGGCGACGTGCTGTTCGGCCGTGGCGTGGAGGACAACCAGCAGGCCATCGTTTCCGGCCTGCTGGTGGCCCGCGAACTGCTGGAACAGGGCGTCACCCCGCCCCTGTCGCTGGGCCTGGCCTTCGTGGCCGACGAAGAAACCGGCAACGCGCGCGGCATGGCCCACGTGGCCGCCGTGCGGCCCGACCTGTTCCGGCCCGACGACTTCATCGTGGTGCCCGACTTCGGCGACAGCGACGGCACCATGATCGAGGTGGCGGAAAAGAGCATGCTCTGGCTGCGCATCGCCGTCACCGGCAAGCAGTGCCACGCCTCCACCCCCGACGAAGGGGTGAACTCCCTTTCGGGTGCCGCCGCGCTCATCCTGCGCGTCCGCCACCTGAACCAGCGCTTTCCCGACGCGGATCCGCTGTTCAACCCGGCCACCTCCACCTTCGTGCCCACCAAGAAAGAAGCCAACGTGCCCAACGTGAACACCGTGCCCGGATCGGACGTGTTCTACGTGGACTGCCGCGTGCTGCCCCGCTACGATCTGGACGACGTGGTGGCCGCGCTGCGCGAACTGGCCGACGAGGTGGAACGGGAGCACGGCGTGACCATCGCCATTTCACAGGTCCTGCGCGAGCAGGCCGCACCGCCCACCAGTCCCGACGCGGAAGTGGTCACCCGGCTGCGCGCGGCCATCAGGGACGTGTACGGCGTCACCGCGCGGCCCGCGGGCATCGGCGGGGGCACCGTGGCTGCCATCGTGCGGCGCATGGGGCTTTCCGCCGCCGTATGGTCCAAGCTTGTGCCCAACGCCCACGTGCCCAACGAGGCCACGCGCGTGTCGTGCAACATCGGCGACGCCAAGGTCATCGCCACCATGCTGTTCGAGGGCGGGAAATAGCCGGGTATCCGGCTGCGCCAACCCTTCGCACCCCACACCACGGTACCGCACATGTCCGCACCCCTCATGCCGCGCAAGGCCCCGTTTCCCGCCATCTTCGACTGCATCGTGGTCGGCGCCGGGCATGCCGGGTGCGAGGCGGCCATGGCCAGCGCGCGCCTGGGCCACCCCACCCTGCTGCTGACCAGCAACGCCGACCGCATCGGCCATCTGTCCTGCAACCCGGCCATCGGCGGGCTTGCCAAGGGGCACATGGTCAAGGAAATCGACGCGCTGGGCGGCATGATGGGACTGTGGGCCGACGAGGCGGGCATCCAGTTCCGCACCCTGAACGTCAGCAAGGGGCCCGCCGTACGGGCCACCCGCGCCCAGATCGACCGCGATGCCTACCTGCACGCGGTGCGGCGCGACGTCTTCGCGCAGGACAATCTGTGGGTCTGGCAGGACACGGCGGAAGCCATCCTGGCCGCAAATGGCCGCGCCACCGGGGTGCGCACCGGCCTCGGGCAGGAATTTTGCGCCCGCACGGTGCTGCTGACCACCGGCACCTTCCTGTGCGGGCTGATCCACGTGGGCCTCACCAACTTTCCCGGTGGCCGCCTTGGCGATGCCCCGGCTGTCGGGCTTTCCGCCTCGCTACGCGCCCATGGGCTTGAACTGGGCCGCCTGAAAACCGGCACCACCCCGCGCCTGTTGCGGGCCAGCATCGATTTTTCGGTCATGGAAGAACAGCCCGGCGATACGCCGCCGCGCCCGTTCAGCTTTCGCGGCCCCGGCGTGCGCCTGCCGCAGGTGCCCTGTTACATGACCTGGACCAACGAACGTACCCACGCCGCCATCCGCGCGGGGTTCGACCGTTCGCCCATGTTCACGGGTGTCATCACCGGCACCGGGGCGCGCTACTGCCCGTCCATAGAGGACAAGGTGGCCCGCTTCCCCGACCGGGAGCGGCATCAGATATTCGTCGAGCCGGAAGGGCTGTCCAGCCCGGAATGCTACCCCAACGGCATTCCCACCAGCCTGCCGCTGGACGTGCAGAAGGCCATGATCGCCACCATTCCGGGGCTGGAAAACGCCCAGATCGTGCGCCCCGGCTACGCCATAGAATACGACTACGCCGATCCCATCCAACTGCACCCCACGCTGGAAGCCAAGACGCTGCCGGGCCTGTACCTGGCTGGGCAGATCAACGGCACCTCCGGCTACGAAGAGGCGGCGGCGCAGGGCCTGTGGGCAGCGCTGAACGCCTCGTGCGCGCTGCGCGGGCTGCCCCCGTTCCTGCCGGGGCGCGATGCGGCGTACATGGCCGTGCTGGTGGACGACCTGGTCACCAAGGGCACGCGCGAACCCTACCGCATGTTCACCTCGCGCGCGGAGCACCGCCTGCTGCTGCGCGAGAACAACGCCGAC
This sequence comes from Nitratidesulfovibrio sp., assembly GCF_040373385.1. NCBI lineage: Bacteria > Pseudomonadati > Thermodesulfobacteriota > Desulfovibrionia > Desulfovibrionales > Desulfovibrionaceae > Nitratidesulfovibrio > Nitratidesulfovibrio sp. The sequence goes on along the minus strand of NZ_JBDXXH010000004.1, from coordinate 460,889 downwards.
GCCCGGCTGACCCCGCTTGGCCGCGACCTCGGCCTTGTGGACGACGGGCACTGGGCCGTGTTCCGCACCCGGCACGACGCACTGGCCGACCTGATGACCCGGCTGGAGCAGCACAGGGTGACGCCCGACGCCGCCACCCGCGCCATCTTCGCCGACCTTGGCGAGGCGGTACCCACCCGTGCGGTGTCGCTGGCCGAGTTGCTGCGCCGCCCCACCATGTCGCTGGAGCGGCTGCGCGCCTTCTGGCCGGAAGCCACGGACCACGCGCCGGAAGTGCGCGAAGAGGCGGAAACCATCATCCGCTACTCCGGCTATCTTGCCCGGCAGGAAGAACTGGTGGAGCGCGCCGCCCGGCAGGAATCCCAGCCCCTGCCGGAAGGCCTGGACTACGCGGCTGTGGCCGGGCTTACCCGCGAGATCGTGGAAAAGCTGACCCGCGTCCAGCCGCGCACCATGGGACAGGCCGCGCGTATTTCCGGGGTGACCCCGGCTGCGCTGACCTGCATTGAAATTCATCTGCGCAAGCTGGAGCGGAAACAGGCAGGTTCGGTCGGGTAAACCGGTTCCCCCAACTCAACCAGTCCCGCCAGCGCCCCCCTTTCCCCAATTCCGCCAGTTTGGTCAATTCGACCCATTCGACCAGGCCAGCCCGTTCTGCCAGTTCTGCCAGTTCAGCCAGTTCTGCCAGTTCAGCCAGTTCAACAGATTCCCCCCGCGCAGTCCGTCACGAAGGCCTTCTCGCTCCCGTCCCCCCCACGGCTACCTTCAAGCTCTAACGTCCCGCCTGTTGCGACAGGTGGCGTTTGCGGCTACCGTCCAGAGAGCGTCCGTCCGGCTGCACCCAGCCTGCCGCCCGATCTTCGGCGTACCTCAACTGTCCGGGGCACCATCATGAGCAGCGCCGCACCGTTCCCGTGGAACCTCAGCGTCTCCGGCCTCACCGATTCCACCGCCCTCGCCGATCTCCTTGCCTTCGTCGCCCATGCCCGCGCCGCTGTCGACGCCCTTTTCCTGCCCCCCCCCAGGGCGGCCAGCTTTCTGGCGGAAATATCCCGCCACTTCGGCGAGCATCAGACTGATTTCACCCTGGTACGCGAATTCGTGCTCATCGTGGCCGCCGTGGCCGCCCTGCTGGCCGCCGGGCTGCTGGTGGGCGGACTGCGCCAGCGCCGCCAGCGCTACACCCCCGAAGGCTGGGTCAACGACCCGCACGTGATCCGCGAGTTGTTCGACGCCGCCATCCTGCAACGGGGCCGCTTCGAGATGCAGTTCCACGGTCCCACGGGGCGCCGTTCCACCTACTGCACGGCCGTGTCCGTCACCCGTTCCGCCCTGACCCTGGAATGCTCGCTGCTGCGCACCGTGCCGGAATCGTGGAAGGGACGCGAGGTGGACTGCTACTTCCGCACCCAGCAGAAGCGCATGCAGGTGTACTATCAGTTCACCTCAAAGATCACCGGCGCGCACCACGCGCCCTCCGCCGACCGCAACGCCCCCCGCGGCCCGCACGCCGCCGACGCGGTATGGCTGGTGGACCTGGCCCTGCCGGAAAAGCTGGAACGACGGCAGAAGCGCGCCTTCCTGCGGCTGGACGTGCCGCGCCACCTGGTGCTGGGCCTGGCCGTGTGGCCCATGGGCGGGGATACCCCGGCCCCTGCCGACGGTCGCCGCCTGGGCATGCCCCTGCTGGCCCTGCCCGACGCCACCAGCCTGAATAGCTTCACCGCGCACGGCGCGCCCTGCCCGATCGATGCGCCCACCCCGCACGATACAGGAACCGCCCCGGACGAAGCGCCCATGCCCGGACGAAGCGCCCATGCCCCCGCCGATACCTGCGGCGGGTCGCTGCCGCATGACGACAGCTTCGCGCCGCTCTTTCCGGACATCAGCCGCGCCTTGCCCGTGGCCCTGCTGAACCTTTCCGGCGGCGGGCTGCGCCTGCTGGTGCCCCGCGCCACGTCCCGTTCCGCCACGGCGCGGGGCATGAACCTGGACATCGGCGGGCGCCTCGTCGCCCTGCTGGAACTATACGACCCCCAGCACGACCGCAGCCTGGGCTTCTGGCTGCACTGCCGCATCCAGAACCGCTTCGTGGCCTTTGAAACGCGCGACGTGGAACTGGGCCTTCAGGTACTGGCCTGGGGCCAGCCCCGCGACAACGCCCCCCACATGGCCGACTGGAAACCCCTGTCCGACGAGGGCGAGGTGGAACCCCTCGGCAACTGGGTGATCCGCCGCCACCTTGAGCTTTACAGGGAAAGCGGGAGCGATGTAGTGTGAGCGCGAGCCGCAAGCGCCCGTACCCGCTGGCAACCCCGGCCTGACTCCCGCATGCCCCGCGCATCCGGTCCCGGACCGGCCCGAGATGCACGGCCAGACAGGCCCCGGCCAGCCGGGGGTACCCGCGCGCGACGGCACCCCCGCCAGCCGCCGGTGGCGAATACCGCCCCGCCCCACGGCGACGTCACCACAACACAGGAGCCCCCCTTGGACGGAGAATCGGGCAGTCCCATCTGGTCGCGCATCACGCGGCTGTTCCAGAACCGCACCGGCGACTCGGTGGAGCAGGCCATCATCGAAGCCCGCGAAGACGGCGAACTGGACGCCGACGAAGGCTCGATGCTGTTGAACATCCTGAGCCTCGACGACACGCAGGTCCAGGACATCATGACCCCCCGCACGGACATCGACTGCGTGGAAGTGGACAACTCCCTCGGAGAGGTCATCGAGCGCATCGTCGCCTCTGGTCATTCCCGCATCCCCATCTACCGCGACAACCGCGACAACATCGTGGGCGTGGTCTACGCCAAGGACCTGCTGCGCTGCTTCGTCGATCCCACCGGGTGCGCAACACCGGTGGCCGAGCTGATGCGCGAGCCGTACTTCGTGCCGGAGACCAAGAACGTCTACGAACTTCTCCAGGAATTTCGCGGTCGCAAGAACCACATGGCCATCGTGCTCGACGAGTACGGCGGCACGTCCGGCCTCGTGACCATCGAGGACGTGCTGGAACTCATCGTGGGCGACATCGAGGACGAACACGACGCCCCGCGCGACGAGGACATCGTGGTCCTGGACGGTGAAAACTACCAGCTTTCCGGGCGCGCCCTGCTGGAAGACCTGGAAGAGCTGGGCATCAGCCTGGACTCGGACGAGGTGGACACCATCGGCGGCTATCTCAGCATGCTGGCGGGCCACGTGCCCCAGGCGGGCGAGACGTTCGACCTTGCCGGACGCCGCTTCGAGGTGGCCGAGGCCGACGCCAAGCAGATCCGTACCGTGCGCGTGGGGCCGCTGGACGCAGCCTGACGGGCGGGCAGCCTGCCCTCTGCGCGGGGCCGAGGGTCTGATGGGTGATGCGCACCGCACGGCCCCTGCCGCTGCATGCGGGCACGCGGCACGCCCATGGACAATTCGGCCACTCCGGAGAATTCGGCCAATCAGGCCAGTTCCGCGCACCATGCACCCCACGCCAGCATGCCCCCGCATGCTGGCCGATGCGTGTGCCGTTGCCCTGCCCCACGTCCCCGCATCACCGTTCCCGGTCTAAAAATCCGTGCGCAGGCCGCTCCCCGCGCGGTTTCCTGCAACGCATCCGTAACCTTGCAGCACTTGACTTTTCCCCCAGCGGGGGTTTCACCTCCTCGCATGCGCAACGCACTCTGCATCCTTCTCGGCGCCCTTGGGTTGTGGCTGGGCTTTCCCAACCCTCTGGCCCAACTGCCGCTGCTCGCCCTTGCCTATCCCCTCGCCCTGCTGCTGCTGGGCCTTGGCGCACCGGGCCGGTGGCCCGCCTTTCGCCTGGGCTGGCTTACCGGCATCGTCGGCGCCTCGGCCTGCCTGTACTGGCTGGCCCTGCCCGTGCATGAATATGGCCAGTTGCCATGGGTGCTGGCCGTGCCCTGCGCCGTGGCCATCGGCGCCTACGTGGGCCTGTACGGTGGGCTGTTCTGCCTTGCCGTGCACCTGACGCGCGACCGGCTGGGCCCGTTCCGACGCGGATTGTTCCTGGGCTGCGTGTGGCTGCTGCTGGAAGTGCTGCGCGGGGTGTTCCTGACCGGCTTTCCGTGGCTTACCCTGTCCGCCGCCTTCGTTCCGTGGCCGGTAGCCATCCAGGGCGTTTCGCTGGTGGGTGCCTATGGCCTGTCCGGCCTGCTGGTGGCCGTGGTATGCTGGACCATGGGCGCCATCGCCCCGGAATGCGGTCCCCGCTGCCCCGGCGTGCGGCGCTCCGTGTCCCCCGCGTCCCTGGCCCAGACCCTGGCTTGCGCGCTGGGGGCATCGCTGGTGGCCTTCGGGCTGGTGGGGCATGGCGCCTACATCCTGTCGCGCGGCCTGCCCAAGGATGGCGAATCGTTCCGGGTGGCGCTGGTGCAGGGCAACATCGACCAGGACCAGAAATGGGAGGCGGCCTTCCAGCGCTCCACCGTGGACCGCTACCTTGCCCTGAGCAAGGATGCCGTCAGCGCCGGGCACCCCGCCCTGATCGTGTGGCCAGAAACGGCCATGCCTTTCTACTTTCAGGAGCACAAGGAATTCGGCCCGGCCATCCGCGCCTTTGCCGCCGCCAACCGCACCCCGGTGCTGGTGGGCACGCCCGGCTATGTCAACGCGCCGGTAAAGCGGGGCTTTCTGCTGTACAACCGGGCCATGCTGGTGGACGAAAACGGCGGCGACGCCGGGCACTACGACAAGGAACACCTTGTTCCCTTCGGCGAATACGCCCCCCCCGGCCTGGACATGCCCTTTCTGGAAACCCTGATGCAGGGCGTGGGCGATTTCACACCTGGCGCGTACGTGGCCCCGCTACGGCTTGGCAACCTTGCGCTGGGCATGCTCATTTGCTATGAAACCATTTTTCCGGAACTGGCGCAGCAACGCGTTGCCGACGGCGCCAACGTTCTGGTGAACATCAGCAACGACGCGTGGTTCGGCACCACTTCGGCCCCGGAACAGCACCTGCAACTGTCGGTGCTGCGAGCCGTGGAACAGGGCCGCTACGTACTGCGCGGCACCAATACCGGCATTTCCGCCCTCATCGACCCGCACGGGCGCATCGCCGAACGCGGCGGCCTGTTCCGGGCAGAAGTTATCAGCGGCATGGCCACGGCCCGCACGGAAGCCACCGTGTTCCACCGGATACACCATCTGGTATGGCCCGTGGCCCTCGTGCTGGCCTTCCTTGCGTTGCTGTGGCCAGCACGCCGCCGCCCCTAGAACACGCCCCACGCACAACCCCGCAAACAGACACACCATCCACATGCTTCAGCTTGCCGAACTGCGCGCGCGCAGCGCCGCCCTCATCGACCAGTACGCCTCGCTCTGGGGGCGTCTTTGACCTTGCGGGCAACCGCAACCGCCTCGACGAAATCGAGCGCCAGCTTTCCAGCCCCGACGCCTGGAACAACCCCGAACGACTCACCCCGGTCTTGCAGGAAAAAAGCCAGCTTGAAGGCGAGATAACACGCCTTGAGCGGCTGGAAACCTGCCGCCGCGACGTCACCGAATGGCTGACCTTGGCCGAGGAGGAAGAGGCGGCGGGCGAACCGGGGCAGGAGGCCCTGGAATCGCTGGCCGACCAGGTGGCCGCGCTGGAAACCCTGTTGCAGGAGACGGAGATGAACATGCTCCTCTCCGGCAAGGAAGACCGCTTGCCCGCCATCGTGGAAATCCACCCCGGCGCGGGCGGCACCGAAGCCCAGGACTGGGCCGAGATGCTGGTGCGCATGTACCTGCGCTGGGCAGACACCCATGACATGAAGGCGGAATACCTGGACTACTTGGCGGGCGACGAGGCGGGCGTGAAAAGCGTCACCCTGCGCATGGCCGGGGCCAACGCCTACGGCCTGCTCAAGGGCGAAAAGGGCATCCATCGGCTTATCCGCATTTCGCCGTTCGATTCATCCGGCCGTCGGCACACCTCGTTCGCCTCGGTGGACGTGATTCCCGACGTGGGCCAGGAAATCACCGTGGACATGAAGGAAACGGACCTGCGCATCGACATCTTCCGTTCCAGCGGTCCCGGCGGCCAGAGCGTGAACACCACCAGTTCCGCCGTGCGCATCACCCACCTGCCCACGGGCATTACCGCCCAGTGCCAGAACGAAAAGTCGCAGCACAGCAACCGCGACACGGCCATGCAGATCCTGCGGGCCCGCCTGTACGAACTGGAACTGCGCAAGCTGGAAGAAGAGAAAAAGGCCCAGTACGCGGGCAAGGACGCCATCGGCTTCGGCAGCCAGATCCGCACCTACACGCTGCAACCGTACCGCCTTGTGAAGGACCACCGCACCAATACGGAAATTGGCGACGTCGAGGCCGTGCTGGACGGCCGCATCGATCAGCTCCTGCGGGACTATCTGCTGTACCTCCATGGCCAGAAAACCAACTGACGCCGCCGACACTGGTCGTCCCGACAGGGCTGACAAGCCCGCCAGCGCGGACGCCCCCGGCAATTACGCCCAACTGCTGGGCGAACTGGACGCCCTGCGCCGTGCGCTGGCCGAAGAGGCCGCGCGCGCTGCGTCCGCTGGTTCGAACCCGGACAGTGTGCCCCCGGCCAGTTCCGGCCCGGACAATATGAATCCTGACGGCGAGGACCCTGCCAGCGGCCCCCTGCTGGCTGTGGCCCGCCTGTTTCCGGGCATGACCCGGCACCGCTGGCGGACCCTGGCTGATGAACACGGCCTGCGCCAGTGGTTTGCCATCGAACTGGACAAAAGCACCAACTTCAACCTGCGCGAACTGCAAAAGGCCGTGGAGGACCTGGCCCACCAGCGCGACCACGACCCCCTCACCGGCCTGATGAACCGCCGGGCCTTCCTGCGCCAGGTGGAACTGGAACTGCAACGGGTGCACCGGGGCGGCACGGAACTCTGCCTGGCCATGCTGGACCTGGACGACTTCAAGCGGGTCAACGACACCTGGGGCCACGCCTGCGGCGACCTTGTGCTGCGCCGCATGGCCGAACTGCTGCGCGACGCCACCCGCGCCTACGACGTCGCGGCCCGCATCGGCGGCGAGGAATTCGTCCTGCTGCTGCCGGGCGCCTCGCCCCTGCGTGCCCAGGCCCTGCTTGAGCGGCTGTTGCAGGACCTGCGCGACGAATCCTTCGAATGCCGTGACGAAACCTTCCGGATCAGTTTTTCGGCGGGCATCGCCGGGTGCAAGGGCGCCACGGTGTGCCGGGCCGAAGAACTGCTGGACCGGGCGGACAAGGCCCTGTACGAGGCCAAGGCCGCCGGCAAGGCCCGCGTGCGGGTGCACCGGCTGCCGGGCGTGCCCGACTACGACCGCTCGACCATGGTGCAGTCTGACGAGAAGCAGTTTCTTTTTTCGGGAAATGACGACTAGCCGGGGCTGATGCCCCGCGCCGCCGGGCCGCCACGGACGTCGGCGCCAACCATCGCCCCACGGCCCACCGGGCCTGATGCACGGACGAAACATGACGCAGAACACCACACTCAGTGTTTCCATACTCAGCGGCAAGGGGGGCGTGGGCAAGACCAACATCGCCCTCAACCTCGGCTATTGCCTGTACCGCGGCGGGCATCCCCTGCTGCTCATGGACTGCGACCTCGGACTGGCCAACCTGGACGTACTGCTGGGCATTGCCCCGGACAGGAACATGCAGGACCTTCTGGACAGCGACGCCGCCCCGCGCGACATCGCCGTGCCCATCGAGCAGGGCGGTTTCGACTTCCTGCCCGCCGCATCGGGCGTGCCCGAACTGGTGGAGATGGACGGCGACATGCGCGCCCTGCTGGTGCGCAAGCTGGAGCCGCTGTTCTCGCGCTACGACTTCCTGTTCCTGGACCTTGGCGCGGGTATCAACCCCACGGTGCTGGCCTTCGCTGCCATGACCCAGTTGCGCATCGTCATCGTGACGCCGGAACCCACCTCGCTCACCGACAGCTATGCGCTGATGAAGGTGCTTTCCACCCAGCACGGGGTGCGCGACTTCTTCGTCATCGTCAACCAGGCGGAATCGCGCAAGGAAGAGACGCAGACCTTCGAACGCCTGGCCGCAGCCTGCCGCAAGTTCCTGGACATCGAGCCACAATTCCTGGGCGGCGTGCGCCTGGACAAGGCCGTGCCGGACGCGGTGCGCAAGCAGAAGCCGCTGATGCGCGTTGCGCCGCAATCCCCCGCCGCGCAAGACCTTTTTTCCATCGCGGTAAAGCTGCAACGCATGCGCGCCGCACTGCTGCCGGAACTGGCCGACAGGCCCCCGTTGCGCGCACTTTCGGAAGAGGCATATTAACCCCTTGAAACCTTGACCATCTTCGGCCATAGTGCGTCCATTGTCTTTGGAATTGCCACGAAACCCTACCCTCCCCCTGTGGAAGGGCTGTCGTGACAAGACTTCAGCGCATCCGGCGGCAGGCACCACGCCACGTATCGAAGTTACCGGCCACGTCGGCCACGTCATCCGGGGCGAAACGAGCCGCCCCCACCGCACCGCCGCACCACGGAGGATTCCATGAACAAGAGCGAACTCATCAAGACGCTGTCCGAAGAGACGAACATCCCCATCGAGGAAGCCGCCATGGTCGTGAACACCTTCGTGGACAACATGAAGGAAGCGCTGACCGATGGTGACCGCGTGGAAATTCGCGGTTTCGGCAGCTTCAAGGTCAAGGACTACGGCGGCTACTCCGGTCGCAACCCTAAGACCGGCGACATGGTCGTCGTCCAGCCCAAACGCCTGCCCTTCTTCCGCGCCGGGAAGGAACTGAAAGAATTCCTCAACGATTAGGCGATGCCCTCGCAGCCATCGCCTGACGGCACGGCGGCACGGGCTCTCCGTGCCGCCGCCCCGACGCTTCGCCCGCATCCGCCCCTCCCTTTCCGCTTCACCCTGCCGCGTCCGAACGGGATGGCGGCGTGTCTGTGCCGTTTCCTGCTGGGCATGGCGCTGTGCGCCCTGCTGGCCGCATGCGCCGCGTCAGGCATGACCGGCCAATCCGGTCAATCCGGCCAGTCCGGCCAGTCCGGCCAGTCCGCACTGTCAGGCAATGTTGGTGGAACCCCGGCGGATACTGCCCGGCCAGCTTCCGCACAGGATACCGCATCCTCTGCCCCGGCAGGTGCCCAGACAGACGGGCATACCCCCACGGCGCCAGCCATGGCGCGTGATGGCCTGCCCACGGGCCTGCCCTTTGCCTCTGCCGGTGAGCCCCGCGTGCCCATGCCCGCGCAAGCGGCATCGCCTGCCGCCCCGAGCGGACTGGCGGACTATGCCCTGGTGGCCCCCCATGGGCAGGACGGGCCGAATGGACAGGACGACCCCGGCACCTCGGCGGCACAGGGCGGTTTCGGCGATGCGTCCGGCAGGCCGGTGCTGCGCATCCTGTATAACGCCAGCACCAAGGGGACGCTGCACCCCTGCCCCTCCTGAGGGGGCGGCACCTCTGGTGGGCTTGCCCGGCGGGCAGGCATGTTCAGACAGTGGCGGGGACAGGACGGCATTCCGACCCTGGTTTTGGCCGGTCCCGACGAATTTGCCCCGGATGCCGGAGAGGACGCGACAGGCCGCCTGGCTTCCATGACGCGCAAGGCCTACGACCTGCTGCGCGTGGACGACGGCTACCTTTCCGCCGCTGCCGCCGCCTGGTTCCGCGATCATGCGGGCGGCACGCCAACGGGTTTCCGCGAGGCGGGCGACCAGCCCGTCACCCGCCTGCACTCCGTGGCCGGGCAAGACGGTGACGAACGCACCGTGGCCGTGGTCTTCCTGCCCGCGCTGGCAAAACCGTGGGAAGACCCCACCCCTGCCATGGCCGCGCAGGCGGTGCAGGCAGGGCTTGCCGCGCGGACACGGGCTGACCTGGTCGTCGGCGTGGCCGGGTGGGGCGGACTGGGCGAGCGGCGCTACCTGGCGGAGCTTGGACAGGCCTTCCACATCCTGCTCGGCGGGGGCATCGGCACCGGCTTCGACGGGGTCGTGGACGGCGCGGCACCTTCGCTGCTATGGTCCCGGCCAGACATGCAGGGGCGAAGCGTCAACGTGGTGGACGTGCTGGCCTGGCCCCAGCGGATTCAGGGCCTCTCCCAGCCCCGGCACTGGATCGTGGGCATTGATATTTCCGTCCGGCAGGTTCCCCTGAAGGACGCCGTGGAGCCGGATCCAGCCGTCGAGGCGGTCGTCGGCACGGTTCCCGCCGCGTGGTAGGCAGCGCAACGCGCGCCCGCCGCGGTCCCGGCCAACACAAGGAGCACGCAGCATGAGCGGCAAGGCACGCACCGTACCCATCCACAAGCTGCATGGGTGCGGCAACGACTTCGTATTCATCGACAACCGGGCACTGGGCCTGCCCGTCGTGGCCATGCCCGACTGGGCCCGCTCCGTGTGCCGCCGCGCCTTCGGCGTGGGCGCCGACGGCCTCGTCTTTCTGGACGAGACGCCGAAAGGCCGCGAAGGCGACTACATCTGGCACTTCTACAACGCCGATGGCTCGCGCGCCGAAATGTGCGGCAACGCTTCGCGCTGCGCCGCGCTGCTGGCCGTGGAACTGGGTTTTGCCGGTCCGAAGCATGTCTTCGGCACCGATGCCGGGCTCATCCGCGCCGAGGCCGACGTGGCCGGCGGCATGGCCAAGGTGGAGCTGACCCCGCCGCGCGACCTGGCCCTGGGCATAGAACTGGACCTTGGCGAAGGCCGCGACATGGTGCACTTCGTGAACACCGGCGTGCCCCATGCCGTGGTATTCAAACGCGACGCCTCCGCCGTGGACGTACGTACCCTAGGCGCCGCGCTGCGCCGCCACGCGCACTTCGCGCCAGCGGGCACCAACGCCAACTTCGCGCAGGTCATCGACCGCAGGAACATCCATCTGCGCACCTTCGAACGCGGCGTGGAGGACGAAACCTACGCCTGCGGCACGGGGGCGGCGGCGGGCGCGTACATCGCGCATGCGCTGGGGCTTACGGAATCCACGGTGAATGTCAGGAGCTCCGGCGGCGAGATCCTTGGCATATCCATTGAAGGCGGCTCGGTGTTCCTTTCCGGCAAGGCCGTGCGCGTCTTCTCCGGCGAGATGTTCCTGGAAGGGCTGGGGCTGGCCCTGGCGTAATGCACCCGGCCCACCGGGCCCCCTTGCCGCTGCCGCGCGTTTCAGGCCGTGCGGTACCGGCAGGAGCGGCGGCCCACGGGCACGGCGTGTCGAAGGCCGGGGCAGCAGGTACCCGGCCCAAAGGAGGCAACATGCAGTTTCAAGGCGCTTTCACCGCTCTCGTCACGCCGTTCCGCAACGGCGAGGTGGACGAGGAACGCTATCGCGCGCTGGTCGAATGGCAGATAGAACAGGGCATCAACGGCCTTGTCCCCTGCGGCACCACCGGCGAATCGGCAACGCTCACCCATCAGGAACACAAGGACGTCATCCGCATCTGCGTCGAGCAGGTCAGGGGCCGCGTGCCCGTGCTGGCAGGCGCCGGTTCCAACAACACCCGCGAGGCGGTGGAGCTTACCCGCTACGCCAAGCAGGCCGGGGCCGACGGCGCGCTGCTGATCACCCCGTACTACAACAAGCCCACCCAGGAAGGGTTGTACCAGCACTTCAAGGCCATTGCCGCCGAAGTGCCCATGCCCTTCATCGTGTACAACGTGCCCAGCCGTACCGGCATCAACCTGTGCCCGGAAACCCTGGCCCGCATGAAGCGCGACATTCCCGAAGTCATCGGGGTCAAGGAAGCCACCGGCAACCTGATCCAGGTTTCGGAAATCATCGAATACTGCGGCGCCGACTTCCAGGTGCTGTCGGGCGACGACTTCACGGTGCTGCCCCTGCTGGCCGTGGGCGGCTGCGGGGTCATCTCGGTGAGTTCCAACGTGGTGCCCGCCAAGATGTCCGAGCTGTGCCGCGCCTTCTTCGCGGGCGACCTGGCCACCGCGCGCCGGGTGCATTACGAGATCGCGTCCATCAACCGCGCCATGTTCCTGGAAACAAATCCCATCCCGGTCAAGACGGCCCTGTCCATGATGGGCAAGATCGAGCTGGAGCTGCGTCTGCCCATGGTGCCGTTGCAGCCCGCCAACCAGTCGCGCCTGCGCGACATCCTGTCGGCGGCGGGCATCGTCTAGCCGCAGGGTGAGGGGACCGGCAACAGTCCCGCACATGAAGCATCAGGTCTTGCCACGGGGGGCGCCGCACGGCGCCCCCCGTTCGTGTTTTCGGCCTGGCCTGAACGCAGCGCCCCTTCCCTCCATCAGGTTTTTCCCTGCCCTCCGCCCAAGACCGACGCCCCGGCACGCTCCGCGCACGAGTACGCCGCAACTACCTGTCACAGTACGCCAAACGTCATTCGCCACTGCGCACGACCATACCGAGCATCCGAATCACGCCCAACGCACGCCCCGTGACCGACGCAAAACCGCTTGGCAGCCGCCACGCTTCCGGCTAGCCTGTGGCATGGCCCCCTATGGGGGCGGGCGCCGGACCACAGGCGCGCCCCACCCTTCAGCGTATGCCCGCATGCCCGGCGCACCTAAACAACCGCCGGAATGTGTCGATAAGTCCCGCAAGAGATACATCGTTTCCGGGAGTACCCCATGCGTTTCAAGAGCATCTCCACGCAGATCACCGTCCTTACCGGCGGGCTGGTCGTCTTCTTCATGTGCGCGTTCGTGTTCATTGCGTCCAAAACCGCCTATGACGGCACCCTGCGGAGCGAAACCGCCAACATGGCCCAGGTGGGGCAGCAGATCGAAAAGGTGGCGGAAGATTTCGTCACCAGCAACCTCACCGCCGTGCGCGGGCTGACCCAGCAGAAGGCGCTGGCCAGCGGGGTGCTGTACGGCAGCGCGAGCCTGGTCATGAAGGACCAGTTGCAGCAGACCCTGAAGGGCAACCCGCACTATGCAGCCATCTACGCGTTCGACGCCGCAGGCAAGGTGCTCTACGGGTATACCGAGGACGGGCAGGACATTTCCGGCAAGCCGCTGGACATGCCAGACGTGCTCGCCGCCACCGCCGCAGGCAAGGAATTCATTGGCACTACGCCGTTCAAGGGGTCCAAGGGGGATGTGCTGTTCACCATGGCGGCCCCAGTGCTCAATGTCATGGGTCAGTCGGGCGGTGGTATCGCGCTCACTCTCAACTGGAGCAGCTTCAGTGCCCGTTTCGTGGAAAGCGTGAAGTTCGGCGAGCACGGCTACCCCTTCTTGCTTGACGGCAGCGGTCGGTTCCTCTCGCACCCCAGCAAGGCCCTGTTGCTGACCGATGCGAGCAAGTACGACTTCACCCGCGCAGTCCTGGCGCAGCAGACGACGCAGATAGAATACCCGTGGGAGGGCAAGACGAAAATTCTTGTCAGCCGCACCATGCCCATAACGGGCTGGAAAATATGTTCTTCCGCGTACGAGGATGACCTGGCCGCAGTAGCGCGCCAGCAGCGCATGCTGCTGGCGGTGACCGGGTTGGTGGCCATCGTGGCCCTTACCGGCTCCATCGTGCTGCTCACCCGGCGTCTCATTCTCGGTCCCATGAACCGCATTCGCCTGTTCGCCGGGCAGGTGGCCCAGGGCGACCTGCGCGCCGTCATGGACGGCACCTACCGCTTCGAACTGGATGAACTGGCCACCTCCATCCGGACCATGGTGGCCGACCTGAAGGAAAAGCTGGGCTTCTCGCAGAGTGTGCTGGAGGCCATGGTGGTGCCCGTGCTGATCGTGGACCGCGAGGAACGCACGGTGTTCACCAACAAGGCCTGCATGGACATGCTGGAAATCGACACCGATCCCAAGGCGCAGTATGGCCGCACCCTGGCCGAGGTGTTCTACAACGAACCCGGCCGCAAGACCGCCGTAGGCCGCGCCATGAACGAGAAGACCAGCATCAAGAACCTGGAGGTGATCATCACCGGCCACAAGGGCGGCAAGGTGGACGTGCTGGCCAACGTCACCTACCTGCAAGACCTGGACGGCAACATCATCGGCGGCTTCTGCCTGTACATCGACACCACCGAGATGAAGCGCCAGGCCGCCATCATCGCCCAGCAGAACGAACGCATCGCCCGCGCCTCGGCAGAGGCGGACGAGGTTGCCTCGCAACTGGCCGCCGCATCGGAACAGCTTTCGGCGCAAATCGAACAGTCCGCACGCGGCTCGGACATCCAGCGCGAACGTACCGCCGAGGCGGCCACCGCCATGGAACAGATGAACGCCAGCGTGCTCGAGGTGGCCCGCAATGCAGGCGGCGCCGCCGAAATGGCCGAAAAGGCCAAGACCCGCGCCCAGGATGGGGCCGAGGTGGTGGACGGCTCGGTGCGCACCATCCAGCATGCCCACGACCTGGCATCGCACCTCAAGGCCGACATGGCCGAACTGGGCACCCAGGCCCAGGGCATCGGCCAGGTCTTGAACGTCATCGCCGACATCGCCGACCAGACCAACCTGCTGGCCCTGAACGCCGCCATCGAGGCTGCGCGAGCCGGTGACGCCGGGCGCGGCTTTGCCGTGGTGGCCGATGAAGTGCGCAAGCTGGCCGAAAAGACCATGACCGCCACCAACGAGGTGGGCAGCGCCATCCGGGGCATTCAGGAAAGCGCGCGCAAGAACATCGACAACACCGAAAAGGCCACCGCCGCCATCGAGGAAGGCACGGGCATGGCCCGCCGCTCGGGAGATGTGCTGCGCGAGATAGTGGGCCTTGTGGAAAGCACCGCCGACCAGGTGCGGTCCATCGCCACGGCGTCGGAACAGCAGTCCGCCGCCAGCGAGGAAATCAACCGCTCCACCGACGAGATAACCCGTATCGCCGCAGAAACGGCGGAAGCCATGCGCCATTCGTCGCAGGCGGTGGAAGACGTCTCGCGGCTGGCATCGGACCTCAAGCGGGTCATTGGCGACATGCGCAGCTAGGGGCTGTCTCCAAATTGTCTTTTCGCCCGTTGGCTGACCGACCCGAAGGGCGCGAAGCGTGCCCGTTGGGCGAGCTTGCGAGCCCTACGGGCATCGTGCGCAACGCGGTCAAACTTCGCCTGCCATGTCGGTCGAATACGAGAAGAGTATACTCCCTCATGGCAGGCTAGTTTTCCTTGCCAACGAACGAAAATCCTAATTGGGAGACAGCCCCTAGAGAACGCAGGGGCACTGCACCATCTCGCCGCTTCGCAGGCACCGCAAACATACAGGGGGAGGAACCATGAGGTTCCTCCCCCTTCGTCATGTCGCAGACAACAGGCGGTGCCCGCCCGACTTACGGCACAAACGCCGTAACGGCCACTGGCGCACCAGTGCCGCCGCACAGCCCCAGCGGGGCCAGCAGCACATGCGCCCCGGTGGCGGGCAGCCCGTCAAGCGCGGCCAGGCACTCCACCACCACGGCCCCTGCGGCCAGGGCCGCGCGATTGCACAGGAACTCCCCGTCGTCCGGGGCATCCACGCCGTGCGTATCGATGCCGATTCCCCCCGCGCCGCGCTCGTGCACCAGCAGGCGCACCCCATCGGGCGTGAACGAGGGAAACTGCATGGGCGGCGCGGCGCCCGGCCCGGCGCGCAGCGCGCCCCACTGCACGCCCATGAACCGGTCCGGGTCGGACCACAGGCGATGCCAGCCGGTGTTGCACACGAACAGGCAACCACGCGGAACGCGGCCATGGGCAGATTCCCAGGCCAGTATGTCGTCCGGGGTGCAGCACGCGCCGGGGTCCACCGCCGCCTTGCCGCACAGGTCCAGCACGGCCAGCGGCAGCAGCAGCGGCCACGGTGCCGCCGCGCGTACGTCCGCCCCGCCGGGCAGGAAGGACAGCGGCGCGTTGACATGGGTGCCGCTGTGCTCGCCCATGGCGAAGGCGCGCAGGTCGTAGCCGTCCTCTTCGCGGCTGGCCACGTCCAGAAAGGTTACCGGCGGGTCGCCGGGCCAACGCGGCATGCCGCTGCCGATGGGGTGCGCAAGGTCCGCCAGGCGGGCAAAGCTCAGCATACGGGGCATGCCCCCCCCTCATCCGGCCCGGTGCCTTGCACCGCCGTGCCCTTCTCCGGCGTTTCTCGCCGCACAGTGCCGTTGCGGTGCCCGCGCACGTCGCGCGGACCCAGCATCTTGGCCGGGTCCATCAGGTCGTCGTATTCCTCGGGCCGCATCAGGCCGCGTTCAACCAGCAGGTCACGCGGGGTGCGGCCGGTGGCGCGGGCGTCCTTGACCACGCTGGCCGCCGCCTCGTAGCCGATGACCGGGGCCAGCGCCGTGACCATGCCCAGCGAGCCGTGCAGCAGTTCCAGGCAACGCTCACGGTTGGCGGTGATGCCCTCCACGCAGCGCACCCGAAGGATACGCGCCGCACGCGTCAGGATTTCCAGCGACTGGAACAGGTTGCAGGCCATGATGGGGCCAAATACGTTCAGTTCCAGTTGCCCTGCCTCTGCCGCCAGGGTCACGGTAAGATCGTTGCCGATGACCTGCTGGCAGACCTGGTTGACCAGTTCCGGAATCACCGGGTTGACCTTGCCGGGCATGATGCTGGACCCCGGCTGCACGGCGGGCAGGGATATTTCGCCAAGGCCCGTGAACGGCCCGGACGAGAGCAGGCGCAGGTCGTTGCAGATCTTGGAAAGCTTCACCGCCACGCGCTTGAGCAGCCCCGAAAGGGTAACGTAGGCCCCGGCGTCGCTGGTGGCCTCCACCAGATTGGGCGACAGCGAAAGCGCCAGCCCGGTGATGTCCGCCAATCGGTCGCAGACCAGGGCCGCGTAGCCGGGCACGGTGTTGATGCCCGTGCCCACTGCCGTGGCGCCGATGTTCACCTCGCACAGCAGGCGGGCCACCTCGATCAGGCGCTCGGTATCCTCGCCCACGGTCACCCCGTAGGCCGCGAATTCAGCGCCCAGGGTGATGGGCACGGCGTCCTGCAACTGGGTGCGGGCCATCTTGATGACGTCGGCGAAGGCCTCGCCCTTGGCGTGGAAGGCGTCGCGCAGTTCGCGCAGCGAGGTGCCCAGGTCGCGCGCATACCACACCAGTGCGATGCGCAAGGCCGTGGGATACACGTCGTTGGTGGACTGCGAGAGGTTGACGTGGTTCAGCGGACTGACCACGCCGTATTCGCCGCGCGCCCGGCCCATCAGCTCCAGTGCGCGATTGGCGATGACCTCGTTGGCGTTCATGTTCACCGAGGTGCCCGCACCGCCCTGGATGATGTCCACCACGAACTGCTCGTCAAAGCGGCCCTCGCGCACCTCGCGGCAGGCCTGCACGATGGCCCGGCCCACATCAGCGTCCAGCAGGCCCAGTTCCATGTTGGCCAGGGCGGCGGCCTTCTTCACCGATGCCAGCGCCTGCACGAAGAGCGGGTGGCGGCCGATGGTCAGCCCGGTAACGTCGAAATTCTCCAGCGCCCGCAGGGTCTGCACGCCGTAGTAGGCGTGGACGGGTACCTTGCGCTCACCAAGACTGTCGCGCTCGATGCGGTATTCCATGGGAGATGCTGTCCTTGCTGCCGGAATGTCGTGATGTGGGTGCCGTACCTGGCGGCCCGTGCCGCCGGTGCTGCCCGTGCTGCCCGTGTTGCCCATGCTACTAATGACGCTGATGACGCCAATGACGCCCGGCATGTCCACCATGCCCGGCATGCCCATCATGCCCGGCATGTCCACCATGCCCGGCATGCCCATCATATCGGACACGCACGGTTGCACCATACCACCCTTGGGGCCGCCCGCCTATGGGCAGCCCCGCCACGTGAAAGCGCCCCGCCACCCGTAAAGGGGTGCGGGGCGCTGCCGGTGCGTTTCCGCCCGTGGTGCCGCAAGCCTTGCAGGCTACTTGGGCAGCACGGTGGCCTTCTTGATGACCACGGGGGTGGTGGGAACGTTCTCGAACGAACCCACGGTGGCGGTACGCACCGCCTTGATCTTGTCCACCACGTCGGTGCCTTCGATCACCTTGCCGAACACGGCGTAGCCCCACCCTTGCATGGTGGGCGCGCGGTGGTCGAGGAAGGCGTTGTCCTTCACGTTGATGAAGAACTGGGCGGTGGCGGAATGCGGGGCCATGGTGCGGGCCATGGCCAGGGTGTACTTTTCGTTGCGCAGGCCGTTGTTGGCCTCGTTCTCGACAGGTTCGCGGGTGGGCTTTTCGTGCATCTTCTCGTCGTAGCCGCCACCCTGGATCATGAAACCGTCGATGACGCGGTGGAAGATGGTGCCATCGTAGTGGCCCGCCGCGACGTATTCGCGAAAGTTGGCGGCGGTCTTGGGGGCCTTTTCGTCATCCAGTTCGATGACGATGTCGCCCATGCTCGTTTCCAGCTTGATCACCGTGTGTCCCCTCTGTGCCGAAGCCGCCATGGCGGTTCCGTGACCTGCGAACGCGAAAAGGGCCGTAAGCGCGGCCAGCAGCAACCAACGCATGCTTTGCTCCGGGAATGTGAAAGTTGGATGGGCGAACCGCCCGTGCCGGTGCCATTACCAGAAGCACCACCGCAGGGCAATCGGCATGGCATACCAATGGGCGGCGGGGCGGCCTCAGGTTACATGCCGCAAACACCTTGCAGCCATCATCCTTGTGGCCACGCTAGATGCCGTAGCATGACGGGCGACGAGGCCTTACACCCACTGTTCTCTTTTCTTCAGGAGGATGACCACACTTGAGGATTTTCGTTCTTCGGCAAGGAAGATTCGCCTTTTGTGAAGGGAGCGTACTTTTCTCGTACGTGACCGGAGCAAAAGGCGAATCTGACGCAGCCGAAGGGCGAAAGGCCCAAGTGTGGCATACTCCTTACTCAAACGTCAGCTTGTCCAGCCTAACCCCGATGGCCACATGCTGCCCGTCCTTCAGGTCGCCCGAGATCAGGCGGCGGGCCAGCGGGGTTTCCACGTTGGTTTGCAGGTAGCGCCGCAGGGGCCGCGCACCGTACACCGGGTCGTAGGCCGATTCGGCGATGAAGTCGCGCGCCGCATCGGTAAGTTCCAGGGTGATCTTGCGCTCGGCCAGCCGCCCCCGCAGCCTGCCCAGCAACAGTTCCACGATGCGTCCGATCTGCTCGGGCAGCAGCGGGCGAAACATGACGATCTCGTCCACCCGGTTCAGGAACTCGGGGCGGAAGTGACGACGCATCTCGTCCATCACCCTGTCGCGCACGCCGGGGCGGAATTCCCCGCCTTCGGTAATGCCGTCCAGCAGGTGCGACGACCCGATGTTGGAGGTCATGATGATGATGGTGTTCTTGAAGTCCACCGTGCGGCCATGGCTGTCGGTAAGCCGCCCGTCGTCCAGGATTTGCAGCAGCACGTTGAACACGTCGGCGTGGGCCTTTTCTATCTCGTCGAACAGTACCACGCTGTACGGCTTGCGGCGCACCGCCTCGGTCAGTTGCCCGCCCTCGTCGTAACCCACGTAGCCGGGGGGCGCCCCGATGAGCCGGGCCACCGCGTGCTTCTCCATGTACTCGCTCATGTCGATGCGCACGATGTTGTCCTCGCTGTCGAACAGCGATTCCGCCAGCGTCTTGCACAGCTCGGTCTTGCCCACGCCCGTGGGGCCAAGGAAGATGAACGACCCGATGGGCCGCCCAGGGTCGGACAGCCCGGCCCGGGCGCGCAGCACGGCTTCGGCGACGGCCTGCACGGCCTCGTCCTGCCCCACCACGCGCTCGTGCAGCACATCGCCCAGGCGCAGCAGCTTCTCGCGCTCCGACTCCAGCAGCCGGGTGACCGGAATGCCCGTCCAGCGGGCCACGATTTCGGCCACGTCGTCGGGGCGCACCTCTTCCTTCAGCAGGCGGTTCTCGTCGTCGCCATGCTCGGCGGCGGCCAGCTTGCGCTCAAGCTCCAGCAGCTTGGAATACTTCAGTTCCGCAGCACGGTTGAGGTCGTAGTTGCGTTCCGCCTCGTCGATGGCCAGGCGGGTGCGCTCGATATCTTCCTTGATGGTGCGCACGGCGTCGATGGAGCCCTTTTCACGTTCCCACTGGGCCAGCAGGGTGGCCTGGCGGGCGCGCAGGTCGGCCAGTTCGTTCTCCAGCTTTTCCAGCCGCTCGCGCGAGGCGGCGTCGCTCTCGCGGCGCAGGGCTTCGCGCTCGATCTCGAGTTGCATGACCTTGCGGTTCACCTCGTCCAGTTCGGCGGGCAGCGAGTCTATTTCGGTGCGGATCAGCGCGGCGGCCTCGTCGATGAGGTCGATGGCCTTGTCCGGCAACTGGCGGTCGGTGATGTAGCGGTGCGACAGGGTCACCGCCTCGACGATGGCCGAATCGCTGATGCGCACCCCGTGGTGCACCTCGAATCGTTCACGCAGGCCGCGCAGGATGGATATGGTGTCCTCCACCGTGGGTTCGTCCACCACCACCGGCTGAAAGCGGCGTTCCAGCGCCGGGTCCTTCTCGATGTACTTGCGGTACTCGTCCAGGGTGGTGGCGCCGATGCAGTGCAACTCGCCGCGCGCCAGCATGGGTTTCAGCAGGTTGCCAGCATCCATGGCCCCGTCGGACTTGCCCGCGCCCACGATGGTGTGCAGTTCGTCGATGAACATCAGGATGCGGCCCTCGGCCTTTTCCACTTCCTTCAGCACGGCCTTCAACCGTTCCTCGAACTCGCCCCGGTACTTGGCCCCGGCGATAAGCGCGCCCATGTCCAGCGCGAACAGGCTGCGGTTCTTCAGGCCCTCCGGCACGTCGCCCTTCAGGATGCGGTGGGCGAGGCCCTCGACGATGGCCGTCTTGCCCACGCCCGCCTCGCCGATGAGCACGGGGTTGTTCTTGGTACGCCGCGACAGGATGCGCACCACGCGGCGGATCTCCGCATCGCGCCCGATGACCGGGTCCAGCTTGCCCTTGCGGGCTTCTTCCACCAGGTCGCGCCCGTACTTCTGGAGCGCCTCGTAGGTGTCCTCCGGGTTCTGCGAGGTGACGCGCTGCGCGCCGCGCACGTCTTCCAGCACGGCCAGCAGCTTGTCCTGCGTCAGGCCGAACTCGCGGGCAACCCGGCCCATGTCGGTGGAGGCGGGTTCTTCCAGAAAGGCGCAGATGAGGTGCTCGACGCTGACGTATTCGTCCTTGAGCCGCTTGGCAAAGTCCTGCGCGCGCACCAGGGCCTGGTTCAGGCGCTGGGTGACGTAGATCTGCCCCTGGCCCGCTCCGGGGCCGCTGACCGCCGGGCGCTTCTGCAATGCCGCCTCGAGGGCGGCGGCAAAGGCATCGGGCTTGTAGCCCGCCCGTTCCAGCAGGCGCGGCACCAGCCCCTGTTCCTGACGGACCAGGGCAAGCGCGGCGTGCTCCACGTCCACCTGCTGGTGCCCAAGGCGCACGGCGGTAGACTGGGCCTCTGCGATGGCCTGCTGCGATTTTTCGGTAAACTTGTTGATGTCCATGGCGTCCTTTCCCCCTTGCCCGGCGGGGCCGGGCCAAGAATGCGGTGGGCTGCCTGCGCCCCCGGAAGTTTCCGGGGGCGGCGCGCCCGTGGCGGAAAATCTGTTGCTGCCCGGTGCGGATGCTCCGCTGCCGGGCCGCGCACTCATCTGGTCATGACGCTATCTGGTCATGACGCTATCGTTGCGCTTCCAGTTCGCGCACCCTGCGTTCCAGCCGGTCGATGCGGTCCAGCAGGTCCACCACGATGGAGCCGCCAAGGCTGTTCAGTTCGAAGTCGGCGCAGATGCGTTCCAGCTTGCGGGTGCGGTACACGTCCACCCGGCGGAACAGGTAGCCTTCGCCCGCCGTGCGGCGCGGCTCCAGCCAGCCCAGTTCGATCAGTTCGCCCAGGCGGCTGGGGTGCACGCCGGACACCTGAAGGAATTCCGCCCAGGCGATGAATTCCGAGCGGGTGGGCAGTTCACCGCCCTGCGCAAGGCCGTGCCCCCGGTCATATCCAGGTTCGTTGCCGTCATCGGGGTACATGTGGTGTCACCTCCGGATGCAAGTCGTGTCGGCGGGGTTCCGCATCAATTCCGGTCTTCCTGTCCGCTAGTCGCGCGCCCGGAACGCCGAGGTCCGGGCCAGTTCTTCCCACAGTTCCCGTTCGCGCGGGGTGGCCTCGCCCGGCGTGCGGATGCCGATGCGCACGTACTGGTCGCCGCGTGCCGCGCCCGTGCCCAGCCCCTTGCCGCGCAGCCGCAGCTTGCGCCCGCTGCATGCGCCGGGGGCCACGGTAACGTCCACCTCGCCGTCCAGCGTGGGCACGCGCACCGTGGCGCCCAACGCCGCTTCCCACGGGGCCAGTTGCAGGTCGTAGATCACGTTGTCGCCATCCAGGGTAAACTGCGGGTGGGGAGCCATGCGCACCTTCAGGTACAGGTCGCCCGCCGGGCCGCCGCCCATGCCGGGGTCGCCCTGACCGGCAAGGCGGATGCGCCCCCCTTCGCGCACGCCGGAGGGAATGTTCACTTCCAGCGTCTTGGTGCTGCCGCCCGCCTCGCGCAGGGTCACGGCCTTGCGCCCGCCCCGGTAGGCTTCTTCCAGCGCCAGCGAGAATTCTGCCTCCACGTCGCGGCCGCGCCGCTGCCGCGCGGAAAAATTGCCGAACGGGTCCGGCCCAAAGCCGCCCTGACCTCCCGGCCCGCGCGCCCGCGCCCCGCCGCCGCCGAACAGCGTCTCGAAGAAGTCGCTGAATCCGCCGCCTTCAAAGCCGCGCCCGCCGCCAAAGTCGAAGCGCATGTTCTCGAAGCCGGGCGCACCCTGAAACTGCTGTCCATGCTGCCAGTTGGGGCCGAGCTGATCGTAGAGCCGACGCTTCTCGTCGTCCTTGAGCACCTCGTAGGCTTCGTTGATTTCCTTGAAGCGCTCTTCCGCGTTCTTGTCGCCGGGGTTCAGGTCCGGGTGATACTTGCGGGCAAGCTTCTTGTAGGCCTTCGAGATGTCGTCGCGCGGGGCGAAACGCTCCACGCCCAGCAATTTGTAATAGTCCTTGTATTCGACTGCCATCTCGTATAGCTCTCCTTTATTGTCCAGGTGGCTGCAAACCTGCTGCCATTGTAGGATAATCCGACGCGCCCCGGTGTCAAGCGCCTTGCGTCAAAAGACCGACAGACAATGCGCCTGTTGTCTGCCGGATGTCCTGCCGGATGCCCTGCCGGATGCCCTGCCGGATGTCCTGCCGTATGCCCTGCCGGATGTCCTGCCGTATGTCCTGCCGGATGCGCCCCCGACTGGCGACCAGACGTCCCGCCGGGGCACCCGTCATGCCGCCCGCGCATGGCCCCGGCACGGCTGCCGTGCCCCTCGACGATCACGGGCCGTTGCGCTACAGACGCCGAACGGGACCGTGTCTCCACGCCCCCGCCCCTGCATACCCCCAAACCGGCCCAGCCACCGTCACCGCATGTCCGCATCCCGCCCCGCCGCATCCGCTGGCCTGAAGAGCCTGCCCGTGCTGATGTACCACTACGTCAGCCGCAGAAAGAATTCCATCGCCGTCCACCCGGACACCTTCGAGGCCCACTGCCGGGCCATGCGCCGCGCCGGGTGGACCGGCATCGGCCTGGCCGAAGCAGAGGACTACCTGCTGGGCGAAGCCCCGCTGCCGCCGCGCAGCGCGCTGATCACCTTTGACGACGGGTTTCTGGACAACTATGTCTACGCCTGGCCCATCCTGAAGAAATACGGGCACAAGGGTGTCATCTTTGCCGTGGCGGGCAAGCTGGAACAGGGCGCGCCCCGGCCCACGCTTGACGACGTGCGCGCGGGACGCATCCGCGAAGACGGGCTGCCCCGCGTGGATGCCCCCTACGTGCGACACCAACTGGGCTTTGACGAACGCAAGGACCTGTTCTGCAACTGGGACGAGGCCCGGCTGATGGAGGCCGACGGCACCATGGCCGTGGCCGCCCATTCCCACTGGCACCACGCCGTGTTCGCCAAGCCGGAATACACGGGTTTTCACGCGCCCGGCCATCGCTCGCGCACCTTCGACCGGGTGGACTTTGCCGTGCCGTGGGGGCTGCCCGCCTTTCCCCAGCGCCCCGCCCTGCTGCGCCGTGCCTTCGTGCCAGACCCGCAACTGGTGGACGCCATCCGCGCGCTGGTTCCGCAGGACAAGGCCGGGGCCTACGCCTTTTTCCAGGATTCCGGCAAGGTACACGAACTTGAAGCGTTGGTTGAAACCTTTGCCGCCACGCCGTCCGGCCTTGGCCAGCCGGAATCCGACGCCGACCGCACCGCCCGCATGACCCGCGAACTGACCGCCTGCGCCGCCACCCTGGCCGACGAACTGGGGCACCCCGTGCGCTCGCTGTGCTGGCCGTGGGGCGCCTATTGCGACGAGGCCCGCGACATCGCGCGGACCCAGGGTTTTTCCGTGTTCTTCGCCACCACCATGGGACCCAACCCGCCCGGCTGTGCCGCCCACGTGCACCGCTTCAAGGCCAAGGACAAGCCCGGCTCGTGGCTGCTGCTGCGCCTTTTCCTGTACTCTCGCCCCTGGCTGGCCGGGCTGTACGCGAAGATGCGGTTGTAGGCACAGCAAGGTCAGGCGCGGAGCGCTGCGACACGGCCCCCGCAGACAATGACGCAGCAGCTTGCCGCCCGCCTCACACCGGACCCACCGCAACACCGATCCCCGTCCCGATTTCAAGCCCGGTCACCGAACATATTGCAGGTCCGATTGCAAGACCTGCTTAAACAGTGCGGTGGCAAATCCCCTGCATGCCGTTCAGGTGCCCCCCTCCCGGAGTGCCGCGC
The DNA here is from genome assembly GCF_040373385.1 of Nitratidesulfovibrio sp. Lineage (NCBI taxonomy): Bacteria > Pseudomonadati > Thermodesulfobacteriota > Desulfovibrionia > Desulfovibrionales > Desulfovibrionaceae > Nitratidesulfovibrio > Nitratidesulfovibrio sp. The sequence goes on along the minus strand of NZ_JBDXXH010000004.1, from coordinate 436,280 downwards.
CGTCTCCGTGTCAACGCCTCGATTTTTTGCCGACACGGGGCATGACACGTTTACATTCTCATTACATTCCATTAACATAGAACCAGCCCAGATAACACCCGAAAGGCTGAGCCGCAATCAATGCCCGATGCCAGCACCCGCGGCACCGGGCATACTTGCGCCCGCAGACCGTCTGGGGAAACACCACGTCACAACAGTACATCAGGGGGGGGCATGCTCTTGTCCTTGCGCCTGTGGAACCCACAGGCAAAAGAATCTCGGCAGTGCACGCGCAGCCATGCCGCGCGTGCCGCGGCGGCGCTACTCTTTCTGGCGTCGCTTGCACTGGCCGCACCATTGCGAGCCGCCAACTCGGGCGGCAGTGTAACCGGCCCCGTCGCGGACTTCACGAATCCCGGTTACATCGGCTCCGTTAGTTACGATTATCATTATGCCACGGGAGGGGACGTCACTATCGACTCAGGCGTTTCCGGCCCCGTAATCGGCGGCTTCAGCGTGGGCGGCCATGCCTTGGACAACCTGGTGACAATAACTGGCGGCACACATGCAGGCGAAGGAATATACGGCGGATACACCCAAACCGAATACGCCTACCAAAACATTGTAACCATTACTGGCGGCACGATACACACCGACGTCTTTGGTGGATATTCCAGGGATCACGACGCTACCGACAACACCCTGCGCATCTTCGACAGCCCCGACCTGAGCCTTGCCAACCTTATCGGCGGGCACTCCGCAGCCGGTTCGGACGACCGCACCGGCAACACGCTGGAAATCCACACCCTGAACCTTCAGGCAGCTTCCATCGAAAATTTCCAGCACTTCCGGTTCTATCTGCCAGAGACGGTCCGGGCTGGCGACACGGTGCTTACTGTTACCCAAGGCGTGAATATCAGCACGCCCTCCAGCGGCCCTTCCACCGCCCCCACCACCGTGGGGGTGGGCATCATGGGCAGCGGAACCCCGCTGGCCGTCAATGACACCGTTACCCTTATCCAAGCTCCCAGCCTCACCGCCGATGCGGGCATGACCAACAACGTCACGGGCATGGCGGGCATTTCCAGCCTTTACACCTTCAGCCTGGAAACAACCTCCAACAGTCTGGTGGCCCGGGTGACCAGCGCCGGGCAGACCGACGAAGGCGTGCGCAAATCCCCGTCCGAAGGCAAGGCGGCCAGCATCGCCCTTGTGACGCAAGGCGCGGATCTTGCGGCCGGGCCCGGCATGGGCAACGCGCGCGCGGCTGCCGTCCTTGGCGCGGACAACATGGCGCAGGCAGGCTGGGCTGGCTTCGGCGCCACGTCGGGCACAACCTCTCGCTATGCGACCGGCTCTCATGTGGACATGCAGAGCTTCGCCCTCATGACCGGTCTGGCCAAGCGCCTGCCCGTGAGCGGCGCGGACCTGCTTGTGGGGGCGTTCTTCGAAACAAGCGTCGGCGCCTACGACAGCCACAACGAAACGGCGGCGGGCGACAGCATCACGGCCCGGGGCGACAGCCGTTCCGCTGGCGGCGGCCTGCTGGGCCGGGTGGAAGCCACCGAAGGCATGGCGCGCGGGCTGTACGCCGAGGCAACGGTGCGCGCGGGCAGGCTCAGTTCCGACTACAGGAGCGACGACCTGAACCCCATGTTGGGAGAGGCCGAATACGACATCAACGTCGCCTACTACGGCGCGCATGCGGGACTCGGGTACATATGGAACATCAGCGAGCAGGCCTGGCTTGACCTGTACGGCAAGTACTTCTGGACGCACACCACGGGGGCGGACGTGCGCATACTGGGCGACCCGGTAACATTCGACGACATTGATTCGTACCGCACACGCCTTGGGGCGCGCTTTGGCTACGCGCTGAACAAGTGCATCACGCCATACACCGGCGCGGCATGGGAATACGAATTCGACGGCACGGCGCACAGCGTGGTGGCCGGAGTTGACGCACCCGCGCCAACCCTGAAGGGCGGCACGGGCGTGGGCGAAGCGGGCATCATATGGAAGCCCCTGCCGGACAGCGGCTTTTCGCTTGATCTGGGCGCACAGGGCTATACCGGCGTGCGCGAGGGCGTGGGGGGCAATCTGTCGCTGATGTACGAGTTCTGATGCCCCCTGATATCCGGCCTGGCTGCGGCATGGCGACTGCCCGCTTATCGCTGCAACGAAGCGTGGCCGGAATTTCGCCCCAAGCTGCTGCATGCGGGCGATGATTGTTACGACTAACGTTGTATCGAACAAGCTTTCCGTACAAATGCATGAGTGGGCGTATGCCGTTGCATACGCCCACTCTTTCATCATCCTGACGCCGAAATCGTGTCGAAAGGCGTCTTACCTACCCCAGCGCCTTCACGGCGTCGGTGAATTCCCGCACGTCTTCCTCGGTGGTGTCGAAGCTGGTCATCCAGCGCACCTCGTGCAGCACCGGGTCCCATTCATAGAAGTAGAAATCCTGCTGCAATTTGGCGATGTGCTCGGGCGACAGGCGCGCGAACACCGCGTTGGCCTCCACGGGCCGGGTAATGGTGACGTGCGGCAGTCCGCGCAGGCTGTCGGCCATCAGCCGGGCCATGGTGTTGGCGTTGCGGGCGTTTTCCAGCCACAGGCCGTCGTGCAGCATTTCAATGAACTGCGCGGCGATGAAGCGCATCTTGGAAATGAGCTGCATGCCCTGCTTGCGGATGAAGTTGAATTCGCGCGACAGTTCCGGATTGAAAAAGATCACCGCCTCGCCGAACATCATGCCGTTCTTGGTGCCCCCAAAGGACAGCACGTCCACGCCCGCGTCGCGGGTCAGCGCCGCAAGGCTCACGTCCAGCGCAGCGGCGGCATTGGCCAGCCGTGCGCCGTCCATGTGCAGCAGCATGCCGTTGGCGTGGGCAAAGTCCGCCAGGGCGCGAATTTGCGCCGGGGAATACACGGTGCCCAGTTCCGTGGACTGGGTGATGGAAATGACGCGCGGCTGGCTGTGGTGGAAGTTGCCGATCATGTGCAGCAGCGGCACCACGTCCATGACCCGGATGCGCCCGTCGTGCGAGGGGATGACCTGCAACTTCGACCCGGTCACCGATTCCGGCGCGCCGCATTCGTCCACGTTGATGTGGGCCACGTCCGCGCAGACCACCGAATGCCACGGCCGGGTCACGGCGCGCAGCCCCAGCACGTTGGCCGCCGTGCCCAGGAACACGAAATACATGTCGATGTCCGGCCCGAAGTGCCGGGCGAACACCTCTTTCGCCTGCTCGGTGTACGGGTCCTGCCCGTAGGGGTGGGCGTGCCCGGCGTTGGCGCGCCCCATGGCGGCGAGAATGCGCGGGTGCACGCCCGAGGTGTTGTCGCTGGCGAAACTCTTGAGGCTCACTGGTGTGTCTCCTGCTCTGGCTCTTGCGTGAGGGGCCGATTGGCGCGGCCCCGTCCGGTGTGCGTGGTGCGGCGGCGCGCACGCGCCGTCGGGATGAAAAAATGCGCGGGTGGTCAAAACATGCGGGGGCTCAGGCCCTGCCCGTGCCGCCGGTATCATCCGGGGCGTCCGTTACATCGGAGGCGGAAGGGACGTCCGGGCCATTCGGGCCAAGCTCGCCATCCGGCGGGACTTCCGGCGGAACGTCGGGACAGTAGCTCCCCTGCCACACGCCGCGATACACGTCCCGATAGACCCCAAGGGTCCGGTTCAGAAAATCCGCCCGGTGCAGGGCTTCGATGCGCAGCCCGCAGGCATCGCGCAGTATTTCCAGCCACGGCGGGCTGTCCATGGCGTGGGCGATGGCAGCGGCCATGGCGGCCACGTCGCCGGGGGGCACCAGCGCGCCCTGGGGCAGCAGGTCTGGCATGACACCCACGGTGGTGGATACCAGCGGCCTGTTGCAGGCCATGATCTCCAGCGCGGCGCGGGCGATGGTCTCGGACCACAGCGAGGCCACCACGCCAAGGTCCATGGCCGAAATGCACGCGGCCACGTCCGGGCGTTTGCCGGTGATCACGGAAACATCTTCCATTGCCGCCTCGCGCAGCCAGCCGCGTACCGTGGCCTCTGGCGTGGCCGAATCGAACCCCGCCAGCATCAGCCGCAGGCGCGGACGCGGCGTACCATCCCAGCGGCCCTCACGCAGGCCCGCCGCGGTCTCGATCAGCTCGCGCTGGCCCTTCACCGTGTCGAACCGGCCCAGCAGCCCCACCACGAAGTCGTCGTCCGCCCAGCCGTATTCGGCGCGCACGCGGGCGCGGCCCGCCGCGTCGAAGCGGAACACGGACTCGTCCACCCCGCCGAGAATGGTGTGCACCCGGTCGGCGGGCACGCCCATTTCATTGACGAAATGCTCGGCCATCACCGTGTTGGTTGCGATGACCGCGTCGGCCACGCGGGTGTGCAGGAACAGGTTGGGCCGGTTGCCCTTGGGCAGGCGCTGGTCGCCGCGCGTGCGCACCAGCCCGAAGCGATGCGGCCCGCGCGCGTGCAGCGCCTTCAAAAGGCCCCACAGCACGAACGATTCGCCCCGGTGGCAGTTGACCACGTGGGGGCGAAAATCGCGCACCATGCGGTGCAGCGTGCCGTACAGCCCGGCCAGGGTGAAGGGATTGGCGGCATTCAGCGGCAGGGGGATGGGGTCCAGCCCCCAGGCGCGGGCGCGCTCGAACGATTCGGTGCCCGCAAGGCCCAGCACCAGGGTTTCGTGCCCGGCCTCGCGCAGCAGGCGGGCCAGCATCATGCCGTACCACGCCGTGGCGTTGAACCAGCGCACGTTGACCACCTGAATGGTGCGCAACGGCGCGCCGCCCGGTGTCATGAAAGACATCGACGGCGATGCATCGCCCGGCACGGCGTGGCGGACGGCGGAAATGGTGGCAGGGTCGGGTGCGTTCACGGGCACGTCATGCCGCAATCGCCCGGCAATGACAACCCCCGGCAGCAGCACACCCCGGCGGCCCGGATACGGGGTGCGGCAACCGCACGCCGCCGCCTCTACACGCGGGCGCGCAACCCGGTAAGGAAGGTGGCCTGGTCGGCGGTGTAGTCCATGATCTGCGACGAGGCGCCGTCCTCGCTCCACCAGGCGCTCATGGCTTCCATTTGCAGGCGGGTCTTGATGTCCTGCGGGGAATACCCTTCCGCCTTGCGGGCCTTCTCGAGGTTGGACAGGGTCTGGATCTTCTGGAACTGCTCGACCATGTCCGGATTATCCTTGAAATACTTCTCGATCTTGGCCTTGTCCTCGCTGTCGGTAATCACCGTGACGCCGCCGGTCTTTTCATCGGTGACCACCCGGAACTCCACGTCCTTGTCCACGCCCAGCTTGGTCAGGTCTTCGCGCACCTTGGCGGAAAATTCCTCTTCCATCTGCTTGCGGTACTCTTCAACCATGCTGAAGGTCAGCTTGCCGGTGGCGTTGGGCGAAATTTCCTTGAGCACGCTGGAAAGCTGGGACAGGTAGTCCAGCGAGAGGCCGGTCACCGTGTTGCCCGACGAGGAAGACGACGACGATGAACTGGCCGACGAAGAGGACGACGTGGAACTGCCGTCGGTGTATGTGGAAAGGTCGATGCCGTACGTGCCGTAGCTGCCGTAGATGGACGAAATGGACATGCTGCCTCCGGGCGGACGATTTTGCCGGGTTCCGCCTTTACATTGCTTAATGCATCGCCCATGCCAGCGCGGACTCACTCCCCTTGCCGCGTCCACCTCCACGCCCCCGCCGCTGCGCGTACCCGCCATCAGCTCGCGCGCGCATGCGCCCTGCACGCCGCCGGGCCGGTCCGGTCCGGGCCGAGCCGGGCCGGTCCGGGCCGAGCCGGGCCGGTCCGGGCCGAGCCGGTCCGGGCCGAAACCATTGGACGCCACGGCGGAAACGGGCTATCGGGGCGGTAACGGACATCCGCGCGGAGCGCCCCCATCCTTTTGTGACCCGGTCATACTCCTGTCATGCTCCGGTCATGGTCCGATCATGCCCCATGGGTCATTCGGGCTACCTGCCGCGCTTCCGCACGCCGGGCCAGATCAACCTCGCCCGGCCGGAACCACTGCCATTCCCCATGCCGCGCGCCGCACGCGCCCGGCAGCCGAACCGGTCCTCGCCGCGTTCGCGTGCCGCCGCGACGCGCTTCGCCACCACAACCCACGAGACTCATGTCGCAAGCCACCACCGCCGCCACGCTGGAATTCGACGACGCCGCACTGGCCAACCAGCTGTTCGGCGCGCGCAACGCCAACCTTTCCCTGATCGCGGAAAAGTCGGGCGCACGCCTGGACACGCGCGGAAACACCGTCACCGTGGACGCGGAAGACCCCCGCGTGCGCGAAACGGTGTTGAACCTGCTGGCGCAGCTGTACGGCCTGCTGAAGTCGGGGCACCCCGTGTACCCGCGCGACATGGCCTATGCCTACGGCATGCTCGACCGCGACCCCTCGGCGGACCTGCGGCGCATCTTTCGCGATGCGGTGTTCGTGGTTTCGCCGCGCAAGACCATCACCCCCAAGACCCTCAGCCAGCGCGACTACGTGGCCGCCCTGCGCGAAAACGACATGGTCTTCGCCGTGGGTCCGGCGGGCACGGGCAAGACCTACCTTGCCGTGGCCGTTGGCCTTTCCATGCTGCTGTCCAAGAAGGTGAAGCGCATCATCCTTACCCGGCCCGCCGTGGAGGCGGGAGAAAAGCTGGGGTTCCTGCCCGGCGACCTGGTGGAGAAGGTGAACCCCTACCTGCGCCCGCTGTACGATGCCCTGCACGACATGCAGGACTTCCAGAAGGTGGCCGACATGCTGGAAACGGGCATCATAGAGATAGCGCCGCTGGCCTTCATGCGCGGCCGCACCCTGAACGACGCGTTCATCATCCTGGACGAGGCCCAGAACACCACCCAGGAACAGATGAAGATGTTCCTTACCCGCCTGGGCTTCGGCTCGCGCGCGGTGATCACCGGCGACATCACCCAGATAGACCTGCCCGCATCGGGCAAGGCCGACGCGCTGTCGCGCTCCGGCCTGGTGCACGCCCTGCGCGTGCTGGAAGGCGTCAAGGGAATCCGCTCCATCCGCTTTCACGAAGACGACGTGATCCGCCACCCCCTGGTGGGCAGGATCGTGCAGGCCTATGAACGCCACGAAACCGCAGAATCACGCTAGACACAGGGCCCTCAGCGCCGCATCGGTGGCCGCGCCCTTCCGCTGGCTGGCCCGCCACCAGGCCGGGCCGGGGCTGTTCTTCTTCTGCCTGACCATGATCGCCCTTGCCGTGCTGGCGGGCGCCAATCTTTCGCCCTCCGTCCGCCTGTACGTGGCCGGTGAAATCGCCTCGCAAGAGGTGACCGCCGACCGCGACCTGCTGGTGGAAGACCAGCAGGGCACCCGCGCCCGGCGCGACCAGGTGGCCCAGTTGCAGCCCGCCGTGTTCGACCTGAGCCGCGAGCCCGTGACCACCCTGCGCCAGCGGGTGCACGAAATCTTCCTGGCCGTGAACCACGCCGACCCGGCGGAACAGGAACAGTTGCGCTGGCAACTGGCCGAGGCGCTGGGCACGGAAATCACCGAACGCACCCTGGCAATACTTGCCAGCGAAGAATTGCAGACCCTTGTGACCACCCGCGCCCTACCGTGGGTGGAATCGCGCCTGGCCGAGGGCGTTTCTGCCGATACGCGCATCGTGCTCCAGTTCAAGGGCGGCGTGCTGCTGCGCGACCTTGCCACCGGCAGCGAAACCCTGCGCACCGACTTGCAGAACCTGCACGACCTGCGTTCCGTGGTTTCCGAACTGAGCCAGAACCTGAAGAACGAGACCAAGGCCTCGCTGGCCGTGCGCCGCACCGCCGTGCTGCTGCTGTCCCCGCTGCTTTCCCCCACCCTGACCCTGAACCGGGAGGCCACCGACGCCCGCGTGGCGGAAATGACCGCCGCCGTGGAACCGGTGTTCTACCGCATCCAGAAGGGCGAGGTGGTGGTGCGCCAGGGCGAGCGGGTAAGCCGCGAGCACCAGCTGAAATTGCAGGCCCTGTGGGCGCGCAAGGGCGAAAAGGTGCACCTGGCCACGGTGGTCGGGGTGTTGCTGACCTCGCTGCTGCTGGGCGCGGGCATGCTGTTTTCGCCCAGCGGCCGCATGGGTTCCGCCGTGCGCCAGAAGGACCTGTTCTTCGTGGCGCTGCTGCTGCTGGTGTTCGCGCTGATGTCCAAGGGGCTGACACTGTTGGGCCAACGGGTGCTGGAACAGGGCGCATCGCTGACGCCGGAGGTGCTGTCCTTCGCCTTTCCCGTGGCCGGGGCGGCGGGCCTTGCCGCGCTGATCTTCTCTGCCCGGCGCTACTGCGTCACCGGCCTTCTGCTGGCCTTCTTCTGCACCGTGCTGGCGGGCGGGGGGCTGCCCCTGTTCATGTTCTATTTCCTGGGCGCCATGTGGAACACCTGGCTGGTCACCCGCGCCCAGACCCGTCAGGACGTGGTGTGGAGCACCCTGCCGCTGTGCGCGGGACAGCTTCTGGTGTGGCTGGGGGCCACGGCCCTTGGGGGGTACGTGGACCCGGCAGCGCTGGCGTGGGGGGTGCTGGCCGTGGCCGTGAACGCCATGCTCTCGCTGCTGCTGCTGTTTGCGCTGTCACCCATCATTGAACTGTGCCTGGGCTACACCACGCGCTTCCGGCTGATGGAGCTGATGAACCTGGAACAGCCGCTGTTGCAGGACCTGATGGTGGCCGTACCCGGCACCTACCATCACTCGCTCATCGTCTCGAACATGGTGGAGGCCGGGGCCAAGGCCATCGGCGCCAACAGCCTGCTGTGCAAGGTGGCCGCGCTGTACCACGACATCGGCAAGCTGAGCCGCCCGGAATACTTCATCGAGAACCAGTTCGGCGGGCGCAACAAGCACGACAAGCTGGCCCCGTCCATGAGCGCGCTGATTCTCACCTCCCACGTCAAGAAGGGCGCGGAACTGGCCCAGCAACACCGCCTGGGCCAGGAAATCGTGGACATCATCGGCCAGCACCACGGCACGCGGGTGATCCGCTACTTCTACCAGAAGGCCGTGAACCAGGGCGAGAACCCGCGCGAGCAAGATTACCAGTACCCCGGCCCGCGCCCCCAGACGCGCGAGGCGGCCATCGTCATGCTGGCCGACGCGGTGGAGGCGTCCAGCCGTACGCTGGTGGAGCCCACCCCGGCGCGCATCAAGGGGCACATCGATACCATCGTCAAGGGCATCTTTGCCGAAGGGCAGCTTGACGAATCGGAACTGACCTTCAAGGACCTGCACAAGCTGGGCGAAAACTTCCACCGCATCCTCACCGGGCTGTTCCACCAGCGCATCGGCTACCCCGACGCGGCCAAGCCCGGCCAGCCGGATCGCAGCCCGGACCGTGACGCGCCCAAATGCGGCGAGAGGGGCGCGGAAAAGTGCCCGGAGAAAAACGGGGACAAGAGCGGCAAGCTTTCGGAAAAGAACGGCAAGAATACCGACGCGCCCTGCCCGCCTTGCCCGCCGCCTTGCCCCCCGTCCTGTCCTGATGTCATGGACACTCCGGCCTGCCCCGCCTGCGACGAACCGCAACCGCCCATGCCGTGCTGCTACGGCACGCTGGACGGCGGCAATGGCGATGCCCCGGCGCAGGACGCTGGTGCCTTGCTGCGTGCGCCGGAACCGGAGGATACGCTGGCGGATGGCCCGGCCCCGGCGGTATCCGCTGCGTCGGCGGCACCTGCCCCCCCAATCAAGTCCGGCAAGCCCGACTAGCCATGCTGGTGCTGCGCCGCGCGCCCGGCATGGGCTTTCTGCTGCCGCTGGCCCCCGGCGAACTGCGCGCCGTGTTCACGGCCATGCAACAGGCCACCGGCCTTGCCGGATGCACCGTGGAACTGGACCTTGTGGGCGACGAGGAAATCGCCCGCCTGAATGCCGCACACCTTGGCTGCACCGGCCCCACCAATATCCTGTCTTTTCCCGCCCAGGACGGCTACGGCGCGCCGGAAGACTTCACGTGCGAAGGGTCGGCGGACGGTCTGGATGCGGGACCGGATGCGTGGCCGGATGCAGGTCCGGGCGACGACGGAGAGCCAGACGCCCCCGCCTGCCACCTCGGCTGGCTGGTGCTGTCGCTGGACACCTGGCAACGCGAATGCCTGCTGTACGGGCAGGAACCGGTGGAACACGCCCTGCGCCTGCTGGCCCACGGCCTTGGGCACCTTGCCGGGTACGACCACGGCCCGGAAATGGACGCCTTCACTGACGCCGCGCACGAAGCCGGGTTGGCGGCTCTGACTGCACAGGCCTAGCGGCTTCTCCTGCCTTTACGCCGCCCCCCCCAGTCACCTGTCTGCCCGCCCATTCGCCTGCCTTCAGCCTGCCCCCCAGCCTGCGACAAATGAAGCGGGGGCGGAGGAACCGTATCGGTTCTTCCGCCCCCGCGTTGCATTCAGGGTCTGCGTTCCGTCTTCGAGCGGGCCATGCCCGGCACGCACCACAGGCTACCCCAGCTTTTTCTGCAGCAACTCCGTGACCAGGGCCGGGTTGGCCTTGCCCTTGGTCTTGCGCATGATCTGCCCCATGAAGAAGCTGATCAGCTTGGTCTTGCCGCCCTTGTAGGCTTCCACCTCGGCGGGGTTCTCGGCAATGGCCTCGTCCACGGCGGTCTCGATGGCCGAGGTATCGGAAATCTGCACCAGCCCGCGCTCCTTCACGAAGGCCTCTGGCATGGCGCCGGTTTCCACCAGTTCGCCAAAGATGTCGTTGGCGATCTTGGCGCTGATCAACCCGGCTTCGACGATGCGCACCAGCTCACCCAGCGCTTCCGGCCGCATGGCGATGGCGTCCACGGCCACCGCGCGCTGGTTCAGTTCGCGCAGCAGCGCGCCCTGCATCAGGTTGGCCACCTTCTTGGGCTGGCCGCAGGCCGCCGTGGCCGCCTCGAAGAAGTCGGCCAGGGCCTTGTCTGCGGTCAGCACGTCGGCGTCCTGTTCGGACAGGCCATGCTGCTCCATAAGCCGGGCCCTGCGGGCCTGCGGCAGTTCCGGCAGGTCGGCGCGCCAGCGGGCCAGGTCTTCCTGCGCGATGCGCACGGGCATCAGGTCCGGGTCGGGGAAGTAGCGGTAGTCGTGGGCTTCTTCCTTGCCGCGCATGGACACGGTGACGTTCTTCACCGCGTCGTACAGGCGGGTTTCCTGCACCACGGCGTCGCCGTCCTCCAGCACGTCCTGCTGGCGGGCGATTTCGTACTCGATGGCCCGCTGCACGTTGCGGAACGAGTTCAGGTTCTTCAGTTCCGCGCGGGTGCCGAATTCCCGTTGCCCCCTGGGCCGGATGGACACGTTGGCGTCACAGCGGAAGCTGCCTTCCTCCATGTTGCCGTCGCAGATGCCCAGATACACCACGATGGCGTGCAGGGCCTTCAGGTAGGCCACGGCCTCCTCGGCGCTGCGCATGTCCGGCTCGCTGACGATCTCGATGAGCGGCACGCCCGAGCGGTTCAGGTCCACGTAGCTGGCGTTGTCGCCCGCCGAGTGGATGTTCTTGCCCGCGTCGTCCTCCATGTGGATGCGCGTGATGCCGATGCGGCGCGTCTGGCCGTTCACCGTGATGTCCAGGTGCCCGTGCTCGCAGATGGGCGTTTCGAACTGCGAAATCTGGTAGCCCTTGGGCAGGTCCGGGTAGAAATAGTTCTTGCGCGCGAACACCGAGACGGGGTTCACCGTGCAATCCACGGCCATGCCCATACGCGCGGCGTATTCCACGGCGCGGGCGTTGGGCACCGGCAGTACGCCGGGCATGCCGGAGCACACCTCGCACACGTTGGCGTTGGGGGCGGACCCGAACGCGGTGGAGCAGGAACAGAACAGCTTGGACCGCGTGCGCAACTGGGCGTGCACTTCCAGCCCGATGACGGCTTCATACAAGGCCATGACGAATCTCCTGACGGCTTGAATGCGAAGGCAATGCGGGGCTCCGCCCCGCCCCCCGCAAGGGGGCCGCGCCCCCTTGACCCCTTTTTGTGGGGTATGCCCCTACTAAAAAGTTTGGGGGGAGCGGCAGCCGTTATACGAACGCAGAGCGCGAGTATTACGGATGGCGACAGCAGTGCTTGGGGGTACGGTGGGCAGCCCCCCCCCGCTCGCACAATTCCTACCCCTTCACGTGCTTGTACAGCTCGGGGTTGAGGCTGGGATCATTGTACATCTTGAACTGGTAGTAGGCCTTGGGCTGCTTGCGGCCATCCAGGAACTCCGCGGTCAGGTCCAGCACGGCCTGGGCCAGGTCGGCGCGCTGCTCGCGCAGCACGGCCAGCTTGGCGGCGCAGCGTTCGCGGTGGTCGGGCGCGGCGTCAGCCCGTTCGGCCTGCTCTTCCATGTGGAAGACCTTCAGGCTGAGGATGGACAGCCGGTCCACGGCCATGCCCAGCGACTCGGTATTGTGGCGCGGGCGCTGGCCGGGGGTGGACGCGGGCAGCAGCGGGCGCAGCAGCGCCACCAGACAGGCGTCCACCTTTTCCATGTAGTCGTTGCGGCGCTGGTTCAGGCCGTCGATGGTGCGCTTGCACTCCGCGATGACATCCGTGCCCACGTCGATGCGGCGGGCGGTGTCTTCCACGTGCCACAGGCGGAAGTTCATCAGGTGCTGGGCCAGCACCAGCCGGTGCAGCAACGCGGCGTCGGCCACGGTCTCCGCCGCGTCCGTCACAACGGGGGCGGGCTCGTGTGCCGGGGGCTCGGCCACGTGCCACTCGGCGGTGGCGCGGTGCTGGGCATCGAAACATTCCGTAAGCAGCGTTGCCACGGCATGGAAGGTCTGCATCGTGTTTCCTTGAGGCTGGGTTATCCGCTGATGCCCACGTCGAAGTACTTGCCCACGCCGTATTCGCGGCGGCGGAAGAAGTTGTCCGGCGACGGGCCGATGATCTGGAGTTCGCGGTGCTTCTTCTGCATGTCGAGGGCGATCTGCATTTCCTTGGTGCAGCCGGTGGAGTAGGTCGAATCCTTGCCCGACCACACCGAGGGCACCTTGCGATCCTGCAACGCGAAGCTCGTCTCTATATCCTCAACGGTCTGGAAACGCCAGATGTCGATAAGGCCGCTGCGCTGCACCCGCTCCCACATGAACATCAGGTCGTCGCCATCCATGCCTTCCTCGAAGTGCTCGGCCGGGTTGACGATGAAGGTGGTGTCCAGCTTCTCGCGCAGGTGCCGGACAAAGGCGTCCACCACGCCGATGGCGGTCTTTGTCTGGCCGGGTATGGAGCCGATGATGCAACTGTAGAACATCACCGCCTTGCCCTGCTGGCGCGCCGCGCGCATGGCCTCGATGATCTCTGCGGCCTTGCCGGACAGGTCCTTTTCGGTGAACTTGCGCACCCCTGTCGCGCGGGGCTTGCAGACGATGCTGCACTGGCCGTCGTCCTCGCCCCAGAAGCACACGATGTCGCGGGTGAACTGGTGGCTGGTGCGCAGGAAGATGTTATCCGCCCGCCAGCCCTTGGCCATGATCAGGTCGCATTCCTTCCACGCCCGGGCAAAGGTGACGCTGGCCCGGTACAGGTTCAGCCGCTCGCGCATGCCGTCCGAGATGACCACGAAGCGGTGCTCGCGCAGGTGGCGCAACAGGTCGTTCTTGGACACGCGGTCGTCGTGCAGCACGAAGGCGGATTCCATTTCCTCCTTCAGCGTGGGGTCGGTCTCCACGTCCCAGATCATGGGGGCGTAAAAGAAGAAGCCTTCCTTCAGCGCCAGCACCACCTGGTGCCCCATGCGCAGCAGCACCCGGACGATGGCGAGGTCGAACACCACGCCGCCGTCGCCGTCGCACAGGTACAGGATCTTCTTGCGCGGCTCCGTCTCCGGGCCGAACAGCAGACGCAACTGGGGCGAGGCTTCACCCACGGATTCCAGGGCCTGTTCCACCTCCAGCGGCGAAGGGGGGCATTGTACCCACTGGCGACCATGCATGGCCACGTGCAGCAGCCGCACCAGTTCGGTAAGGTCCAGTTCCCAGCGCATGTCCACGATGTCGCGCTGCGGGTTCAGCGTGGCGGGGGGGCGGCGCAGCAGGCGCTGCAACGCCGGGTCCTGCAACAGGGTGCGCGCCTTGCGGTTGGCGGCCTGCTTGCGGTTACGCCACGGGTCTTCCTGCCCGGACTGGGTAAGCACGATGCTGGTCAGGCGCTTGACCACCCGCGAAGGAATGGTGGTGTGCTGGCTGATGTGCAGGCGGAAGCGATGGCGGCAGTATTGCAGAATGCGCCGCTTGACCTGCTTTTCGATGTGCGTGGCGCTGCGCACCAGGCGCATGATGATGCGCCACGCGCGGTTGTACTGCTTCTGCAACTCGCGCGGTGTTTCGGCAGCGCACATGAGGCGAAAGGTTTCGTCCGAGCAGGGCACGTAGATCTGGTCGTCCGCCAGGGCCACCATGAAGCGCAACTGCTCCGGCGTGGCGATGAGCGTGGGATTCATGAGGTGTTCGAGATTGTTCTCGGTCATGAAGTTGTAGATCCACGCGTCGAAATAGGGGTCCTTGCGCAGGCGGATGTCCCTTACGGCGTCGAACTCGGGCAGCTTTCGCATGGCGACCTCGTATCGGCGGGGCCGGGTGGCACGGCGGGGCGGCCCCCCGGCAAAGGGCCGTCGCGGAGACGTTGCGGGCGGGCGAAGGACGATTTGGAATAGTCCTCAGGCCTGGTCCTTGATGAACCCCTTGGCCTTCAGCTTGCGGTAGTACGAAAGTTCCTCGATGGTGGCGAACAGCATGCCGCCGGGCGCGCGTTCCACGTGCACCACGTCGCCCGCGTGCAGGGCGTAGCCTTCCTGCCCGTCCTGGGTCAGGTAGACATCGGTGGTGCGCTCGCGCACCGTTACCGACAGGCGGGCCTCGCCGGGCAGCACCAGTGGCAGCAGGTTGTTCAGAAACGGGCAGATGGGCGTCACGGTGTACACGTGCAGTTGCGGATGCACCAGCGGCCCCCGCGCGGACACGGAATACCCCGTGGCCCCGGTGGGGGTGGAGACGATCAGCCCGTCGGCGCGCAGTTCGCCCAGCCGTTCGGACCCCACGCGCAGGTCCAGATTGATGACCCGCGCCAGAATGCCGCGATTGATGACCACATCGTTCACCGCGCCGCCGGAATGCACCGTGGCCCCGTCCCGCTCCACGTGAAAGGATAGCGCCAGCCGCTCCTGCACGGTCACGCCGCCGGACAGCAGCCGTTCCAGGCTGGCTTCCCAGCGGGTGGCCGCCACTTCCGCCAGAAAGCCCACCTTGCCCAGGTTCACGCCCAGGAGCGGCACCCCGGAGCCCAGCAACCGCCGGGCCACGCCAAGGATGGTGCCGTCGCCGCCCAGCACCAGGGCCAGGCTGCATTCCTGCCCGGCCACGGCCAGCGACACGGCATCGCCCGTGTTCTCCACCACGCGCGCCGAAAGGCCGCGCGCGACCAGCCAGGCGCGCATGCGCTCGCCAAGGGCCTCCGCCTCGCGGTGGCCCGACTTGGTGACGATGAGAATGGAACGAAGCGCGGTGTGCATGGAGTGTTCCTAGTGGAATCCGCCCGCGCCTTCAAGAAATAACCGCGCGAAGGGTCGCCGGAAGGGGGCGCGCCCCGGCCGGGCGGCAGGGACGAGCCTGGCGCATTGCGCACGGCCCGCCACGGTACAGGCCGGGCAAACGTGCAGGCAGGGCAGCCAACCCGGCCAGACAACCCATACAAGCCAGACAGACCAGACAGGCCAGGTACCACGGCCCCGGCAGGACTGGCGGGCCACATTGCGACATGGCGCACACGCTGGGCGCCCGCACAGTCGCCGCACTGGCCGCGCCACACGGTTGTCACGCCCGGCCATTTGGTATACTGCCGAGTGGTTCCGCAACATCCACGGGCTGGCCGCACGGCCGCCGCAGAGGTATCAACCGCTCCATGACAGACACCGCCCGCCAGATCGTGCTCGAACACGCCACCGAAGGCGCGAAGCTTCGCGAACGCTATTTCCAGCAGAACGCCGAGCGCGTGGTGGAGTTGGCCCTTCAGATGGCCCTCACCCTTGCCCGGGGCCGCAAGATCATGTTCTGCGGCAACGGCGGCAGCGCCGCCGACGCCCAGCACCTGGCCGCCGAATTCGTCAACCGCTTCATGATGGAGCGCCCCCCCCTGCCCGCCCTGGCCTTGACCACCGACAGCTCGATACTTACCGCCATAGGCAACGACTACGGCTTCGAACAGGTGTTCCAGAAACAGGTGCAGGCGCTGGGCCAACCCGGAGACATGCTGGTGGGCATTTCCACGTCCGGCAACAGCCCCAACGTGGTGCTGGCGCTGAAGGCCGCGCGCGAGAAGGGCGTGACCACCGTGGGCATGACCGGTCGCGGCGGCGGCGAAATGGCCGCGCTGTGCGACTACCTGCTGGACGTATCCGACCGGCGCACCCCGCTGGTGCAGGAAATCCACATCACCGTGGGCCACCTGCTGTGCCAGTTGACCGACCATTTCCTGTTCGAAAACGTGCTGGCCCTGCAACCGTACCTGGAAGGCACCGCGCCGCAATAGGCGCCCTTTCCGGCACCGAGCACGCCCGCCGATCATGTTCCGCCCCGCGCCGCACGCCCCGCTCGCCCGGCAACACGCCATGCGAGACAGGGGGGCAACGCCGGGGCAGCCTTTCGCACCGCCTTTGGAGGAAAACGCATCATGCCCATCTACGAATACGAATGCACCGCCTGCGGCAAGAAATTCGAGGAACTCGTCTTCGGCGACGACCTGCCCCCCTGCCCGGCCTGCGGCTCTGCCCGTACCGAGAAGCAGCTGTCCTGCGCCTGCTTCAAGATGCCCGCGCCCTCGCGCGTGGGGCAGACCGTGACCTTCCCCAAGTCCAGCCGTGGCGGCTGCTCCGGGTGTTCGGGCGGGAACTGCTCCACCTGCGGCTAGCGATGCCTCCGGATTGTCCTTTCGTCCGCTGGCTGCGTCAAACTTCGCCTGCCATCTCGGTCAAATACGATAAGAGCGCCTTGCGGTCCTCATCCGTAAGGTTCGCTTCGCTCACCTAACGGCTGAGGCATACTCCCTCATGGCGGGCTTGCTTTCCTTGCCAGCAAACGAAAATCCTAATCCGGAACCAGCTGCAAGTCTCAACATCATCCTCACACCGCGCGCAACTACATGAACAAACTCGTCATCGCCACCCGTGGCAGCAAGCTGGCCCTGTGGCAGGCCGAACACGTCAAGTCCTGCATCGAAGGCCGACACCCCGGCGTTTCTGTGGAACTGCTGGTCCTGAAGACTCGGGGGGACATCATCCTCGACGTGCCGCTGGCCAAGGTGGGCGGCAAGGGCCTGTTCGTGAAGGAAATCGAGGAGGCGCTGCTGGATGGCCGGGCCGACCTGGCCGTGCACAGCATGAAGGACGTGCCCATGGAACTGCCGGAAGGGCTGGTGCTGGGCATCATTCCCGAACGCGAGGAACCGTCCGACTCCTTCCTGTCCGTGCACCACGATTCGCTGGCCGCCCTGCCCCACGGAGCCACCGTGGGCACCAGCAGCCTGCGCCGCCAGTCGCAGTTGCTGGCCCTGCGCCCGGACCTGAACGTGGTCTCCCTGCGCGGCAACGTGGACACCCGCCTGCGCAAGCTTTCCGAGGGCCAGTTCGACGCCATTATCATGGCCACCGCAGGCATGAAGCGCCTGGGCCTTTCCGCGCCCAAGAGCGAAGTGCTGGGGCCGCCCGCCTTCCTGCCCGCCGTGGGACAGGGCGCGCTGGGCATCGAATTCCGGGGGGACCGGGCCGACCTGCGCGATCTGCTGGCCTTCATGGAGCACACCCCCACCCGCATCCGCGTGGAGGCCGAACGCGGCTTTCTGGCCGGGTTGCAGGGCGGCTGCCAGGTGCCCATCGCCGGGCACGCCGTGATGACGGGCGATGCCACCTTCGCACTGGAAGGACTTGTGGCCGACCTTGCCGGCGCGCGGGTGATCCGCCGCACCCTGAACGGCACCAGCGCCCCGGATGGCGCGCAGGCCCGCACGGTCGGCCTGGATCTTGCCGCCCGACTGGTGGCCGACGGTGCAGGCGAAATACTGGCCGAGGTATACGGCAGCGGAGCGGCGACAAACTAGCCCGTTCAGTCCCGGCACCCGGCCCATGCAGCCGGTACGGTCCTGCTTTCGATTGCGATACAACGGGCCGCCCTTCCTGCACGGAAGGGCGGCCCGTTTTCGTTCAACTGCCGGATGCCGTGGACCTAGCCGACTAAGGGCTGTTTCTAAATGAGGATTTTCATTCGTTGGCGAGGAAAACGAGCCTGCCATGAGGGAATATGCCTCAGCCGTTAGGTGAGCGAAGCGAACCTTACGGATGAGGACCGCAACGCGCTCTTATCGTATTTGACCGAGCCTTAGCCGTTAGGCAAGCGCGCAGCGCGAGTCTTACGGATAAGGACAGCAAAGCCATGGCAGACGAAGTTTGACCGCGTTGCGCACGATGCCCGTAAAGCTCGCAAGCTCGCTTAACGGGCACGCTCCGCGCCCTTCGGGTCGGACGCCAACGGGCGAAAGGACAATTTAGAAACTGCCCCTAGCCCGCCTTCATCTCTTCCACCAGGCGCTTCAACACCTGGGCCTGCTCCGCCAGGGCGGACACGGCCCGCGCCGATTCCCGCATGGCCTGCGCCGTTTCGGCGGAAATGGTGCTGACCTGCTCCACCGCGTGGTTGATTTCCTCGCTGGCGGAGGACTGCTGCTCCGATGCCGTGGCGATGGAGCGCACCTGATCGCTGGCCGTTTCCACCAGCCGCACGATCTCGCCCAGCGCCTCGCCCGACTGGCGCACCAGTTGGGTGGATTCCTCGATGCCCTGTACCGAGCGGTCCACGTTCTCCATGTTCTTGCGGGTGCCCTGCTGCACCCCCCGGATGGCATCGCCCACCTGCACGGTGGCCTGCATGGTCTTTTCCGCCAGCTTGCGCACCTCGTCGGCCACCACGGCAAAGCCGCGCCCGGCGTCACCGGCGCGGGCCGCCTCGATGGCCGCGTTCAGCGCCAGCAGGTTGGTCTGGTCGGCAATGTCGCTGATCACGTTCATGATCGCCCCGATGGACTCCGCCTGGCGGCCCAGGTCTTCCATGTCGGCCTTGAGGTCCAGCGACTGCCGCCGCACACCGTCGATGGTGCCCACCACCCGTTCCACCAGCGCGGCACCGTGGGCGGCCTTGGCGCGGGCCGAATCGGAAACCTCGGCGGTGTTCCCGGCGTTGCGGGCCACCTCCAGCACGCTGGCGTTCATTTCCTCCATGGCCGTGGCCGTCTCGGAAACGCGCTTGGCCTGTTCCTTGGCGCCCCGGTCGGCCTGCTCGATCTGGGCGGAAAGCTCCTCGGACGCGGACGAGACCACCTCCACCGAGCCCTCCACCCGCGCGGCAGCCTGCAACATGCCCTCGCGCTTGGCGTTTTCTGCCTGCTTGCGGGCTTCATCCGCTTCACGCATGGCGGCCATGGCCTCCTGCTCCTTGCGGGCTGCCTGCTCGCTCTTGTCTTCAGCCTCAGCGATCTTGGCCTTCAGGGTGTCCACCATCACCCGCAGGGCGTCGGCCAACCTGCCGATCTCGTCACGCCCGTGCACGGCAAGGTCCGCGTTCAGGTTTCCACCCGCCACCAACTGCGCGAACGACACGGCCCCGCCCAGCGGACGGGTGATGGACCGCGAAATGAAGAAGCCGAGCAGCAGCGACAACAACGGCGCCCCCACGGCCAGAGTGATGGCGGTGTTGTGCGCCGTGTGCGCTTCCGCAGCGCTTTGGACCCGCGCGGCACGCGCCTCTGCCCGCACGGCCTCCTGCACGGCCGCCGCGGCCTCGGCCAGTCGGGCGTTGGCCTGCACGCCCTTGCCGGTGACAAGATCAGCTGCCTTGGCCTGCTTGTCGTCACTGGCGCTGTCCCGCTCCCACTCCTGGATGGCGGCCATGATTTCATCGTTGGTGATGCGCACGGCGTCCAGCGTGGCGACGAAGGCAGACCATTTTTCCTGAACGGCGGGCGAATGGCGCAGCTTGTCCATCTCGCTCCGCGACTTGGCGATGACCTCGCGCGCAAGGCGGATGTCCTCCCGCTGGCGGTCGCGGTCGGCTCTGGACAGGCGTTCCATCATCAGGGTGCGCTGGGCCACCACGATGCCGCGCATGGCCAGCTCGACGCTGCCGGTATGGGCCACGGCGGGCAGCATTTCCTCGTTGGAACGGCGCAGGCTTTCGCTGGCATTTTCGATGGCCAGATACCCGGAACCGGCGGTGATCAACGTGAGCAGCGAAACAAAAATGAACCCTGCTATCAGCCTGACACCGACATTGAAATTGTTCATGAAACCCCCGGCTTGCTGATTGTGATGAAAGTACGG